>JBARXP010000315.1:0-18107 GCA_049647405.1 Elainellaceae cyanobacterium | reverse complement strand
CAGGTGCAGATCAGCGACACCGGGCAGGGCATTGAGCCTAGCTTGCTGCCTCACGTGTTTGATCGCTTTCGTCAAGCTGATTCATCTGATACGCGACGAGAAAGTGGCTTAGGGTTGGGGCTGTTTTTAGTCCACTCTATTGTGGAAGCTCACGATGGCACCGTTGAAGCCCATAGCGCGGGCAACAACCAGGGAACGACGTTTACGGTCACCCTCCCAAAAATTGTCGGTGAGTCGAGTCTCGCCCCCGTGCCTTCTGTGCCAACCTCCGACCCGGCTCTTGTTTTAAACGGTATCCGGATTTTGGTGGTAGAAGACACCCCAGAGAATATGCTGCTTTTTTCGATTGTTTTGCATCAGGCTGGGGCGATCGTCTCTGAGGCGCAAACGGCGGCGGCGGCTCTAGATATCTTGACTCGTCAGCCTCAAGATCTGCTAATCAGCGATATCGGCATGCCCGATGTCAATGGCTATGAGCTGATGCAACAGGTGCGATCGCTGCCTGCCGATCAGAATGGCGAGATTTTGGCGATCGCCCTCACCGGGTATGTCTCTGAGCAAGATATCCAAGCGGCAATGGCGGCTGGGTTTCAACGGTTTCTTGCAAAGCCTGTTTTTCCAACAGACCTGTTAGATATGGCATCCAGTCTCGTCAATGGTTAGAGGCAATCTTTGGGGTCAGTCTTTGGGATCAATCTTTGGGATCAATCTTCGTAATCATGAGATGTTGATTCTTCCCCGATTGGGGGGCGCTCAGCTGAGCGCCCCTACAGATTTTCATGCTCAGATGAGATGACAGGTGAGCCTCTGTCAATCACAATAAATGGGCTATCTATCTTTGAGCCCATGGTTCAACCCATTCGAGAATTTTTCACTCGCAATAAAGAGGCGCTAAGAGTTGTCTTAGCCATCAGCATGGGGGTGGCGGGCACCCTACATTTCCTTACTTCTGAACCCTTTATCCGCATTGTGCCTGATTTTTTGCCCTATCCGGCAATGCTGGTCTACATTAGCGGTGTCATCGAAATTGTCTTGGGGCTAACGCTGCTGATGCCACCGCTGAGTCGATGGGCCGCGTGGGGATTGGTGGCTCTGTTTATTGCGGTCTATCCTGCCAATATCAACATGGCTGTCAACCAGATTCAAATTGGCGGATTGCCTAGCAATTGGTTGTTTCACGCCATTCGATTGCCGTTGCAGTTTGTGCTGATTGCCTGGGCCTATGGCTACACAAAACGCGACAATAACCCAAAGCAGGTCTCAATCTTGCCGGGATATCCCAAGTCTTGAGGCCATCTAGCTCAAGCTGGGTTAAGGATCGAGAAACGACAGCGGTAGCACAATCAACGTGTTTGCCTGCCGCCCAACGACATGGACGATCTCCCCTTCGTGAACTTCTAGATCAGGAATCTGGCACTTCGCCTTCCACAATGAACCTTCAAAGGTCACTTCTCCGGCTCGCCCAGGAGGAATGACCCCCGTCACCTCAGCCTCTACCTGCCGCCGAAAATCGGTTGCTTGCTGGGGCACCATGCCTCGCATGACAACGGCAAGAGAGACAGATAAAATGCTCCAAATAATCAGCTGAACGGAAATAGAAGGAACACTGAGGGCGGCGATCGCCGTAATAATGGCGGCAAGGCCAATGGCGGCGAGACTCGGCTCACCCACAAACAGCCCCAACCCCAACAATGAGACGCCTCCGAGAATCCAAAGCGTATGGCTAGATTGACTGATGAACAGCTCCTCAAAGTTCATTGTTGTTTTTCTGATCCCCCGGTAAAAGCCTTATCCCTTAGAGCATACCTTTAGTGACTAGCCGATTCGCCTTTATCTAATCGTCTTTATCTGGCTAATCATGCTTGATAGCGACGCGCTGTCTAAACAGCTAGTTAACGTCTAGAAGGTTCTAGAACCTTTAACTGACTGTCGAATGGGTTGAGTGACTGACAGAAGTTTTAATGTAGTGGTGCGACACAGTTAATTTGGTAGGTTGGGTTAAGCGATAGCGAACCCAACGAAAAGCTTAGTATTGTTGGGTTTCGTAACCTCAACCCAACCTACTCCACTAGCCCATTCGCCTTTATCTGAAGGATGCCCTAAAGGATGTACTTTCTTCGCTTGTTTCGTTCAGGTCGCTTTTTCTGACGCAAAAATTGCACAGCCGTTAATGCAAGCTGAGAGGGCGGAATGAATAACACTAAGAGAACCGCATGGGTTAAGACCCCAACGCTAACGGTATAAGCCGTATCTTTTGATGGTTTGCCCTTAGGCATAGAAGCTGCAACCACCTGTTCTAGGGGCACAGCCGCTGTGTTGAGCCAGTTTCGTAACGCAGGCGGGATATCGGGGTTTAGTCGCAGCCGCACGGTCTCCATAGACCAAGACTGCACATAGGCAGGGCTCAAAAATGGCTCATATAAACTTGCTTCTGGGGTCTGTTGCTTCACAAAAGCCAGACTAAATCCTTTAAGCATTCGCCGCAGGGCTTCGGTCTCATCGCGACGGCGCTCTTGCAAAATCATATTTTGAGTGATCGCTTCATTGAGATTGGCCGGATCGCCCACACTCAGATGAGTCGCCCCAATGGCCGTGAGCAAAAATGCATTGTCTTGCTCAAACGCCATAAACGGCAACATTTGCTGGCTGACGGAGGGCGTAATGGCATCTTGGCTAGAGGAGACAATCACCAGCGGCACCTTGACCTGGCTCAGCCCCTCAGCATCAAAAATGCGCCCCATCACAGGGCTCATGGCCATCACTTGGGTGACTCGGCGATCGCGCAAGTCATAGTCTCGATCGGGCAAATCAGCCGCGCTGCACTGGAGCCAGTCAGCCGGAGACAGACCCATGAGACTGCGCCCTTCACAAAACTCTCTGAGGTGGGGCAAATTCATCTGTGCGCCTGCCAAGGCCAATGCGGTGGAGCCGCCTAAAGAATGGCCGATCACCGTGACCTGACGCGTGTTGAGCTTGCCGCCAAGGACGCTAGAGTATTGATTGAGCCGCTCAAACTCGTCTAGCAAAAAGCTAATATCTTGGGGGCGATCGACAAATTCAGTAGAGGGGAGGATATCGCTGAGTTTGCTGCCTGCTTCGCCTAGGGTGATGCCTGTTAACCAGGTGACATTGCTGCCGGGGTGCTCTAGGGCAGCAACCGTCAGCCCGTGGGAAGCGAGGTGCTGAGCCAGATAATCGAGAAAGTGGCGATCGGCTCCAAAGCCGTGAGAAATGATGACCAAGGGGCCACTCGACCAGCGACTCCAGTAGAGATCGACCGGAATGGTGCGATCGCGCGCGCGATCGCGAAAGGTGAGGGTCTGCTGCCGCACCGTTTCAAACCCTGCCGCACTCGGGTCAAAGGCTGCATAGAAAGGCTCGGTTTCGACGGTCAGCTCTCGCTCCAAAATCGAATCGAGCGCGTGACTCTGCCACCGAGGCAGATTGAACTGAGAAGCGAGGGCGATCGCCGATGAGGCATCGACGGTCACTTCTTCCGCTGGAAATGCCTGCAAAAACCCCAGCAAGCTGAGGCCCCGAGGCTGGCGAGCCGCCATCTTTAAGGCGTCTTCAAACTGCTGAGGCTGGCTGTCGGGTATGGCCATCTCCAGCAATTCTAAAAACCGCTCCCCTGAAGACGATTGCAGCAGGTCTTCAACCAGGTTGTCGCTAACGGAGGGATCAAGCTGCACGGGGCTGGTGAGTGCGAGCCGCAGGTCATCGTTGAAGATGGGGCTGTAGGGGCGCAGCCTCGCCGGAGGTTCACCAGTTTTTGCAAAGGCTTCTAGTTCTGCAACCGTGACCGACTGCTGAATCGGGCCAAGTTGTATGGTCAGTTTTTCAGCGGCGATCGCAGGCATAGGGTCTATCCCGGTGCTTACCACAAGCCCTGCAACCACAGCCATGAGACTGCGCCACGATAGGGCGATCGCAAAGTCTGAGGATGAGCGAGTCGGCGCTAAGGCAAACTTCGATTGCTCTGAGCGGTGCAACGACGGTCGTTTGGAAGGGGAGCAGATGAGCCAGCTAAGGCCCCGCCGAGCCAGTCGTCTCGGAGAGAATCCCCAGGGTATCGAGCGAGAAAAAGGAGGAGGAACGCGCACGGTGTCAAGGGTGGTGAGTGGTCGGTGCAGGCAACCCAACGAGGGGCAGAATCTGTTAAATAAATCGAGGTTGCATCAATTCATCCTTCACTGATCGAGAGAGATTCGCAATATAGCTACAGCCAGTAGCCTTAGGACATTTTTGTGGGCACGCGGCGCGCGCCCACAAAAATGTCTATATCCTAAATAAGCTGACTACAGCTATACAGACCGTCCAATCGGTCAAGTTTTTTCAAGTAGACCATTTCAAGCAGACCATGCGCCTATTTTTCCCAAAATATAAGTTGTTCTTATCCTGTCGGGGGACTAAAACGGCTAATCGTTAATAATCTTTGAACAAGCCGCAACCATTGGCCTGTGGAACCATTGGCCTGTGGAACCATTGACCTTTAGAAACCTTCATGAACGATTGGTCTTGCTCAGGGAGGCACGCCGTTTTACATCCTACAAAAGTACTGACTTAAAGAGTACTGATGAAGAGCCCCTAAAACGGTGTCGTTTTTAACGGTGTGGCTCGGTCTGGATGGTGATTGCTGTCAAGACTCTGGGGAGCCTCACCCGGAGTTGCCAGGGTCAGCACGGCATCCTATCGCTGCAACAGGGGGAGCAATCTAATGCTGATAGGCTTGCCGCATGGCGATCGCGTGTAGGTACTCTACTGCTGATATCTGTGATTCTTCATCGACCTTTTGGGTGAAGCGATCGCTCAACAATGACCCATGAGGCTGTCGCAGTGCCCGATACTGATGCGCTACTTCTGGCAGCATCAGGTTTGTCATCACGGCTTGAAAGGCGTTAAACGCTTCTAGCAGCTCGATTTCATCCACCACTGATCCCCGTTGCTCAAACGCCTGCGCCTGTGAGAACAAGTGCGATCGCTGGTCGGGTTCAGCCTGATCCCAGGCACAGGTTTCGACCAAAGCAAGGCGAGGTGCATCCCGCTGTCAGCAATTCTCAGTTTGGCGAATTGGCTATCTGACTACGCTTCCGACTCGCCCGCGAATAAATTGCGGGCTAGTGAGTGAAAGCCCCGTTGGGGCTAAGATCTGTCGGCTATCAGTCCCGCAGGGACTTGATCGTCTGTAGCCCGCAATTTATTTGCGGGTGTTGGGGCGTAACCATAATGAGAATTGCTGTAGCGCTGTAGACGCCTCTCACGAGAGCCGAAGCGGTCATTCTGAAATGGCGCATCAACTCCAAACCTTTCTTCTTGACTCAGGGATTGGGGATCAATCAGCACTGAAGCTCAGCACTGAAGCGATTAGGGCGGCATCGTCAACGCAGCGAGCAACCACTCCAACCTGTTCTAAACTGAGACTCAACGGCTGAATGCCTTGCCGGAAAATAAGACCTGCGCTGGGCTTATGGCCCACCACACGATCAAGCCTCCAACATGGCCAGGTGAATCACCGCATCGCCTTGGTTTACCAGCGGATTGCGCGTCGCCCCGATGACCAAACCTGCTTGGGGAGCCGTCAGGTTGACGCTCTTGTCCCCAAATGTGTCGCGAATGGTGCCCAGTCGCTGTTTTTTCGCCACCTGCTGCCCAATCTCAACATCCAGATGAAACAGCCCCCCCCGCGATGCCCTTATCCAGCGAGTGGATTCGACTTGTAGCGGAATGTTGCAGTAGGGAAACTCGGCGTGTTGCCCCTCGGCGTGCTGTCCCTGCGTGCGATCGCCAAGAGTAGGCTTTGACGTAGCCGCAGGGGAGTAGGCAATCATATTCAGATAAGTCATCACCCCTTTGATGCCTTCGACCCCCGCTTGAATGGCATCTTCGTTAAACCGCAGCGCTTCTCCCCCTTCGTAGAGCAACACCGAACATCCTCGCTTGGCTGCGGCCTGCCGCAGTGAGCCATCGCGGGTTGCGGCGTGAATCATCAGCGGCGCACCGAATGCCTTGGCGCAGCGATGGGTTTCTTCATCTTCTAAGTTGGCGCGAATTTGAGGCAGATTGTGACGATGAATGGCCGCTGTGTGCAGGTCGATGCCATGGGAGCAGTGAGCCACCACCTCCTTAAGCAATAGGTGAGCCAGCCGTGCTGCAAGAGACCCCCGTGGAGAACCGGGAAATGAACGGTTAAGGTCACGCCGATCGGGCAGATAGCGCGACTGCTCAATGAACCCAAAAATGTTGACCACCGGAACAGCAATCAAAGTTCCGGCGAGAGTTTTAGGCGAAACGCTACCCAACACCTGACGAATAATTTCGACCCCATTGATCTCATCGCCGTGGAGGGCTGCACTCAGCCACAGACAAGGCCCTGCCTGCTTGCCGTTAACCACGGTCACAGGCAACGACATCGGAGTCTGAGTCGGCAACTTTGCCACCGGAACTTCAACTCGCTGTCGCTGGCCTGGGGCGATCGCCACACCAGCCACGGTGATCGACTGCGCCGTTGAGGGGGGCTGGCTCGATCGAGTCATGACGATAAGGGCGCTGAACCCAAAAGCTCAGAGCGCTGGAGAAAACAGCCGCAATAACCGGGAGTAAAACTACCCGCATTGGGCAAATCAGAATAAGAACAATGGATTGCGAATAAGCCTCCAACGACTCAGATCAGGACAGGAATCAGATCAGAACAGAACAGGGAAAAATCATCGACCCAGGGTGCGACCGGAGGGCCTGAGTTTGAGCATCAGTGCTAGACATTAAGTAGGTGATCTTAATTATTTGTAGGATGCGTTAGCGACAGCGTAACGCATCAAAGCCTTATAGAGTGGTGCGTTACGGCTACGCCTAACGGCACCCTACGGCATCATTTATTTAGGGTTACCTACTTAGCGCTGGACATCAGTGCTGAATGTGATCGCGCGTCTTGCCCTGCGATGCATTTTTCTCAATGAATTCAATAATCTTACCCGCAACATCCACTGCCGTTGCAGCCTCAATGCCTTCCAGTCCAGGGGAAGAGTTGACCTCCATCACCACAGGCCCGTGGTTCGACCGGAGAATATCTACCCCCGCAACATGCAGCCCCATGGCTTTTGCTGCCCGTGTTGCGGTGCTGCGTTCTTCTGGCGTCAGCTTCACTTTTGCGGCACTGCCTCCTCGGTGAATATTAGAGCGAAACTCACCGGGCGCGCCCTGGCGCTTCATGGCAGCAATCACCTTATCTCCCACCACAAAGCAGCGAATATCCATGCCGCCCGCTTCTTTAATAAATTCTTGCACCAAAATATTGGCATCTAATCCACGGAATGCTTCGATCACCGAAGTCGCCGCCTGCTTCGTCTCAGCCAAGACGACGCCAATCCCTTGAGTGCCTTCTAGCAGCTTAATCACCAGGGGCGCACCCCCAACAATATCAAGCAGACCTTCGATATCTTTGGTGGAGTGAGCAAACCCGGTGACGGGTAGCCCAATGCCTTTTCGAGCCAGCAGTTGCAGGCATCGTAGCTTGTCACGAGAGCGCGAAATCCCTTGGGAGTCATTGGTCGAAAAAACGCCCATCATTTCAAACTGGCGCACCACCGCCGTACCGTAAAACGTCTTCGATGATCCGATGCGTGGCACCACCGCATCGAAATCATCCATCGGCTCGCCCTGGTAAATCAACTGGGGCCGATGCGACGTAATGTTCATATAGCATCGCAAGTAATCAATAATCTGTATGGTGTGCCCGCGTTCTTCTCCGGCTTCCTTCAGCCGTCGCGTGGAGTAGAGCGAGGCATTGCGCGACAAAATCGCAATCTTCATGAATCTAGAAATCTCCCTAAAACCAATTCAGTTTTCAACATCGTTCAAACCTTTATCATTCAAACCTTATCTGATTCCCGCTAGCGATCGGTGGGCGGATGAGACGGGGCGGATGAAACAGGCCGCGAGCTTTGTAGATAAGAGCGTCCTGGATCAACCAGAAATCGTTTGCGCACCGCCTCACGCCCAAGCAACATACGAAATTGCATACCCCGGCGATGGGTGAGGGTGAGTTCGATGGGCCAGAGTTGCCCATTGAGACTTACAGGCGTCAAGATAACGGGTCGCAATTCAGCCTTGCCCCCCGAATTTTTGACCTGTCGCTGGTCGAGTAATGGAGCTTCAGACTCAATTGTTTCTGTCTCATCGTGCTGAGACGGATGCACCTTAAACCGAACGTGATGAACGCCATCGCGGTCAAACGGTTCAATATTAAAGGCGTAGAGAGAGGACGTGCGGGCTCCCGTGTCAATTTTGGCCTTGATGCTCGAAATTCCTAGCTCAGGTAGGGTGAGCCATTCTCGCCAGCCAATCAATGGATGGGGCGATCGCGTTGATGAAGTCACAGATATGGTCTACCTATCGAGTCAGACGGTGCAGTTGTAAGGTGCAGTTGGAAAGATAGTCTTGCGTTTAACCTGAGTTAAGACTGTCTTGAGGACAAGGCTCAAAAAAGACAAGGCTCAAAGCTGATTGCAGCCAAGACTCAATGGCATTGAGTCAAGCATTTCATCCCCCATTCAGCAATTCTCAGTTTGGCGAGTTGGCTATTTGGCTACGCTTCCGACCTGCCCGCGAATAAATTGCGGGCTAATCCGTGAAAGCCCCGTTGGGGCTAAGATCCGTCGGCTATCAGTCCCGAAGGGACTTGATCATTTGTAGCCCGCAATTTATTTGCGGGTGTTGTAGCGTAAGCATGATGAGAATTGCTGTCCCCCATTTGAACCATACACCCTCCAAACCCTAACGTTACAACGCCAAGTTTACGAAGTCTGAACTTATCTGAACCGTAATCGCCGATTGGCACTCCTCTCATTTATTTTCTCTGCAAAAAGGTTGAGTAACCTACTCTTTTCAATCAGACCCACGCCATGGCGCGACAGGTGCTTGGACGGTCTAATCGCCCAGAAATGAGAGCACTTGCTGAGGCGATTATTGATGCCCAGCAGATCAAAATTGGTGAGATGCAGCAATGGCGACAAGAGTGGTATGGCGAGTAGTCCTTAAGCTGTCTTCTGATGGCTCGTCTTGCCGTGATGCTATGCCTGCATCTCAATCACACCCATCATGCCGAGATCTTCATGGTCAAGGATATGACAGTGATAGACCGTCTGGCCCGTAAAGTCCTTAAACGCGACTCGAATACGCGCCGATTCGCCCGCCGGAATTAGGATCGTATCTTTCCAGGCTGGGTAGGGCACAGGTTGGTTATTGCGGCTGATGATTTGAAATCGATTGGTGTGCAAATGGAAAGGATGATCCATCACCCCTGTATTGATTAGCTCCCACTCTTCAACGGTGTCGAGGGTGACCTGTGTATCGACATGGCCATGGTCAAACGATCTGCCGTTGATCAAAAACGCCATGCCTCGTCCTGCAACCATGCCGTGATTTAAGGTGAACTGCCGCACATTTTGAGGCTCGGGTAGGGCTTCGACTGCAATGAGCTGCTGCGGCAATGGCAAAAGTTCGCCCTGGCCTGAATAGGTGAGGGTTGCCAGAGTGTGAGGGCTAGAATCACCCTGTTGATCTCGCTCAGACTCCCTTTGCCCCATCATGTTGCCCATCATGCCGCCCATCATCCCCATTGCACCCCGTTGATAGGGCAGGTTGAGCAACCGATATTGACCTGGTTCTCGGTTGCCCCGCACGAGCACTTCTGCTCGTTCGCCGGGTGACAGCAGGAGTTCTGGCAGCTCAACGGGTTGGGCGATCGCCCCGCCATCGGTCGCAATCAGATAGAGGGGGTGATCTTCGAGGGCAAGGCGATAAAACCGAGACGTAGACGCATTAACAATTCTAAATCGCAACAATCCGCCAGACGGAATCGTGAAAGAAGGATTGACCTGACCATTCACGGTCGCCAACGCTCCTTCTCGCCCCGGCATCTGGATGCCGAAATAGGGGTCAGGAGAATTCACGGGCTGACTCAAATCAAAGTCTTTGAGGAAAAGCAGCTCTTCTTGAGCAGACTGAATTTCAGGAATCTCATCTAAGGCACCTCGCACGATCAAGACTCCCCCCAACCCGCCAAAAATCTGCTGAGCAACATAGCCGTGAACATGGGGATGATAGTAAGCCGTGACGCTGTGATGGTCGGCTGGAATCGTAAACTCATAGGTCAGGCGATCGCCAGTAGAGATCTCCAGAAATGGGTTATCTGCTTGCCCGGTGGGAGGAATGTGTAGCCCGTGGTAGTGCAGGTTGGTGGGTGCGGCCAGATGATTGGTGAAATGAATCCGCACGGTGTCACCCGGACGCACCTCAAGCTGAGGGCCAGGAATACGCCCGCCATAGCTGAGAAGATTGGCCGATTGCCCGTCTATGGAGACGGCTTGAGCCCGAGCATCTAAATCTAGCTCTAGTAAGCCGCCTTGGCTGACATAGGTTGCAGGTGCGAGGCTTGCGGTCTTTGGTTGCGGTAGAGACCGCACGTTTGCACATCGACTCAGTAACACCGCCCCAACGCTACCCGCACTGAGCGTCAGAAAATCTTTGCGTTTCATCATGTAAACCTTCAGTCTGTGATGAAGTCGGATCACAGACTGAAGGTTAATTCAACTGCTTCCGCTTCTTGTGAATTCCGCTTCTTGTGAATATTGATGAAAGCTGACCCTTCAAGAATGTTCTTGAAATATCTCAGGTGTCCCGTCTTCGGTGAAGGTGTAGACCGCATAGGGTTGCTGAATGTCTCCTGATTCCATCCCTGGAGAACCAATGGGCATTCCGGGCACGGCGATGCCTAAGACATCCGGCTTTTCGGTCAGCAAGCGGCTCACGTCAGCGGCAGGAATATGACCTTCGATGACGTATCCGTTGGCGATCGCCGTATGGCAAGAGGCCAGATCTGTCGGGATGTTGTGCTCCCGTTTTACGGCTTCGACGTCATCCACAACGTTGTCTTCGACCTGGAAGCCTTGAGCCCGCATGTGCTCGACCCAGCCTTCGCAGCAGCCACAGCTAGGACTCCGAAACGAAACAATTTGGCGTGCTTCGGGCGGCAAATCTGCGACTAGGGTAGCCTGCTGAGTAGAACCTTCTGTGGAGCCTTGTTCTGTGGAGCCTTGCAAAGACGCTGAATGAGAACATGCACCCAGACCCAGACTCCCAATTATCAAAAGGAGGGCGATCGCCCCTCGTGTGTTTATACGCATTATCTTAATCACCGTGGTTTTCTAAGTTGGGCTGGCAAATCTGCTGACAAATCTATTGAGGTCAGAAATTGAGGGAGAAAGTCAGGGAAGAAGACATCTCCCGTACCCTTAGCTTAGACATTCCACTCCAGTGGAGAGTCAATCAGTCTTTCTTCGGACGTTGCATAAACCCCTGATCGCCCGCCCCGAATCATCGGGACACCTAATCAGGAGCAGCATAGGTCTGCACGTTCATTTGTTAGCAGCGGTTTCAAGGGGCGATCGCGATCTGGCACAATATGTCAAAGATAACCAACGACATCATCAGCATTTAGCCGCTTGATGCCGTCGCCTCTAGTAGAGTAGAGACTGCACCGAAGTTCATATCAACCATTGTTTAGAACGAATCCTTGAAGCTCCCCTCAGAAGCCTTTAATCTAGTAATAGTAAGGCTCCATCTTTAAAAGCTCCATTTAACTTGCAACCTCATCCCCACTCGATCTGATGAAAAATCCTCAAGACATAGCTGAGAAAAGAACAGAAGCGGAGCGAATGCAGGATGTAGAGTTGCTGTTAGACCACCTTTCGGCGAGCCAAGAAGTCACGATTAAACTCATTCTCGACTGCCTATACGATGTGGGAGCCACCAATCTCATTAATCAAAAGGTTGCCCCCAAAGCCCTCAATAAAATCAGTAAGTCTGTCGCAGCCAGATCAAAACCTGCATTCCGCACGATCGGATACCTCTGGTTTAAGAAAAACTGCCCGCAGCTCATTACCAATTGGCTCCATGATCAGGTTGCGTTTGGCGTGCCGCCGACAACCTTGGAGAGCCTCAACACCCAGACCGTAGAAGTGCCCGATGAGAGTGTGCGTTCTGCTTCGGTTGTCTCGATTCAAGATGTTAAGCGACTACAGGCTCAGGTGAGGCTGTTGACCGGAGTCTTGATTGGCTCACTCACCTTAATCGGCGGCACTGCCGTGTGGTGGTTTTATGGGGTGCCTGAATCTCAACGGTTGCAAAATACTGAGAATTCACCCACGGCTAATGTGTGCCAGTTTACCGAATCATCTGACTGTCTATGAGAATGATGTTAGAGCTCTGAAAGATATCTCTCAATGTTTTGCAGCAGTGATTTCACAGTAGTTATACGTTTATCGTTAGCGGTGCGATCGCCCAACAACCATCAAGAACTCTTGTGAATCGCAGGAGGTGATAAAGCACCTCTGTAGGGGCATAGCAATGCCATGCCCCTACCAACATCATTCTTCGAAGGTGCAACACCGAGAGTAACCAAAAGCATGAGCTTAAACGTCGTACATGCGAGCTTCGGGAGCATCAGGATAGCGATTACAATATTCCGTAAACGGATTGATTACCTTGATCTTGCGATGAGCCTTCGCTGCAAGTAGCTCTTCTAAACTATCCCAGGCAACGGCAGCTTCTGGTGACATAGTGCCAGAAATCTCTGAGATCATGCGGGCGTAATTTCGAGCTTCATGAATGGACTCATCCAGAGTTTTGGGTTGCTGCGGAATGATGAAGGGTTTGAAGCCTTGAGCTGGAGATGTATAGACGATTTGTGCCATAGTGGCCTTCCTTGAGGTGATAGTCCTTAGTGCTTGGCACTAAGCTCTTGCCAGTAACATGATTGATATCTAAATCAAGACACCCACACTAACACCAATATTTCATAACAAGGTTGTATGAGGTGTTTTATGTCTGTCTCTCTCCCTCACTGTATCTAGAAAATAAAAAGGTGGCAACATTTCAAAATAATAACCAAGGAGTATTTTTGTGTAAGTGTATCCAATGTTTCAGATCAATGTATGAATGTCATTTTTGTGGGTTTTCTAATGATTCTTAAACCGTTATATACTCCCTCAGTCGCAACCTCTCGTATTCTTGAATTAGATGCATTAAGAGGGTTAGCCGCCTTAAGCGTGGTCGGATATCACTACACGACTCGCTATAACGACATCTACGGGCACACATCAGATTTCTTCTATCGGTTGCCTGCGGGTCGTTATGGGGTGTTGCTATTTTTTATGATTAGCGGCTTTGTCATTTTGATGAGTCTACAGCGCACCCAGCGATCGCTCGACTTTATCGTAGGTCGCCTAGCGCGGCTTTATCCAACCTATTGGGTGGCGATCGCACTCACCTTTTCTGCTGTTGCCCTCATTGGGTTGCCGGGGCGAGAGGTGTCTCTCAAAAATGCGTTATTAAATAGTTTGATGATCCATCGATTTTGGCGCATTCCCGATGTCGATGGCGTGTATTGGACTCTGCATGTTGAGTTTATTTTCTATGTATTAATGTTGGGTTTATTTATATTGCGATTGTTACCGCATATTGAGAAAGTTTTATTTATTTGGTTAAGTCTTAATGCATTAGAAAATCATCATCTTTTAATTAATATTCCTGAACGACTTGAATCATGGTTTTTGCCCGGATATGCCCATCTTTTTATCATGGGAATTGTATTTTATCGAATTCGGCAACAAGGCCCCTCGGTTTTTCGCTATGGCCTATTGGCAGGTGGTCTTGCATCTCAGATCGCCCTCTACCCCGAATGGGATAAGCATCTGGCGATTGTTCTCTACATGGTGATCTTTTTTCTGATCAATGCAGGCAAGCTATGGGCGATCGCCATTCCACCGCTGATGGCCCTAGGAACTATTTCTTACCCGCTCTATCTTGTCCATCAAAACATTGGCTATATCGTAATTCGAGACTTGGAGATGCGAGGTCTGTCTCCTATCTTCAGCATTGTGGCTGCGTTTAGTGTGGCGATCGCCCTAGCCGCAGTGATAACCCGATTTGTAGAACAGCCCAGCCTCCGCTGGATCAAGAACGCATATCGCAAACGATTTCCCCAGCAGGTGAGGCAGGCTGAATCGTCATAACATACCGAATATGCAGAATATGCCGACTAAACTTGCCCAAACTGCTCAGCAGTGCGATCGCTACACCATAAGACAGCGACCTATTGAATGGCGACTACATTGAGAATTTCGACATGGCCTTCGTAGAGATACCATTCTTCGTCTTTTGAGTCTTCTTCTAGCCACACTCTAAAGTGACCTGCATCTTTACTCCGCAGTTCTCCCGCCATAAGCATATTGGCTTTGAGAAACTTTTTCTCACTGTCTGTCAACTCCACCTGCTGCTTTAGCGATGCCTTGAGGAAGGTATCTTGGGTGACTTTGACAATAATGCGAGTCGAGCTGCCACCTTGAGCTTCAGACAAATCTGGCATAGAAGCGGGTGCGACAGCAGCACTGCCACCGCTGAGAAAGAGTTCGCGCTCCCGTTTGCGGCGTCTGACCAAGCCTTCAAGCACCCGCCCGCCCGCCTTGCGCCAGAGCAAGAAGCCATCGGCGGCTCCGTTATAGTCTCCTGCTTCTAAAGTGCGGCGAATGGTATTGCCTTGCTTAATGGGGGCAAGACCACAGTTGTAACACAAGGAAACTAAGGCACTAAACTGATTGTTGCTGAGCGGAACTCCTGCCAGCATTTTGTTGACCCCTGCTTCAAAGGAGGCCAGGTCTTCTCGCAAGAGCTGTTCGGCCTTTTCTTCAGAAATGCACACGTTAGGCCGCACGCCTTTGGTCGTGCCGTAGCCCACAGTCCAGACTCCTGCGGGGCACAGGTAAGATTCTAGACGTAATCCTTCAAACTCTTTAATGATGGCAATTCCAGCGGCGTTTGTCCGTTGATTAGTGGTGTTTGCCATAATGTCATCCTGAATCCTTAAAAATATAAGATTAGATGCCGGGGGCAAGTAATATTGCGCCCTTGAGAAATTGCACCCCAGGGCGATCGCCCCAATCAATCATTATACGCAGGGTCTTACCCCTCAGCATAAACCGTGTTTTTATCGCAGGTTATCTAGCGAGTAAAAAATTCATATATGAGCGATCGCCCTACTGAATTTTCCTCATCCAAAGAAAGACACTCTCGGAGGGATGATCGGCAAGGGTTAAACACCATGTTTACTTCCTAAGTAGGTAGCATTAAACGATGCGATCTGGGTGGGTGCTCCCCGGCGGGAGACACCGTTCGCTTTCGTTTTGACCCCATACGGATTGAGTTGTTGTGAATGTCTAATGCCGCAGATCTGCTCATCGGTTGCCCGATCAACATTCGACGAGGAGTGACGCTGCACGCCTGTCATGTCCCAGGAGATGCGCCGCCCCTGGTGTTTTTGCATGGAGGGTTGGGGAATCGGTATAACTGGCGATCGCAATACGAATTTGCCGTAGCGCATGGATGGGAAGCCCTGGCCTACGATTTGGCCGGACACGGGCAATCGAACCCTTACCACCGCTATTCTGTCGGGCGACACTGTCGCGACCTGACCCGATTGCTGCACCAGTTTCAAATTCAGCGCCCCATTCTCTGCTGTCACAGCTACGGCGTTCCCATCGGGTTGGAATGGGCTCGCCATCATTCCACCACAGCCCTGATTTTGATTGCAGGCGGCACCCACGATTTAGCCCCCTGGTGGGAAATTCCGTTGATGAAAGCGCTCAAATGGGGCGGGCGATATGCGTACCAGTTACCGCTGGTGCAGCGCCTGACCCAAAAACTATCCACGGCTCACGATGAGACCAAGCTCGATCGGTTTTTCGCTGAAAGTCCGGTACCCAGTGAATTTCACCCCTATGAGGCGCTAGAAATTTTCTGGCGATACAACTTTTTTGCGCGGCGCAGTGCTAAGCAGCACTTGCAGGGGTTGCCCATTTTGATCATGAGTGGGGGGCAAGATCCGATGTTTACAGCAGCCATGGGGTCTGAGTTGGCGGCCTATTTTTCTAACGCCCAGCATCTCCATCTCGCCGATGCCGGACACTTGATGTTAGCGGAATGTCCTGATCGGGTGAATGGGGCGATCGCTCAATTCATTCGTCAGCTCAGCGACGCGCCATAGCGGGAAAAACCGTTGGCCGCTCGGTGGTTTGGACGCTCGGTGGTTATGAACCGGGCTTGAAATAGTCAAGCAGGCGATCGCCCGAATCAGCCCGCACCAAGGCAATCACCACATCAGGCAGAGCCGCAAGGCTAGGGTAGATGAGATAGCGGGGTTCCCACCGGGGGCGAAACTTATCTTTGTAGGCGTGCAGTCCTTGAAAGTTGTAGAACTGGTTGAGATGCTGGTAGAGATAATGCAGCACCTTCTCAATGCGAGGCGATTGGGGCATTTCTCCCACACCGGAGAGGGCTGAGAGCCCGAGATTAAAGCCGCAATATCCTTGAGAGTTGAAGTGCTGAAATAGGGAGATGAAGAGAAAATCCATGGTGCCATGCTCCACTTGGTTGCGTCGGCGCATCAAATCGATGGTTGCATCTTTTTTCTGATATTCCGGCACCACATTGGCAAACGCGGTAATCTCGCCCGTGGCCGATTCAACCGTGACAATCTCGCACTCCCGCAAATAGTCATCATCAAACCAGCCCAAGGAAAACTGTTTTTCTGACCCCTGCATCAGGTTGAGCCATTCGTCGCTGATGGCTCGTAACGTTCCCAGCAAATCATCTGAAATCGGGGGAGGATGAAAACTCACTGTGAATCCAGCTTTGGTGAGCTTGTTCATGGCCGTCCGCAAATTCTTGCCTGCCTTCCCCTCTAGGGTGAATGTCTTGAGGTCAACGATGGCTTCTTCTCCGATCTGAACGGCGCTCAACCCCGCGTCTTGATATAGCTCTAGATAATCGGGTCGGGTTTGATAAAAGCCGGGATGCCAATCGTTCTGTTCACAAAACGCCTTAAAGCTGAGAATCGCGTCTCGGCAGTCTTCTTCAGGCCCAATCGGATCACCCAGGGCGATCGCCCCTCGACCTTTCGGCACATAGGCAATCACGCTTTCTCCTGACGGACTGAAGAAATATTGCTTGTCGCTCAGTAGGGCGAAATGAGCCAGAGAAGATTGACCATACTGCGTCACAATGGCTTTTGCCCGTTCTCGTTCAGTGGCGGTAGCCCCAGCTTTCATCAAGACGGGACGGAGCATCATCAGCACGGCAATGGTAAACGTCACCCCTCCGATCACGTAGATAGAATCGGCAAAGAATTGGCCAAATCGGGTGGTGGGTTGCAGCCCTGCATTGTCGAGGGTGAAAAACATCGCCAAGGTTTGGGCGATCGCCCCAAAGACGCTGAACTGCACCGAATATTGGCGATCGAGCAGAAAAAAGCCAATGGTGCCATACGCCAGCGTAAATAGAATGGCTCCAATCAGCGATCGCACCCCTTGAGCCAGAGAGGGGCGATCTGACGCTGCGGTAAACACAGAGCGCATCGCAACCAACTGCACCAGCAAAACCAAGGCTAAAACGCTTTCCTCCCAATCAAGTCCTTTGATCAAATGGCTGAGAATGGAGATCACCAATAGCCCCACCGTCAAAACCCAGGCGACCCGCTTTCGCCGCAGCAAATTCGCAGCTAACGCCAGCAATAAAAATCCTGTGATACCAGCAAAAAGGTGGGCTCCTGCCCGCACCTCAAAGGGAAAGATGCTCTCAAGCCAATGGACGCGATCGGGCAAACTCGGCGTCACCGTTGAAACCAAGTTGACGATGCCCACAAGGGCTGTCAGCACAGATGCCGTCCATACGCCAAATCGAGTTCGTTGGGATATGGTCATACCCATCCGTTGGAATACGTGTTCGTACTCATTGAAGCGTATTTCGGGGGCGTTGGGGGGTTCGGCGAGATCCGTGAAACGACGCCTTGTGGATGGCGATTTTGGATCGCTACAGCCAGTCGCCTTAGCGATACATCAGAGATGTTGTCTTGATAGCCAATTGCAGTCAATATCAGGATAGCCAACACAAGGCACGGCAACCCTGATGTCTATGAATCAACCGTCAAAACCCGATCGCCAGCGAGAACACCAAGCCAACGAGCGTACATTTTTGGCGTGGCTGCGTACATCCATTGC
>JBARXP010000314.1:0-8899 GCA_049647405.1 Elainellaceae cyanobacterium | reverse complement strand
ATAGCATCAAAAGCCAATCGTGCTAGAGTCGAGTCAGTATTTTTAGATTACAAAATTTGATAGTTATGCTGCTCATCAAATGCACAACCCGACATGTTCGCATCTTTGCTGCCGAGATTGAAAAGGACGAGTTTTTGCCCAGCGGTGACAAGCTGACCTTAGACGTTGATCCAGACAACGAGCTGAACTGGTCTGATGATGCTCTCCAGATGGTCTACCGTAAGTTTGATGAGCTGGTAGACGCTTCGGCAGGGGCTGATCTGACAGACTATAACCTGCGGCGCATTGGTTCTGATCTAGAACATTTTGTGCGATCGCTCTTGCACGATGGCACCGTTTCTTACAACCTCAACAGCCGTGTTCGCAACTATAGTCTTGGGCTTCCCCGCGTAGACGCAGACATTAGTGTGTAGCCGCTGCTCTTAATCCGCTGCTTTTAATCCGCTGCTCAGGGTTGGGTTGGCTCCATCGATTGCTTGCAGATGGGCTGAGTGTGCTGATCTCAGCGAATGGAAAAAGATGTGAGAACATTGAGTCTTGATTCCGGATAGGGGCAAGCCAACCCTGGATGATTACAGAATGAGGCAGAGTGCGATCGCTGGCTTTAATCTGCGGCTACTCACTCGCGGTTACCAACTCGCGATAGGTGTCCATCATGCCTGTCTCCAGGTTTGAATAACCTAGACGCGTCACTCCATTCTCTAAATAGGGAATGCTAAACGCAATCTCATCCACCCTTGGCTCATTCTGCTCTAGAACGGCCATTGTCACCACATCAGGAGCGTGTTAGTACATTAAATCATTCGTGACCTGAATGTGACCTGAATGTTTTTTGTCCTCAACGCGAGGCCAAATTCTTGAATCTTAAATTTCTGAATCTGAATCTTAATATAATTCTTAACTGAGTAACGTCTTGCTGTAGGTCGCTCTATAGCTCGCTTTAATCAGGCTCAATTGAAACGCTCAGGTAAAAAGCTTAGAGCAAGTCATACTAAGAGACTGAGACTCTTTGGATATCAACAGCCTGTTCTACAAGAATTCTAATTAAGAAAATTAAGAATAGGCGTAGCGTGAAATTACGAGTAAGAGAAAAATTGGAATCAGAGCATCTAAGATATTTTGATAAGACGATGATGTGTTGTATCCCTGTCAGCAGTGCAGGGTTACGGTAATGCTCTACTGCCCAAATTACAATTGTCAGACTTCTAATCCAGAGACGCACCAGTTCTGTGAACGGTGCAGGATGCCGCTGCCCAAGCGTTACCTGTGGGCCGTGGGAAAGTCTGCTGAAGCAATTGAGCCGGGGCAGATTATTTCTGAACGCTATCTTTGTAAAGCTCCCCGCATTTTTCTAGACACTCAGCCGGGGCTTCCCCCAGCGACACTGTCGCAATTTCCTCCGGCGGTGCTGCCCTATTTACGGTTGGCGACCTATCAGATTCATGTTCCTCAAGCCTATGGCTGGATGCAATATGAACATCCCCAAGAAGGAACAGAAGCGATCTTATTGCTGGAATATGCGGCGATCGCCATTCCAGCTCAAGCCCACGCTGCATCGGCGGCTGCTTCGCGATCTGCTTCAGAGCTGTGCCTTTTACCCAGCCTTAGCAGTCAGTGGCAACGCGCGACTGCCATGCGTCAGCTTAACTGGCTGTGGCAACTGGCAAAACTGTGGCAACCTCTAGCTGTAGAACAGGTTGTCTCTAGTTTGGTTGACCCTGAGTTGATTCGGGTTGAAGAGTTTGTGGTGCGCTTGGTTGAGTTGAGGAGCGATCGCCGCACAACCCAAAATGTAGGAGCTTCGCTTTTTGCCAAGCTGGGGCAGACCTGGATGCAGTGGGTTCCGACAGCTCGCCCCGAAATTCGCACCTTTCTCGAAGCCCTGTGCAACCATCTGATTGATGGCAAAATTCAACATCCCGGACAACTCTTGGTCTGTCTCGATCGGGCGCTCATTGCCACAGGCAAAGCCCAGCATCGTCAAATCAGTATGGCTACTCAAACCGATCGGGGGCCAAGTCGCCCCCGCAATGAGGATGCCTGCTTTCCCTCAAAGCATCCCGTGATTCATCTCGACTCTCGCCAAACAAAGACCCCTCCCCTCGATTCCAGCCTGATTATTGTTTGTGACGGCATTGGGGGGCATTCGGGGGGCGATGTCGCCTCTCAAAGCGCGATCGACACGCTCTACTCTCATCTCGACTCACTCCATCTCTCGCGGCTTAGCCCAGTCACGCTCAGTACCGAATTGCGTCGGGCAACCTGCCTTGCCAATGATGTGATTAGCGAACGGAATGATGACGAGCAGCGGCGCGATCGCGATCGCATGGGCACCACTCTAGTCATGGGCTTACTGCATCGCCATGAGCTTTACTTGACCCATCTGGGAGACAGTCGTGCTTACCTGATCACAGGGGAAGGATGCCATCAGGCTACCCTCGATGACGATGTTGCCTCACGGGAAGCTCGGCTCGGCTACGGTACCTATCGCAATGCGCTCTATCAGCCAAGCGCCGGATCTCTAGTTCAGGCTTTGGGAATGAGCGCCTCTGGGAGTCTCCATCCCACCGTTCAGCGCCTTGTGCTTGAGGGTAAAGGTGCAATTCTTCTCTGCTCAGATGGGCTGAGTGATAATGATTTGCTCGACAGTACCTGGCAAACCTACATCACACCCTTACTTCAGGGAAAGGTCGATATCTTAAGCGTTGTGAAGCAGCTCATTGCTGCTGCCAACCAATACAACGGTCACGACAATGTGACGATCGGGCTGATTAGCTGGTCGGTCACGCCAGCGGCAGATGTTCAGCTCTCTGCTGAGCTGGCTATGCCACCTGCACTTACGTCTTCTATTTCACCTCAGCCCAACAAAACTCGACTACAGCACAGTTCGGCTCAGACTAAGCTACAGAGCAACGCCAGCAGTGACTTCGATGGTGACTTCGATGAAACGGCCAAGACTCAGCTGATTACGCCCCAGGCGGCTCCGGTTGGTGGTTTTCCTGACAATTCGTCTTTAGAAGAGGCTTCACCTTCTCAATCGTCGCCCCTTCGGCTATTGCCACTCTTGCTTAGCATTGCATTCCTACTCGTCTTGGGCAGCGTCTTCGCCTACATCTTATTGCCGTCTGTGAGCGATCGCATTGATTTAATGTTGGGCATCGATAAGTCGTTACCGTCAGATGAACTCGATGGCGTCGGAGAAGGAAATGGCTCATCCCCATCGTTTGATGACTTTGGCTCAAATGAGGATGTTTTAACCTTTGATAGCGGAGACTTTATCCAGGTCAGTCGGTCAGGTCTTGACCCCGATCAGCCGTCTAATTTGCTGGTACTTTTGCCTCAACCTCAAACCCAAGCCGATCTCAGCTCAAATGCAACGGGGGCAATCGTCTCTTCAGACCCTGTCGAAGTTGCATCTGCATCGATCCCATCTCTTGACTCTGAAATTGAGCAACCTCACCAGATCCCAGCAGGCAGCATCTTAAAAGTCTTGGGAAAACAAGAAGTGGACAATCAAGGGCTATGGGTTCGACTCCAGCTCTGCTCACTCACCATTCCTCCAGAACAGATGCCTTCATCAGTAGAGCCTATCCCGCCGCAGGCCGAACCCAATACCGACCTTTCCCCGCAAGGATCGTCTGTACCCGATATATCACCCGGTACATCACCCAATACATCTGGGTCTCAACCTTCTACGACCGATCCATTACAGCCATCTCAGCCGATTCCGGTTGCCTTACTCAGCCTCGGCCAAACGGGATGGATTGCTGAAACGCGACTTGCTCCGGCAGTGGTCAATGTTCAAGCCAACCCTAGTGTGGAGGTTCAGGGAGAGTGTCAACCTATTGCGGGGGGTGATTAGGCTCTTGTGTGAGCAGAGCAATTCGCCATGCCGATCCGCAGACCACGATAGAATGTTTTTCCTGTATCGTTCCGTGCATATTACCTTTGCGTCACTAACCTCAAGCTTGCATAGCTGTGTCTGATATTCCTTGTCTCAGTATTGCCATTTCTCGATTAGAAGTGTCCCAAAATCAGCATTATGCGCTGTGGGCTCTGAAGGCTCCTTTTCCTGGAGGCTATGTTCATCACGATTGTGCTTGGACGCCTTCGCTCACTCATGTTTGGAAAGCGTGGCAGTCTGTTTTTTCGCCCGAGAGCGCCTCGATCGAGCCTGTTGACTCATCCATTCCTTACGTCGCTTTAGATGAAATAGACGCAGATGTGGCTCAGGGTACCAACTACACCAGTCGGTTAATGCAGTATTTAGGCGTTAAGCTGTGGAGCTGGCTGTTTGAAGGCAGCATTCGGAGTAGTTTTGACCAGAGCCAAGGAATTGCCATTGGCCAATGTAAGCCGCTGCAATTGCGCCTAGATGTGCGTGATCCGACGCTGACCCATTTGCCGTGGGAGATTATGCAGGCGGAGGCCGGAATGCAGGCGATTTCTCTGGGCCAGCAACTGCTGTTTAGTCGAACGACGAGCGCCGTTGACCCTCTACCGTTGCTACGATCTGAAGCTGCTCTAAAAATTCTCTTGGTGCTGGGAGAGAGTTCTTACGGCACGAGCGATCGCCTTGATTTACAGCGGGAAGCTCAAGTCTTAGAGGCGGTTTTGACCCGCGATCGCACCGAAGACGGTCAGAGGTTTTCGCCCGTGGTTGAATGCAAGGTCGATACCTTAGTGCAGCCGACTCCAGCGGAGCTTGTTGATCAGATTGAGCAAGGCCGATACAACATCTTGTTTTACGCAGGGCACGGAGTTTCTGCTCCCGATGGGGGGCTGCTGTTTCTTGGGCCAAACGCGACAATCAACGGCACAGAGCTAGCTCAGGTGCTGACTCGCAACCAAGTCAAACTAGCTGTTTTCAATGCCTGCTGGGGAGCCCAGCCCGATCGCAATAGTTTTCAGCAGCCGATTCCGCGCAGCAGCTTAGCTGAGGTGCTCGTTCACCACGGGGTGCCTGCGGTGTTGGCGATGCGAGACACCATCGCAGACGAAGAAGCGCTGAGCTTTATCAAGAGCTTTGCTGAGGCGCTGGCCGAGCGGCGTTCGATTGATGGGGCGGTGGCGATCGCCCGTCAACAGTTGCTGACGCTTTACAAATTTAATCAGCCCACTTGGACGCTGCCTGTTCTTTACATGCATCCAGACTACAACGGAGAGCTGATTCGTCCTTTTGACAGCACCGTGACCGAAATTCCAGAGCATTCGAGCACGTGGATTTCTCGGCGGGCTCCTTCTGCATTTCTAAGACCCTTCGGCGTGTCTTCTCAAATTTGGCCGATTCACGGAGGCGTGATGCGAATTGGCAAAATGGAAGGGAATGACATGATTATCCGAGAACCTGGGGTGTCTCGCCAACATGCAGAAATTTTCTACCGAGAGTCAGCACCAGAAGGCAGCGACAAGCCCTTATTTTACCTGCGAGACTTTTCTCGGTTTGGCACCTGGCTGTTAGACGGCCTTGACGGTACTGACTGGACGCTCGTCCATCAACGAGAAGTGCCGCTGCGATCGTCTAACCAAATTAAGTTTGGCAGCACTCGGAGCCAAGCTCTGGAGTTTGTGGTAGAAAAGTGACTCGACGACGTCCTCCGTTTTATGAAATGGCCTTCGTTTTATGAAAGGGGAAGATGTGCTTTTCTGGCTTGGGCTCTCGTGGCTACGGCATTGGGTTGGGCTGAGATTGCAAAGACTTCACCCCAGGTGGGATTTATTCACCCCAGGTGGGATTTAACAGGGGGGCGAAAAATGATAGGGGTGTGAAAAATGATAGTAGCCATAAATATTCGTCCTTAACAGATGCGGAACGCCTAACGGCGGCGGTGTAGGTACGGGTATCAGGAAGTTTGATGAGCTAGCTGCAGTAACGGGCAGCGGCTCTACCGTGAGTTAACGATGCATTTAGGAGTACCCGATGGCAAGCGACCCAGCTGATTTTTCTACCACTGTTCACCATTCAGAAGCTTTGAAACAGGAGCTCCTTCTTTCACTTCTTAATGACGAAGCGCCTTACCCTTGGATGGGCGAAACGCCCGACTCAGGAGCGTTTTTCGATCGCCTAGAAACTGAATGGACTGCAACCGCTTCATCTGACGAACTGACTGCCCTAGACGCAGCAGGCCAAAAGTTTTTTGCAACTCTAGACCAAGCCTGGGAAACGCCCCAACCTCTACAGGCTAGGTTAGAGGAAGAGTTTGGCGATCGCATTCCCTCCAATTTTGTCCAGGCGATCGTACAGCGTGCTCAAGCATTGGCTGCCTCTTCTCAGCCGATGGCCGATCAGCTTGTCGATTGTGTGCAGTCGATTTTGGCAGATTGGGACAGCGACGACCTGTTTGTGATGGCGCGTCCCTATGCTTATGCCATGCGAGGCAAAGAGTCTGACTCTCTAGAAGTAGCCCTGCGCTCAGTTCGCTACGCTGCCTGGACGGAGCTCTCTGGCGTTGAGCAGGCTCGCCTCAGTCTGGCGATCGCCCGCTACACGATCAGCCAACTCTCTACACCTGACACTCAGTCAGCTTGAGTTGTCCAGACGCATCGTTCACGACGAGTTTTTTTCAGGCTTAAAAAATCAGCTCTAGCCTTCATGGTTTCAACGTTATGCAGACTAGAGTTGAGCAGAACTTCTCGAATACTTTCTTTGATAGCTCCTTTAAGTGCTTGAGTATCAAAGGTGTTTGCAGATTCCTTTTTTTCTCTTCTTTGTTTTAATCGGGAGCATGTCAGGTTTGCAACTATCTCGAAATCCCCTCATCCCCAGCCCCTTTTCCCTAGGGGAGAAGGGGTGCAAGAGATTCAAAGTCCCTCTCCGCTGGGAGAGGGATTTAGGGTGAGGGCGCAAAAGTGACATGCTCCCTTTTAATCTTGATAGCCTATCTTGTTTTTATCTTTACCCTATGACAGTTGAATGACCTGAACAAGTGATTCAACGAGTTGTGTGTTTGGAGCTGATGAATTTGGATTCATTGAATCTTTTCCGATAGTGTTTTAGCAGAGCAGGCGGTATGGCGATCAAGCGGCGCTTTTCAAATTTGCGTTTCAGTTTTAATACAGATTGGAAGGCCACTGCACTACGGCGAATGGCGATCGCCACCTTTGCCTTTGCTATCCCAATAACAGCAGTAGTCATGCGCCCTGGGCTGGCTCAATCTGTGACGGAGGCTGAGGCGGATGCATGGTTTGAGGAGGCTGCAACTTTGGATTGGCAGGGTGGAGATCTGGATGAAACGGTGACGGCCTATGAACGAGCTTTGGATGCTTACCGCAGTCTTAATCAACATTCGGATAGCTTGAAAGTCCTTGAAAAGCTGTTTCTATTAACATATGAAGCTTGTCAATATGAGCAGGCGATCGCCTGGGCTGAGCAAGCGTTGGAGCTATTTTCTGCACCTGAGGCGAGCGTTAACCCGATGAGCGACGGAAGTTACCACAAGTTTTGGACAGAAGCCTTAGGCCGGATTTATCACCAACAGGGGCAGATGGAGCAGGCGATCGCCACTTACAGGGCTGGGCTTCAGTTTCTCGAAAATCTACCGCTATCCGCAGAAACGAATTTACGATCTGACCTGGAAGCTGACCTGTTGCGAGGATTGTTGGTTGCTCTTTTCATCGCTGATTCAGACGCTTCTCCTGAAGTGGAATTGCTTCAGCAGCGGTTGGTTGAGGCGAGTCAGCGGGCAGGCGTGATGCGTCAGCTAGAGCGTTTGTTATCGGATGCGAGATTGGTGAACCGTGAATCAGGGCGACCGCCCGAATTGTTGCGCTCCATTCTGGATATGAGTCGGCAGTATGGCTATGCGTCTGGGGAACTGCAAGCACTGATGATGCTCGGAAATGGGGCTTGGCGTCGGGGCGACCTAGAAGCGGCCATTGACCAAGGTGAAGCAGCGCTGGCACTGGCTGAACAGTTGGCGGAAAGATGCTTACGTGACTACAATCGTGGGCAGTTTGGCTCGACTGTATGAGGAATCGGGGCAGGTTGAGCCAGTCGCCCGACTTCGGCAAGTCTATGGAGATATGACGGTGCCAGCGGCAGGAGCTTGGGCAATTCCGTCATACTCAGAGCCGCTTCAGTTGCCGCTGCCTAGATTCTTTCCGATGAGACTGCCGCCGCTGTTTGCGAGAGTTACTCCCTGGAGTTCTCAGTGCGATCGCCCTGCTCAATTTGCTCCGTCAACACCACAACCCGATTCGTCTTCGGCAGAACAGGAGTGGATGGATTGGCCAAGAATTGACCCTCCTGAGGTTGAACCTCCTGGTCTATATCGATTGACACCACCAGAACCTGACCCCGCTTCGTATTAGTCAACAACTAAAGGTTCACCCCAAAATACTGAGGGAAAAGGCGATCGCTCCCACAACATGAATGCATCTCAAATGCATCTCACGTTGTAACCCTCACCCTAAATCCCTCTCCCTGAGGGAGAAGGACTTTGAAACTCCAGTTCCCCTTCTACCCTAGGGAGAAGGGGGTAGGGGATGAGGGCAACCTTGCAAAGCTGGGATGCACGCCCACGATCGCCTTTTTTAGGCTTGGCGTTACTCAATCTGCACGGTTTTCGTGAGAATGCACATCACCTCGCCCGGTCGGTCTGTGGGCATGGGTCGGCTCCACTCGTTGGGTTCGGCGTAGCCTCGGTGATGTAGGTTTTTGATGACGATCTGGATGGCTTTGGGTGAGCCGTAGAGCAGGTGACGTACGGATTCGTTGTGCGGGCTGGATTGAGAATGAGATGGAAAATTGTCACCTGAATCTGTGGACGCAGATGCGCCCGAATGGGATTGAAACATGAGGTTCTGGTTCCTTTTGTAGTTTTATAGCGAGAAGAAACCAGAACTCAGTCCCTCGACTACCCCGCAATGGTGTGCATTCGAGGCAGCCACGGTTTACCAT
>JBARXP010000313.1:0-29440 GCA_049647405.1 Elainellaceae cyanobacterium | reverse complement strand
GTTCAGACTCTAGCATTAGATGCTGGAAACTATGATCTCAAGTTTTTTGACGGCGTTGGTCATCCCAAGGCCATTCGCTCTGTGCGATATCAGCTCCCCAGAGGGCGAGACTCGGTCAGCTTTTCTGAAGCCTCACCCCTAGTGGCTTTAGCCGATGGGTCACGCTATCACTTCGGTGCCCAAGCCTATAAATATCGTCGGCAGCAGCAAACCGTCATCGAAAATAAGGTGGAGCTGGCAAAACTGCATCTTTATGCCTGTCTAGAACCGATCAACGGAGAAGTCTCCGAATTCCCTCTCAATCTCATCGTTTCCACCCCAGAGCCCCAGCGCAATGGAGCAGCCCTGCAAGAGCAGTTAATGGGGGTTCACCACTTCACTCGCAATAATCGTGAATTTTGCGTCAATGTGGAATCCGTGAAGGTAGAGCGAGAAGGCATGGGCGCTTACTACTACGCCCAAGGCCAGGGCCATGTGCCTGACAACGGCTACACCATCGTGATTGATATCGGTGGCGGAACGTGGCTAACCCGCCTGGTTGATGCTGAAGGAGAAGTGATTGACGAGAACGTGATGAACCGAGGCGGCTCTTATGAATTGGCCGTTTCGTTGAGCTTTGACAAACGCTTAACCGATGTGATGGGTACGACGGTTGACCCTGGAATCATTATGGACGGCTTTCGATCTGGGCATACCTATGCAGACATTGGGCTGTCTTGGGAGTCTTGGCTGGATGAACATCTAGATCCTTGGTTTAAGGGGATTTTTCAGACCGTAAAAGCCCAATACACGCCCTACATGGCCCGAGTCACCAAGTTTTTGGTCACAGGCGGAGGCTCTCACCTGATCTCAGAACGCTTGATGGGGCGCAAGCTGTTCACGATCATGGGCGATCCTCAGTTTGCCAATGTTCGAGGTCTTTATCTGCTATCGGAGGATACCCAACTATGCATGACAACAAAGTGAGATTGAGCCGAGATGTGTTAGAAAAAGCAGATCTCATCGCCAGAGAATGGGGGCTTAAAAACGCTCGTGCTGCTGTAGAAGCCGTATTTCGATGCTACTCAGATCACTATCTGGGAGGACATCAGAGCTTAGCTCAGGCAGAGCCTGCCCCAGCCGCCTATATGCCCAGACCCCAAAGATCTGAAGGGGTTTCGCTCAGCTCATCTGCAATCACCTGTGAGGCGTTGGATGCTTTAGACGATGTGTTGGCGCTCTAAACGAATTTGGGCGATCGCCAATGATTGATGGCTGATGATTGATGGCGATAATTGATGGCTGATGATTGGTGGCGATCGCCCCTTTACCCCAACGAGTCATGACAGATGAGGAACCCCATCTTCTGTACATCATCTAGCGATCCTAAATGATTTGAGAGAGGTGGGGCGAGCAGTGCCCGCCCCACCTCTCTCACCTATTTCACAATTCATGTGAAACTGCTATATGACTCTTAAAAAGAATAAATCCCTAGCTGATTGCGAAAGCGCTCTCAACTAGGGATTCAATACGTTTGGGTTCAAATTCAATGTCGATTTGTCGGCGGTGGAATAAGTTCTCTAAAAATCCAAACCCTTGAAGAATCTATTCCCGTTTAGACAACACCAATTTGAACGTTGGGTCGTTCAACCTTGATTAGCTCAAACCCATTCCTAACGTGCTGGCAAGAGTGCCACCGGGTTTACAGCACCCTGGTTAGGAACATGAATCTCAAAATGAACGTGAGGCCCAGTACTGTAGCCCGTGCTGCCCATTTCTGCGATTTGTTGGCCTTGAGTCACGCTCTGACCCGAGCGAACAAGAATTCGGCTGTTGTGAGCATAGCGAGTCTTGCTGCCATCAGGATGACGGATGTCAACTAAGTTGCCATATCCACCCGAATTCCAGCCTGAGAACTCAATCACACCCGGTGCAGCAGCATAGATTGGAGTTCCTACCGGAGCTGCAATATCAATGCCTCTGTGCATCCGGCCCCATCTCCAGCCATAGCCAGAGGTAAAGACTCCTCTCGCAGGCCACAAATAACCATTAAAGGTAGGCGAACCACTAGGAATATAGTTTTCAGGCCCTGGAAGAGGAGGAAGGTCTGGCGACACAACACGACCTGTAGCAGGCTGACCCAGGGGCGCATAGTTCTCAGAACCCACAGGAGCAGTGGCAACCACACCGGATGGAGTCTCTGACTGAGAAGGCGCAGGTCGAGCAGGAGTCGAAGGAGTCGATTGAGCAGGAACAGACGCTATCTCAGAGGAAGAGTTCGTCCGATCTCTAAAAGATACAGACTGCTCAAACTCACTATTGACTGCATTGCCCTCTTGCAAATAAACCGCGTCGGGCGCGACACTGGCAGTGACTCCAAGAGCACCTTCTGAAGCCAGTCTAGAGACTGAAGAATCAGACGTATTCTCTATAGCCAGAATGTCGTCACGTAGACCCTCAACGTAGACGCTGTTGTCAGTTTCTTCGCTACTTTCAACGAGAGTGAGAGCATCAGAGCTGGTCGCAACACGGTTAGGCTCTGGGTCTTCAACACTCTCTTGAATATCTAACGCTTCAGCATCGACCGCCGAAGGAAGAGAAACAACAGGAGCAGACACCAAATCGGGTGCGTCAGTCACGCCAAACTCCGCACCCGGCAGTGTGACATACCCAAGCAGGGTTTCTTCGGTTAGCCCCAAACTCGCCTGAGGCGAAGCAGGCTCTACAGTTGCCTTATGAGAAGCAGGAATATTGAGAACTCGACCCGCGAAAACACGATTCGGATTTCGAACTGAATTGGACTCAATCAGTTCTTGCAGAGTCACTCCATATCTTTCAGCAATCTCAGCCAATGTCTCGCCAGGGCGAATTTGATGAGTCGCTGGCTGAGACACATCTGATACTTCTAGTTCAGGCGAATTGTTCTGTCGCAGGGCAGAAACCTGCAATGGCTCGTCTTCAGCAACAGAGACATCTACGCCGCTTGACTGTCTAGCATCTGCAACAACAGCATTGCTAGGTGGCAGTTGCGCCTCAGCGAGATCGTCAGCAGGCAACAACAAGGGTTGACCCGCCTGAATTTCGTCTGGGTTAGCAAGCTGATTAAGCTCAACAATGACTTGTAAATCTACTGCGTAAGCTAAAGCAATAGACTCGACAGTCTCACCCGACTGGGTTTGACGCTGAACGGTCGGAACATTCAGATCGCCAGTCTCAACCAGGGCAACGGGCTGCTGGGGGGGGGCACCAGTCTGAGCAGAAAATTCTGATTGACCAGAGGCGTCAGGGCGATCGCTAAAATTGTTGCCAGATTGACTAGAAGTGCTGCTTGCAGGCTTATTGAGCTGCAAAGTAGCTACGCCGTCCTGCAAGTCTTCTCGCCGACTTCTCAGCCGATCAATCGGTTGACGACTCACTGCACCAGATCTTGAAACTCTGGTTCTCGAATCTTCACTATCAAGGGCAGCAGCATCTTCAGCCGCTACTGTCCCCATAGATTCTGAAGCTTTTTGAACCTGTAGATAGGCCAAATTCCGGCTAGCTGCCTCAGAAGACAAGCTATCTACTTCAACAGGGCTAGGAACCTGAGGTGAAGGCTGGCTCTCGACAGGAATATCAATGGCCTGTCCGACCCGCAAAACCTCATCAGAGTTCAGAATGTTAGAAGAGACAATCTCGTCAGTACTCACCCGATATTGATCAGCAAGACCCCAGAGGGTGTCGCCTTCTCGCACGACGTGATTAACCTTTTGACGATCAGCAGCGACTACAGATGGCTGAGTCGATTCAGAAGCTGACCTTGCATTTACAAACGATTGCTCCGAGACAGGCTGATCAGCCGCCAAGGCTCGATCGTCCTGCTGAGGAATGACCAGACCAGAAGCTGCAACAGATAATGCAATTCCAAGCATGGTTACCGACTTACGGGATGTAACCGACGAATCAGAAGAAATGCATTCGTCACGGTTTGAAGCTGTAGCCGCGTCAGACTTGGGACACGCTAGCCTTGCCTTCCGCTGAAATATCCGTTTCAAGAACGACCTCCTAGTAATTCAGCGTTCAACTGCTTAAGCATACACATCTAAATCAACAATTAGTGACGCTAACAACGTCAAGAACTGAAAGAACAGCCTGACTCGATTAGGGACGTAGGTAACATTACCTTGCTTTTCAAAATTAGACAAGATGGTGTGTCCAAACGCGCCCCAGATCAGTGAGTAAAACTCAGCCGAGCCTACTATTCAAAGAGCATTACCAATCTGCACCCTAACTGATATGGAGAAAGTATAGTTCGCGACTTATGTCTTACGACTTATGTCTCGCGACCTAACTTAGCAATACAGTCTACCCTAACCGCTTCGTCTCCTTATCAAGTCATCATTTAAAGATTCAAATCGACCCTATTGGGGTCGCCAAACAGTGCCTTAAGTAGATATGAGCACTTTCTTTAGAACGGTCAGACCCTCTACAAGAGAGAACTTATACCAAGACAACCCGTGGCTAAGTGAGTTCTCCTGCCTATCCTTGAAACCCTAGTATGGAGAGGGTATTCACCCTTTTTTTGCGATAGCAAATAGGTTCACTTCGTTATTTATACGGATGCAAAAAGAAAATCTTGGGTGAACTGATCTTGATTGTTCCCTAGTCGAGTTAAATGCGCTCAACCCGCAAAAAATACAGTCAATTGAGACCCGTGCATGCATAGAGATTTCTTATGCAATTGGAAAAGATTATGTAGTTTAGAGAACTGAAGTCTCTAAAATAGATCATATGTTCTTATTTGATAGTGGTTTCTATTTGTTTCCTATTCACCTTGCAGATCTTCTCGTCAGGATGTCTTGCAAGTTGGGAAATTGCCGCCATCGCTTTAGGAACTGAGTGTGTCGCCTGCAATCGAACAAGTCCGGTCACCACGGCAACGTTACTCTAAATCACCTAGCTGCCGCTTTGCTTCGAATAAGCCTAATGCGGCGCTAACTGAAAGGTTCAGGCTTCGAACCTGGGCTTGAGCCATGGGAATATAGAGTCTTGCGTCGCAGCGCTGCAAAACCGTAGAAGAGAGCCCTTGGGTTTCACGACCAAACAAGAGCCAATCCGTCTCTTCATAGTGAAATTGAACATAGTTTTGAGTGCCTGATGTGCTAAACCCGATCCATCGTCCTCCTAGGGATTGATGCATCGTCTGAAACTCTTGCAGAGTTTCGTGATAGTGCAAATTGACGTAAGGCCAATAATCTAGACCTGCACGTTTGAGGTAGCGATCGCTGATTTCAAATCCGAGAGGCCCTACGAGGTGCAGTTCGGTGCATGTCGCTGCACAGGTGCGGGCTACGTTGCCTGTGTTGGGGGGAATTTCAGGATTCACAAGCACGACGCGTGGCATGAAGGTTCAGTCTAAACTCATGGAAACAGCAAATATCTTAAGGGTCGTCGTCACGCCTGAGGCTAAACCGATGCAGGATGACACAGTTCATCTGCCAGGGCCTGTTCAATTTCATCAGTCTTTTGAATCGCCTGCCGCATGATGGTGCGACTGTCGATGCCCTGGTGAGCAAGAGAGAGCCAGCGCTGGGCTTCATTGCCCTCGCGCAAGATTTTTTTAACCGGCGGCAGAAAGCAGCTAAACCCTTCTGCTTTGGCGATCGCCCACACCTCTTTATAAATGTCTTCAATCCAATCTCTAGCCAAGATTGAGCGACCATCTTTCCAATGACGCAGTTCGGCTCCGAGGCTCGATTGGGCAGCAGCCATTTCGTTGGCATCTGTGAGGGCAACCAGTTCTTCGGCTCGATTAGCCGCAGGCAGTTCACTTTGAATGAGCGGATCGAGCGACGGGTCAGCCAGCGTTTGCAAAATACGAGCTTCCAAGAGCGCGGTGATCGCGAGCAGCGCAATCGGGTCAGTTACCAGATCGCAAATGCGTAACTCCAAACGGTTGAGACAATAGGGACGGCGATCGCCATTAGGACGAACCGACGACCAGAGGTGGCGAACATTTTGCATGGTTCCGAGCGCTAGCTGATCCTCCGTCCACTTAATAAAGTGAGCATGACTTTCAAAGAGAGGAACATGAGCCGGAGTTTTAGGAAACATGCTCCACCGGGTGGAATGATTGCCTGTCGGTTCTCCATTCAAAAACGGTGACGAAGCACTAAGGGCAAGATACAGAGGAGCCTCAACCCGAACCAAGCGACAGGCTCGCATCAGGGCTTCCGGATCGCTGATGCCAATATTGATATGAATGCTGGCCGTGACAACATCAGTGCCGTAGGTCTGCTCAATATAGTCATGGTAAAAGTTTTGAGGATCAGAGCGAATGAAGCGATCGCTACCGCCTAATGCCAGCGTGCTGCCTGGAACGATAGTGTAGCCACCGACCTCAGCTCGATCGGCTCCAAGCGTCTGTAAATAAGCCCGGAGCTGTCGTCGGGGCCGAACCAACTCACACAGCAGTCGTTCGTAGCGAGAGAGCGGTGGAGTCGTATATTCTACGTTTCGGCTATCGGGCTCACGCACAAAGCCATTGAGAGCAGCCACGATGCGATCAGAAAAGCCGACAATGTCTCCGTCTGGCGTGCCTGTGTACATCTCAACTTCAAATCCTTTTGAAAGCACAGCGTCACCTCTTAGGAGCAAATGGAACGTTCATCTCCAGTATGAGTGAAAACATGAACCGGGAGATGATAGCAGTCTAAACATCTGTAACAAGTCAAAAAAAAAGGGAGACAAAGCCCCCCCAAACGATTCACCAAAGGAATGAAATTATTGATAGTGTAGCGCCTTTGAGAATGTTGCGATAGGTGTCGCAGCGACAACTTGATCGTAAATCCGTGATTTTTGGCCATCACACTCGTCAATCAGTCCGAAAGCTTCAACCCCGCTCTGCCCCTAACCCTCAATGCCCAACGGGGCAGAGCGGGGTGCTGTGGATTGAATCCACTGGATCACCCGAGATGCGACTGACCCGCCTGTCGGAGCAACTTCAGGAGAAGAAACCAGTTGCCATACGCTTTGTCGGGGCATGACTTGGGGATACAGCACCGCATATTGATGACGAAAGCGTCTTAAGGCTTCCGTCGCATAATCAACATCTTGACGCAGAGTTTGGTGTTGCGCCTTCACGGCTTGCCATTGCTGCATTTGGGGCTGCAACCGCTGAGCCATATTCGTCAAGTTCTGTTGTCGAGTTTGGAGAAGATAGACCTGCTGCACCTGAAGTAGCCACGGCTTCAACATCGATAGCCGCTGAGGTTGCTCGACAACAGCGTCTCTCAAATCATCTGGCATACGAGTCAGCCCCAATGTTTCGACCAATTGCTCCACATTGCTATTGAGCCGCTCTCGAAGCTGTTTATACTGCTCTTCTAACTGCTGTATTTCTTCTGTAGAGATATTTTGAGCCTGATCTTCAACAGAGCTAGTCTCTAGATTAATTCTGGCGGAGCTAGTCCCGGCTGAACGAGTTCCGGCTGAGCTAAACTTGGCCTCAATCCAGCGCTGGTCAACAGCTTGCCACTCCTCTACTAAAGTTCGGTAGGATGGCGATCGCCCGATAATTTCTAGGGCTTCTTTAGAGTCAGGAGAAAGTCCCATGAGCTGTTGAGTCTGGCGGAGCTGTTGCAGAGCCTCCTGACGCCGCTCCTGCGTGAGGCGAAGCTGGCGATGAAGGACGTTGAACCGATCTTCCGCAGTCAGATGCTGAGAAGTCAGATGCTGAGAAGAAGGATCGTTAAGACCATACTGCTGCTCAAATTGAGCAAGTTTTGCCTGCAATTGGTTGAAGTGTTGAGTGGCTTGCTCCAGCTGCATCTGAACAAAGTCAAAATTTTGGCACACCTGCACCTGACAGTCGTGTCCTTGCTGCACATAAGTTTGGGCGATCGCATCTAAAACTTGGGTGACCGCTTCAGCATCTTTGCCGCGATAGACCGCTTCTAAGGTTTGGCGATCGGTCGGTCGCAGAACAAAGTGTTCGGTAAATTCGTGATAGCTGAGGTAAATATCGCGGTCGCGGAGTTGTGCCAATACAGGCTTAATCACTTCAGGACTAGCGAGAAATGTGGCCTGAATTTCAATATCTGAATACTCAGGTCGAAAATTTTCTGGAGCACCGCCGGAGGCTACTGATCTGGAGGCTACTGATCTGGAGGCTACTGATGATGACACATCAGCCCCGGCATGAGTCGATTCACGGGGCTGCCCTTGATTGACCGAAGAGACATCATCAATGGCAAAATCACCATCAAGACGAATCTGAATACGCCCCTCATACTGAGCTGTTCCTGAAGACGCGATCGCCAATCCATAAACGAGCCCCGCAGACACCGTCACGATAGAACCGCCCGCGATTTCCAGCAGTAGCCGAGATGCGTTATTTCTCGAAGGTCTCAGGGTGCAGGCCGCCATGACAATTCCTTAATTCACTGTCCTCTATTCACCGTTAGACGCAGATAGAACCTCGATTCACCGTTAGACGCAGACAGAAGAAGAGATGGGGCGATCGCTCGTCATCTCCGTCTGGTTAGAACTACGCACAAAGCGTAAGAAATCCGGATTTTTCTGGGCGCGCCTGAGCAATCAAACCACTGACACAGAGAGCGGCTGACTCACCACTTCGATTAACTCATCTACATTACCCACCGTCCAGATAGGGCTGCCGAGAGCGTCTTCTAGCTCGGCCACGGTCATGTCATCTAGAAATTTGGCCTCGTCATGTTTCAGCATGAGAGAAGGCAGCACAATCGCTTCCCCTAAATGTCGGCCTGACAGGTGCTGTAGCAAATCTTGCCCCGTCAGCAACCCAGTCACCGTGATTTCCTGTCCCCAGTACATACTGTTGAGAGCCGCCATGTGAACGGTCAATCCCTCAACCTGATTCAGGCGCTGCAAAATGGGCTGAAAGGCATATTCAACGGCATTGCCCACAACCCATGTGAGTTCGAGAGGCGACTCAATTCTCGGAGGCAAGTCTTCTGCCGCCGCTTCAAATTCTTGAAGAAACAGGTGAATGGAGCCCACCCCATTGCCAATCTGGGGATAGTCTTCATAGTGAGATTCTGGAGGTAGCTCAACCTGACCGATCAAAAACCACTCATCGGCTAACCAGGCAAAGGTAGAGCCAAACTGGCTCTGGAACTGAGCTTGCAATGCTTGAACTTGGGTAATGACTGCACGGGCGTGGTCAGGTGCAACAGGCACGAGTTCGTCTTGATCGGGGCGAAACCGGGTTAGCCCCACAGGCACGACCGCAACAGAAGCAACGGCAGGCACATCTCCCGACCGAAACTGAGCCAGATCGAGCAGCGTTCTGGCCAGATGCTCGCCGTCATTGATGCCGGGGCACACCACCACCTGGGCGTGAATCTGAAGTCGATGGTCTTGAAACCAAGACAGTTGATCCAGAATTTGCCCCGCCCTGTCATTTTTCAGAAGGCGCGATCGCACGTCTGGCTCTGTCGCATGAATCGAGACATAGAGCGGCGAAAGGCGCAATTGAGCGATACGATCCCACTCTCGCTGGGTCAGATTCGTCAGGGTCAGATAGCTGCCATAGAGAAAGCTAAGACGATAGTCGTCATCTTTTAGATACAGCGTTTCGCGCTTACCCGGAGGTTGCTGGTCGATGAAGCAAAACGGGCAGCGATTGTTGCACTGAATCAGACCATCAAAAAGAGCCGTCTCAAATTCCAACCCTAGGTCATCGTCATAATCTTTCTCTATCTCGACGTGGTGAGCTTTGCCATAACGGTCAAGCACGTCGAGAGCCAGCACCTCATCGGCGCAGAGAAAACGGTAGTCAATCAGATCACGGGGATATTCGCCATTGATGGCGACCAGGCGATCGCCCGACTCAAAGCCAATCTCGTCAGCAATGGAATCGGGTAAAACGCGGGTAATGAGAGCAGGTCGAACAGTGGCGTCACTCATGGAATCGTGGCAGCAAAAACTGGGCAAAAACTGGACAGCAGTAAATTCTCAAGGGATTCGAGATGCATCTAGGGAGGTCAAACCTCAATAGGTCAACACTGCAATAGTTCAACACTGCAATAGTTCAACCCTAAAGTCGTTCAACGCTAGATACGTCATCGAATAGATGAGAGCCAGAAATTTCCTGATTCTCATCACCCCCTTAGCCCATTGTGCCAGCAGGCGAGAATTCTGCCAGAGTCGCGCCTCGATTATTGTTCTCTCAATTGGCTATCAACTGTTCTCAACCAAGCCCATGGCGATCGCACCCAAAATCACGACGCCAAAGCCCAGACGATACCAGACAAACACCCAGGTATTATGGTTTTGCAGGTAGCGCAGCAACCAGGCGATCGCGATATAAGAAGAGATGCCAGAGGAAAGCAGACCTGCAATTAAAGGGAAGGCACCCACACCACTCATTCCGGTATCTAACAAATCTTTCATCTCAACCAGACCCGCCAGGGTAATCGCAGGCAGCCCTAAGAGGAAAGAAAATCGAGCCGCCGTAGCCCGTTCGAGCCCCATAAACAGGCCCCCCGTCAGCGTTGATCCCGACCGCGATGCCCCCGGCATCAGAGCGATCGTCTGAGCCAATCCCATGAGAATGCCGTCTTGCATTCCCAGTTTTTCCAGGTTTCGCTCACGCTTACCCACCTTTTCCGCTAAGGCCAACAGCAGCGACATCACAATCGACACAATCGCGATGGAGCCCATACTACGAATGGGCGAATTGTCTAAATCAGGAACGAAAATCTTCAGCATCAGCCCAAACGCTACGATGGGCAGCGTCCCCAAAATGATCCCCATGCCGATGCGGAAGTCTTGGGACTGGTAATCAGACTGGGCGATCGCCCGCAGCGTCCCCGTCACCACTTGGACGATGTCATTCCAGAAATACCAGAGAATAGCAGCAATGCTACCCAACTGAATCACGGCTGTAAACGACACCCCTGGGTCTCCCCATCCCAAAGCCACAGGCACAGCCTTAAGGTGCGCCGTGCTGCTGATGGGCAAAAATTCAGTTGCACCTTGCACGATTCCTAACACGACAGACTCTAATAAATTAATATCGCCTGTACCTCCACTAGCTGCGCCCGTTGCAGGCACCTCTGCAACCAGCATTCGTACCAGACCAATGCTTAAAATATTATTCATTCCACTCTATGCCCTCGTATTTTCCTGGGTGACATGTTTAGATATCAAGTATTAACGCCAATACCCCCCTAAGGGGATATATAATAATAGTGCAGTCTGTCGCCTCTAGTTTAGGCAGAGATTGGGTTTCATCAGATTATGCAATCCACTACTTCAGTCAAGCTTTAACGTTTAGGGATGGCTCATAGGTCATTCTATAAAGCCATAAATTACAGTCATAAATTCTATTTTTGCCTTGAGCGGGCGGCCCTTTAAATAAATGAAAAACTCTTCGCTGAGTTATCTCATACCCCTCTCTCAGACTACGTTTTAGCTCTTAAGAGAAAATCTTAGCAAGCCCCACCAACGAGAATTGTTGCAGCAATGACGACCCACTTTCCTTCAAGGGATGCGTGCTATGTTAAGAAAGTTGAACCTAACTCATAAATTCATTGGCTTACACTCCATCTACAGTAACCCCCGAGTCGATCAGGGTTGAACCACACCTATACTGTGCCTCTCTTCAATCTCCAGTGCAGCACCAGTGGATATTTTGGGCATCAGCAGTGTTTTTGGTTTCTGTGCCTGTTTTTTTCCAGGCTCCTCTGGTAAGAGCGTACCCACTTCTGAGTCTGATACTCACGCTAGGGTGGTTGGCATTGGGGCGATCGCTTCAGGCCGATGCTTCTACCTACCGCACCGGAGACTTGATTGTTGGATTTACATGGACTTGGCTTGCAGGCTCGATTTATTGGGGATGGTTTAGGCATGAGCCCTTGCTTCATTTGCCCATTGAAGCCGTTGGCTTGCCCTTTGCATTGGTCTGTCTGCTAAATCAACGCAACAGAATTGGCAACTGGTTCTATCTTGGCTCTCTTTTCGGAACCGGGATGACCGACTTATATTTTTATTCGGTTGATTTGATTCCTCACTGGCGACGGCTGATGCAGGTCGATTTGTCTATGGTGGGGCCGATCTTTCAGGATGCTGTGCTGCGAATGGAGACTCCGATGGGTGTCGCTTGGGCGATCGCCATTGTGACGACGCTGCTGGTTGTGGGGCTAATTCCTCTGCGATCGCCCCACATTCACTGGCGCGTCTTTAGCGGTGCAGTGTTAAGTACGGTCTTGGTAGATGGCTTATTTTGGATAGCCGTTTCCTCTTCGTGAGTTATGCGTATCATTTAGAAGAAAAAAGTAGCTAAAATCGGTGAGTATAGATACTCAAGATTAAGGGTTCTCATTGCTCCCAGCCGTGCTCTCTAGGCGGTCGTCATGGTCAGTCATCATAGGATGTCGTCATAGGCCGTCATCAGTAGATAGACCACAGATCAGCCGCAGTCAGTGAATCTTCCTAGGCGTCTCGTTTGGACAACAGTCACTATGTTTATTGTTCCTGACCGTACAACTGCGCCCTTGTAATTAGAAACATAGCTGTCAGGAAGCAATAGCGATTAGTCTCTTATGATGTCATTGGGTAGCAATGAGCGTATGGCTTAGACCGTTAGCTCGTTGTCCATAAAAGAGGCGGCACAAGTAGAGTCGTGTGTTTCCAGTGCTGCAAGTCTGGCTTGAGTATTCTGTATTGAGTATATTAAGCACCATGGGCATGACTACTTCATGAACCCAGATACAAAATGCGGCGGTGGGAACTAGCTCTTGCGCGCCCGTAGCTGAATCTGTTTTTTATTGATTTTTGAATCTTATTATAGATTTTGAATCACGTTAATTTCAGTTGCAGGGTTAGTATAGGGCTACTGTCAGGCACACTCGGCTACTCCCGATCGTCTGAATTTACGGATGAAGAATGGGAGCATTAAGGTGCATCATTGGGAAAAGGGAAATATTCAACGGTTTCTTAGCCTGTGGTGAATTCACAAATTGTTCCCCACTTGATACTACGAACAGAGTCAGGGAGTCGATATGTGTCGCTCGCTGGGAGTAGTTGTTGGACGATTGGGCGTGGAGACGATAACAACTTCGTTTTGCCTGATCGATGGATCTCTCGAAATCACGCCATGCTCCAGCGGATGGAGACAGGCGAATTTTATCTGATTGACTTAGGCAGTCGGAATGGTTCGTTTGTTGGTGGGCGTCGAGTGACCGTACCAGTGACCCTGCACAACGGGGATCACCTAACATTTGGGCAGACTGAACTTGAGTTCTACTGTCCTAGTACTGACATGCGACAAGACTTTTCGATCGACGGAGATGGGGACTCCCAAGACTTTACGGCGACAGCGATGCTCCACGTGCGTCGGCTGATCTCGATTCTGGTTGTCGATATTCGCAATTTCACCGGAATGACGCGCCAGCTCGATGAGAAGATCTTGTCTGAGGCTATTGGCACCTGGTTTCGGAAATCAGGTGACATTATTCGGCAATATGGAAGCTGGGTCGATAAATATATCGGCGACGCAATTATGGCCGTTTGGATTCACGGTGAAGAAACGGTCAGCCATGAAGAAATGCTGGAGATCGCCAAAGCGTTGAGCGATCTTCATAAAATGACTTCAGAACTCCATGAACACTATCCGTTACCTTTTCCGGTGCGGGTTGGGGCAGGGCTCAACACAGGCTATGCCATGGTGGGCAATACAGGAACGGGCGATCGCCCAGATTACACTGCGTTGGGTGACACGGTGAATGCGGCATTCCGTCTAGAGTCTTCGACGAAGCAACTCGGCCTTGACATTGCCCTGGGAGAGACAGCCTATCAATATCTCTCAACGAGCTATGCTCCAGACATATTTAGGCCACACATCGTTCATCTCAAGGGTTACGAAGCGCCTACCAAGACCTATGCAGGAACTTTTGATGAGCTAGATGAGTTTTTAGGCATGGAGTCTAAGCGCTAGGGGCAACAGACTCCTGCATTGCAGCCTACATGAATACCACATGGATCAATTAATTCTGAACGAAAGATTAAGGTGACAACAGCTACCAATTGGCAAGATCATCCTCAAATCTTGTATGCTTGCGATTTGAAAGCGAATTCAAGCTGGGTCAGACCCTCCATGAGGTGAATGACAATGAAACCATTATCTTTTCTTGCGGCGGCGTTGCTCTGTCGCAAAGTCAATCAGCCCCAAGCTGGCCGATCCACTGACAACTCCTCCCACTGGGGTGCATGGGGAGGATTGCTCATGAGTTTGGCGATCGCGCCCATCGCAGGAGTTTTGGCTCCAGCCGATGCCGCAGAGTTGACCCAGTGGAGTTTTGATCCTGCGACTCGCCAACTAGAGGTGAGAGTCGTGGGTGGCACAACTCCGAACTATTTTTTGCTGGCTCAACCCGCACGAATTGTGCTTGATCTGCCTAACACCACAGTAGGCAGCATTCTAGAAGAGCAGAGCTACAGCGGAGTCGTCCGTTCTGTTCGAGTCGGGCAGTTTCAACCCGATTTAACCCGCATCGTGATTGAGCTTTCGCCTGATGCCGTTCTTGCACCCGCTCAAGTTGAGCTGAGAAGCGTGGGATCAACGGGGGGCGGACGTTCGGAGCAGTGGGTTGTGCGGCCTCTCTTGGCTGGAGACGCTCCTGTTGTCGCCGTTGAACCTGTGCCTCCGACTCCGGTTCCTGAAGGGGTAGACGATCCGGTAGAGGTCGAGTCTGAAGGTGTGGTTTTTGAGCCTGCCGCTGAAGAGGCTGACTCATCAGCACCCGAGTCATCGAGTGAAGTGGCGATCGCCAACCCAAATCTTGCCGATGACGATGAGCCAGATGAGCCAGAGCCAGATGAGCCAGATGAGCCAGATGAGCCAGAGGTGTTGCTAGAAACCTCTGAAGCCCCGGAGCCAGAAACAAACATGGCCTGGGAAATTTCAGACTTGCCTCCTCTAGAACCGGGAGCCTTTGAAATTCCGGTGGTGATTCCGCCGCCCAGTGGCGAGCGTCCTCGTCGGCCTTCGCTCGAACCCGAGGCCGAGTCAGGTCAAGACGAATTAGCGCCCTCCGAGACTCAACCCAGCGGCGATGACTCAGAAGAGATTAACCTACCCGTGGCGATCGCCCCTCCTGAGTCGATCGAAGCCACGACAGATGTAGTAGAGTCCGATGCAGAAAATTCTGGTAGTTTAGAAAATTCAAATCGTTCAGAATCTCCGACCGCCGCAGATCCTAATCTATCAAATAGAACAGCCTCCGATAGCGTAGACTCCGACTCGACAAATCAGACCACTCAACGCATTGAGGTCACGACCCCTGAAGAATTTCAGCAAGCTCTAAACGAGATTATTGCGAGTGGTAGAGATACTCAGATTGTCCGGCGTCAGCCAGCCGAGCCTGATGAAGCAAACATAGAGCCGCCCCAGGCCGAACAAGAAGCAAGCGAGCCTGCGCCTGAACCGATTGCTGAACAACCTGTAGAACCCGATGAAGTGAATGGTTCTACAGCATCAGAGGATACGGCAATAGAGTCTGTGGCGACGGATTCTTCTGAATCGACACCCTTGGAAGAGAGAGAGGCGATCGCCCCTCCAGTTACCAACATTTCTCCACCTGAAGTTCCTAATCCTGAAGTTCTTAATCCTGAAGCTCCCAGTCCTGAAGTTCTCAGCAACGAAAACTTAGACTCTCCTACAGCAGCATTTCCCTCCCCAGAAAGTGCCGTTTCCATTGCGGCTGTCGATTCTCCAGAGTCTGAAATTTTACGAGACCTTCCTCCAGCAACGGTAGATATCGAAGAGTCGGTCACCGTTACTGTGCCGTCGCCCAATCAGCCTAATGCGACATCCCCTTCTGCTGAGCCACCGTTAGCCGAAGCACCGTCAACTGAACCACCGTTAACCGAGCCAGCGTCAACCGAGCCAGCGTTGGAAGATCGCGACGTTACAACTGCTGCTGTTGAACCCGATAGCACCGAGGCTGATGATAGCCAATCTGCCAACGAAGTTGATGATGTTCAGAATGTCCAAGCTCAAGATATCCAAACTCAAGATATCCAAACTGATGATGTTCAGAGTGTCCAAGCTCAAGATATCCAAGCTCAAGATGTCCAAGCTCAAGATATCCAAACTACTGACATTGACGAAATTGAAATCGAACCCGCTGAAGACACCTCAACTCCTGAGTCTACTGCGACATCAGCGCCTGCCAATTCAGTTGCAGCAGCGCTGCCCGACCCGGCAGATGCACTCCCGCCCCGGCTAGAAAATAATCCGCCTGCTCCCACTGCTGATGCGCCAGCCGTCGTGCCCGTTGAGGTGCCGATTCAGCGCGATCGCCAACTGATCGTGGCATCTCGCCCAGATGCTCAGATTCCATCCGGCACCGTATTGACATTACGCTACCCTCGCCTCACCTCAACCTTGCTGCAAACCGGAATTGCATGGCAGGACGTCTTGCTATTGGAGCAGACCATTCGCGACCGCACGGGGCAGGTGATTGCACCCGAAGGGAGTCAGATTATTGGGCGGTTTGAAATTACCGATCGCCAAGTCCGGTTTGTGACCCAGGCGATCGCGTTAGACGGGCGCAACATTCCACTCCAGGCAGTATCTGGATGGGTTGCGATCGGTGACAACGCAGACACCGTGCTGATTCGCCCTAACCAAATCGTAAATGTGCGGCTGGCAGAAAATTTCTCTCGTTAGACCTGCTAATTTCACCAGAGAGTTCCACGTTCTGAGCTGAGGCTGATAGGATCAAAGGAGCGATTCTTAGTTCCAACAATTTGCTCGTCGTCAAACGGGCATTTACCTCGCAGGTGCTTACTGCGATGGAACTGTCGCTCTGATTTGTTCCTTTGAGTTCCATAGCCAGTATGTCTCTCGACAATCTTCGAGACCTCTATCAGCAGGTCATTCTAGAGCGTTATAAAAAGCCTCGAAACCGAGGTCTAGCTGAACCCACGCATCGTCATCAGAAGGGGCACAATCCCTCCTGCGGCGACACCATTGAGCTGACCTTAAAAATGGATGCAGCGGGCGATCGCATCGAAGAGGTGAAGTTTGAGGGAGAAGGGTGCGCGATTTCGATGGCATCGGTTGACCTCATGGCAGACGCGCTAAAGGGCAAAACCGAAGCCGAAGCCCTCGAAATGGTGGAGAAGTTTCAGTCGATGATGCGTGGCGAAACCGAGTTTCCCAAAGAGTTGCGAAAACTCAACGTGATGCAGGGAGTTGCTCAGTTTCCTGTACGCATCAAATGCGCCAATTTGGGATGGCATACTCTTAAAGCAGCCTTTGAGCTAGATCCGGAGGTTCAGATTGCCGCTGGTTTTGTGAGTAATGAAGCGGAGTAGATGCGCCGATTTTTCTTGCAGGTGATTTTCTTGCAGCTAGTTTTTCTTGCAGCTGATTCTTCTTGCATTAGTTCTCGGCCTAAATTTGATTGCCTAAATTTGATTGCCTAAATTTGATGGATAGATGAGTAAATGTCTGAATTCATGGTTACGGTTGCAGCTCTTCCCACAACGAGCGATTTTCTGATTATTTCTAAGTGGCTCGCGTTTACAACCATTGGGTTTGGAGCACTCGCCATCATCTGCTTTCTCTTCAAGTGGGGCATTCGCTTCCGCTTGGTCGGCGTGACTGGGTTTATGGCTGTGCTGACCGGAGGAGTATTTGCGCTAGGGCTGGTTCCCTTCACTCGCACCGTGGTACCGGGAGCCGCAAGATTTACCACCGTCTACGATGCAGGAGCAACCCAGGCTGTGATCGCCGTTGCGCCGACTATTGCTGCGTCTGATCTAGAAGCCACCCTCAAACAAGCTGCCAGTAACCTCTTTTCGCCGGGGCGACTCGGTCGAGAGCAAAATCAGCTAACGATTCGAGCGCGAACGGTACTGCATCCTGAAGAAGGCGTCTCACAACCCCTGTATCTCGGAAAAATCGAGCGATCGCTGGGTAATCGCGACGACGACCAGATGAAAGTTACTGTCTACGAAGATGCGATCGCCCAACTGCCTCAACCGCCGGAGATCCCTGAGATCGAAGCTGGAGATTCCTAACGAATCTGTTGGGTATCTCAAACTTTTTGGCTCTGATGCCTCAGAATTTGGGGCTCACTCTTTCCGCACCCCATTGCCCTCAAAACGGATTAAGTCACAGGATTTTGATGGAGCCAATTTTTTATCCTCAGTCTCTAACGGTAGGGGGTATCAAAGAGGCACATTCACTCTCCTGCATGAATCCTGAATGAATCCTTAAGTGACATTCTTAAGTGACAGTGATCTCTGGGCATAAGTAGCAGTCTGCTGTAGTAGGATTGATGTCCATAAGATCAATGTTTTGGATCTGTACCGTTCTCTCCGGGTTGACATGAGGGCATCTTCACGGGCCCTGGTTGGTTTCAATTACTGAAATCATTTCGTTAACCCTGTTAACTCTTCTGTTTCGCACCACCATTTCTGCTATGTCTGCATCTCCTACGGCTTCACTCTCCTACATGGCACTATCGCCATCACGAGTCATCAGAGGGCAAGAGGCTCTGACCCAGTCGGCTGAGACAATTGCCCAACTTGGCGATCGCCCATTACTAATCGGTGGCGATCGCACCCTCAAAGTTGCCATGCCTTACTTCAATCCCCTTTGGAATCATGGATTAAAGCAGGCACAAGTCGCTTATGGCATGGACTGTAGCGAGAACAGTCTAGAATCACTGCGCGCCGCCGTTGCCCACCATAAGGCTGATTTCATCATCGGTGTTGGAGGCGGTAAAGCATTAGATGCAGCCAAGCTGGTAGCGGCTCAACACCATCTGCCCATTGTCACAGTGCCTACTTCAGCCGCAACCTGTGCCGCTTGGACGGCATTGTCAAATGTCTATTCTGATGAAGGGGCGTTTTTGTATGATGTGTCTTTGCCTCGCTGCCCAGACTTATTGGTGCTCGACTATGGGCTCGTGCAAACGGCTCCTCGGCGCACTCTGATTGCAGGCATTGGAGATGCTCTAGCAAAGTGGTATGAAGCCTCAGTCAGCAGTGGCCACTCTAGTCAAACGCTGATTATTTCAGCGGTGCAGCAAGCACGGGTGTTGCGAGATATCTTATTTCAGAAGTCGCTTGAGGCTGTCGAACACCCAGGCAGTGAAGCGTGGCGCGAAGTCGTTGATGCCTCTGTTTTAATGGCAGGAGTGATCGGCGGCATGGGCGGTGCCCAGTGTCGCACGGTGGCGGCTCATGCGGTTCACAATGGCCTGACCCATTTGCTTGAGAGCCACGATACTCTGCATGGCGAGAAAGTCGCTTATGGCATTTTGGTGCAGCTACGGCTTGAAGAACTAATGCAGGGAAATCAGCTGGCCGCTACGGCTCGGCAGCAGTTGCTAAAGTTTTATCACGATGTTGGATTACCTCGAACTCTTCAAGAGTTAGGATTGGGCGGAGTAAGCATTGATGATTTACAGCAGGCGGCTGAAGTAGCCTGTATCCCTGAATCTGATATTCATCATTTGCCATTTGAGGTCATGCCTGTGCATTTGATGGCAGCAATGGTCTCAACGACGGCTCCCGCAGCCCGCACGGCAGAAGCGGCTCCTCGTACCTCACTTACCCTCTCCACGCCCTCCGACGAAGGGGCTTAGCTATGACTCTAGACTGGATTAAACCTGCCGAACGGCTCCGCACATTGCCCCCTTATGTCTTTGCCCGTCTGGATGAGCTAAAAGCCCGCGCTCGCGAGCAGGGCTTAGACTTGATTGATTTGGGCATGGGCAATCCTGATGGTTCGACGCCTCAGCCCGTGATTGATGCGGCGATCGCCGCTCTGCAAGACCCCGCCAATCATGGCTACCCACCGTTTGAGGGAACGGCAAGTTTTCGGTCAGCCATCACAGACTGGTACTTTCGTCGCTATGATGTGAAGCTTGATCCCGACGGCGAGGCACTGCCTCTATTGGGGTCAAAAGAAGGACTGACGCATTTGGCGATCGCCTACGTCAACCCTGGCGATCTGGTTCTGGTGCCTAGCCCGTCTTATCCGGCTCACTTTCGCGGGCCATTGATTGCGGGGGGCACGATTCACAATATTATTCTCAAGGAAGAGCAAGACTGGCTGATCGATCTGGGTTCCATTCCCGATGAAGTGGCTGATCGCGCTAAGGTTCTCTACTTCAACTACCCCAATAATCCAACGGCAGCGACAGCACCGCGCGAGTTTTTTGAGGATGTTGTCGCATTTGCTCGCAAGCACGAAATTCTTCTCGTCCATGATTTATGCTACGCCGAGCTGGCGTTTGATGGCTATCAGCCCACTAGCTTGCTGGAGATTCCGGGTGCTAGAGAGATCGGGGTCGAGTTTCACACTCTCTCTAAGACCTACAACATGGCGGGTTGGCGCGTGGGTTTTGTGGTGGGCAACCGAGACGTGATTCAGGGCCTACGCACCCTCAAAACCAATATGGATTACGGCATTTTTGCCGCCCTTCAGCGAGCTGCTGAAACCGCGCTCCAACTGCCTGATGTTTATCTGCATGAGGTGCAGGCTCGCTATCGTAGCCGCCGAGATTTCTTAATTGCTGAGTTTGCAAAGTTGGGCTGGTCTGTCCCTAAAACCAAGGCGACCATGTATCTCTGGGTGCCTTGCCCACCAGGACTAGACTCGACGGAATTTGCCTTGCAGGTGCTGCAAAAAACTGGGGTCGTGGTGACGCCAGGAAGCGCTTTTGGTGAAGGGGGTGAAGGCTATGTGAGGGTGAGTTTAATTGCCGAGTGCGATCGCCTTCAAGAAGCGATGAATCGTCTCGCAGCAGCAAATATTCGATTCGACAGTGCCGCAGATACTCTGATGTCACCCTCTGGAGCGCTGGGATAGGTTCTGGTATCAGCTCCGATTGTTGCGATTCTGCCTACATTTTTCAGGGTTGTGAAGACTGCTCAAGCACATAACTTTAGTCGAGCAGCCTCAGTGGAGGAACTAAAGTCCGCAACATGCGCCTCACCCGCAACAGAAAAATCAACTGTTGTAGTTCGGAATCTAGAGAGGGCGGATAAGGAGCTTCGGCCAGGGCTGCCTGAAGTTCGGCATACTCTGCGGCAGTCAACGGTTCTCCATCAAGGGGCGATCGCGCGTCTAGAATAATCTCAGCTCTCAAGATTTCCTCGGGAGTATCTTCCGGAGGAGGGAGCGCCTCGACTCGTGCAGGAGTATATAAAGTCTCGATACCTACGAGGCCAAAGGCGAGCAGGCTGGCGGTCACTCCTTTGACGGTTCGTGTTGGCGATGGCAAGAATCGATGCAACATTATTTATGGTCTAAATCTAGAGATAGCTTGAATCTGCCCAATCTACATCATCACACGGTTGAGAAGTAGGTTAAACTGAGCCTTCATTTTTGACAGATTGGACGTATGATTCAGCCCTGTCGCCCCGATTGAACAGACGATGCGAGGCGATCGCCACATGATCCCCCAACAGAATCCCCCGACAGATTAAAGCTGGAGATTCAACCCAAAAGGCTTAGATTTCGCCTATCCTCAAAGCTGTGAACGTTTAAAGTCTTGACCCATGCCTACATCCCAAGTTGCTCCTTTTGGAAGCTGGAAATCTCCCATCACCTCCGACCTGATTGTGGCCGGAACCATTCGACTGGGCGAAATTCGGCTAGATGGCGATGCCGTGTATTGGCTCGAAGGTCGCCCCCAAGAGGGAGGCCGCTATGTGGTGGTGAAGCGATCGCCCGATGGCTCCACGACTGACATCACACCGTCAGAGTTTAACGTGCGGACGCGGGTGCATGAATATGGCGGCGGCGCATACATCGTTCACAAGGGCACGATTTACTTCTCCAATTTTTCTGACCAGCGATTGTATCAGCAGGTTCCTGGGCAAGCCCCTGCACCGCTGACGCCTGAGACCCCACTGCGCTACGCCGATGCGGTGGTAGATGAGACGCGCGATCGCCTCATCTGTGTCCGCGAAGATCACCGGGGGGATGGGGAAGCGGCTAATACGATCGTCGCTGTGCCTCTCAACAGCAAAGAACCGCCTGAAGGAAAGGTGCTGATCTCCGGCAGCGATTTCTATGGCTCTCCTCGTCTCAGCCCCGATGGTGCCATGCTGAGCTGGATTTCTTGGAACCATCCTGATATGCCTTGGGATGCAACCGAGCTGTGGGTTGCGCCTGTTAACCCTGACGGCACCCTCGCAACGCCCCAAAAAATTGCAGGAAAAACCCGCCAGTCTATCTTTCAGCCCGAATGGTCGCCCGCAGGCACCCTATATTTTGTCAGCGATCGCACCAACTGGTGGAACTTCTATCGCTGGTCGCCCGAATCGGGTGACGTTGAATCGGTGTGTCCTAAAGATGCCGAATTTGGCCTGCCTCAGTGGGTCTTTGGCATGTCAACCTACGGCTTTGAGTCAGCCGAATCCATCATTTGCACCTACATTGAGGATGGCATTCAAAATTTTGCTCGCCTCAATCTCGACACCCAAGCCCTAACCGCCATCGACGCCCCCTACACCAGCATCAGCGGCTTACAGGTGCAGTCTGGTCTAGCGGCCTTTGGAGCTGGCTCACCCTCGACTCCGGGGGCGATCGCCCTTTTAGATCTTGCTACAGGTCAAGTTGAAGAATTGCAGCGCTCTAGCACGGTCAAGGTAGAGGCAGGCTATCTGTCGGCTCCAGAAATCGTAGAGTTCCCAACTGAAAATGGCCTCACAGCCTATGGCTTCTACTACGCTCCTAAAAATCAGGATTTCTCTGCCCCAGCGGGCGAAACCCCACCGCTGCTGGTCAAAATTCACGGTGGCCCCACAGCATCAACCTCGACAACCCTTGACCTGCGCCTGCAATATTGGACAAGCCGAGGCATCGCCATTCTAGATGTCAACTACGGCGGCAGCACCGGATATGGCCGAGACTATCGCGAGCGGCTGAAGGGGAGTTGGGGCATTGTCGATGTCGATGACTGCGTCAATGGAGCGATGTACCTGGTCAACCAGGGCAAAGCCGATGGCGATCGCCTCATGATCGACGGCGGCAGCGCCGGAGGCTACACGACGCTGGCCGCATTAACCTTCCGAGATACCTTCAAGGCTGGAGCCAGCTACTACGGCGTCAGCGATGCCGAAGCCCTCGCCCAAGATACTCATAAATTTGAGTCGCGCTATCTCGACAGCCTCATCGGAGCCTACCCCGATGAAAAAGAGAAGTATGTCGCGCGATCGCCCATTCACGCGACCAACCAGCTCTCCTGTCCAGTTATTTTCTTCCAGGGCGATGAAGATAAGATCGTGCCGCCCAACCAGGCAGAAATGATGGTCAATGCTCTGCGAGAAAAGGGGCTGCCTGTCGCCTACGTGCTATTTGCAGGAGAGCAACACGGGTTTCGCAAGTCTGAAAACATCAAACGGGCTCTCGATGCCGAGCTTTATTTCTACGCTCAAGTCTTCGGGTTTAAACTCGCTGATCAGATCGAACCCGTAGAGATTCAGAATATGACACCGACTCTCTAGGGCTGATAGCGATTGAAATCCAGGCCAGACGACTGCTAGATAGGCAACCGATCGTTCCTCAACAAAAGGATTTGCAAAGGGGTTTACTAATAAAAAACGAGTCTTTTGCTAATCCTGGTCAAGCTAGTGCTAGGGGTCAAGTTCATCGGCTAGAGATGACTTCTCAGAATCATTGTGCAACTCTATACGAGATTCCAAATCTGGCGGATTCTCTGGCTCATCCACACGATCGATTTGTCCCAGATCGTAAGTGAAAGTATCTGTTGATTGGGACTAAACTTTGTCAATCGTTTCTGACCGTTGACTCAACCATCTTTGGAATGACTTCTGACTCTCGCCTGATGGCTGTCCAAGGAGCAGGTTCTTAATGCTGATATCTTCATCGAGCTGCTCCCAGTGAATCCCTGCACCTTCAGCGATAAAGCGATAGTTACTTCGTTCTGCTTCAGAACCTTGTAACAGACGCGGATACCAAGCTAGAGGTACAGACAAGGTACGTCCATCAGATAAATCGACGGTCAATGTATCATCTGTTATTGCGACATGCTGAACCTTAGGAAGTTCAAGAAGTTCAATCGTTAAAGAATTCATTCCAACCTAATATCAATTCTTTTTGGTGTTCTTCAACAAGTTTTTGAATGCGGTTAATCTCAGGACGATTAAATCCTCGATTATCCTGAAGCCGAATCGGCTCAAGCCAGAACTTAGCTTGGCGATTATCTCGCTCGATATGGATGTGAGGCGGCTCATCACGATCGCCCGCGTAGCAAAAGAAGCGATCAGGGCCAATCCTCAGAAAGGTAGGCATTTCAATCCAGAATACTCATTGTGAAATCAGTTTAACCAAGATGAACAACTATTTTAATCAGCACCCTAACTCTAGTAAGGCGATCGCTCTTTCCCTTCTTCTGGTACATTGACTTGCTTTAGCGCTCTTGCGGCTCTGCTTTGGCGATTCCAGCCCCGCAGCCAGCGGGTGAGCTGAGGGTCATGGAACAGCGTGTAAAAGCAGGGGATGATCACCAGGGTCAAGCCAGTGGCGAGGGACAAGCCTGAAAACACGACGATTCCCAGAGGCTGCAAGAACTCAGAACCTTCGCCCAGCCCCAAGGCCAGCGGAAACAAGCCCAATACCGTTGTAATGGTGGTCATGAGAATCGGGCGGAGGCGCTGGGGTGCGGCCTTGAGCATGGCCGACTGGGGGGAAAGGCGATCGCGCACTCGAATCTGGTTTGCCAGCTCCACCATAATGATGGCGTTGTTGACCACAATCCCCACCAGCAACACGGCTCCAACAATCACCGTTGCACCGATCGCCGTCTGGGTCACATATAGCCCAAAAATTCCTCCGGCCAGCGCCATCGGCACCGTCAGAATAATCACCAGCGGGTCGATCAGCGAGTTATATTGCACCGCCATCACCACAAACACCATAAATGCCGCCAGTCCGCCCAAGATTTTGAGCGACGACTGGAGTTCTTGACTCGTTTCTGCATTGGCACTGGGCAAGCGGGTGACCCCTTCTGGCAGTTCGATATCCGCCAAAACGGCATCGACTTCAGCCAGAGCATCACCGAGGCTGGTGTCTTCGGCCAGGTTCCCCGCAATCAAATAGACTTGCCGCTGGTTAATCCGCTGAATCTCTCCTGGGGCAACTCCAGCATCGATTTCGGCAATATCGCCCAGCTTCACCAACTGGTTGTCGCTGGTAAACAGGGGAATTTCTCGCAGTTGGTTGGGCTGCTGCACCGAACCAGGGGTGAGCTGCACCCGAATGTCGATGAGGCGATCGCCCCGCTGAAGCTGCGTCGGCACCGATCCGTCCAACGCTGTTTGCACCGTCTCACCGACCTCTTGAGCCGTTAGCCCCAAATCGGCGACCCGTTCCCAATCAAGGCGAATTTGGGTTTCGGGCTGGGGTTCAGACGCATCAGGACGATAGCGAGCCAGGGTCGCGTTTTTGTTGAGCACGCCCAGCACCTGGCGTCCGGCCTGCTGAAGCGTATCCCAATCATTGCCCTGAAGACCCACATCAATATCAGCCCGCACCGGAGAGTTGCTTAGAATCAAGCCCCGCACCGATTCGGCACTCACACGAACGAGCGTATCCACCAGGGGCAGTTCGCCAAAAATCTGCTCCATGCGGCTGACATAGGCTTCGACATTGCTCCCCGGTTTGAGGTTGACGGTGCTAGATCCGCGCAGGGCATCGACGCTGGTAATTGATGCAAACAATCCGCCGCCGGATGTCGTAAACGCATACTCGGTTTCGGGCTGCTCTAGCAAAAGCCGATCGACCTCATCCATGACGCGGCGGTTGGCTTCAACAGGCGTACCCGGCGGAAACTGCACGCGCACCTGGGCTTGGCCCGTGTCGATGCTGGGCAAAATCTCTTGGGGAATCTGAGTCACCATGCCGTAGCCCAGCCCACCCAGTACGAGGAAGGCGATCGCAATCACGGCCAGCCGTCGCTGCACCACCCAGGCCAGAAACTGACCATATTGACGGGTCAGACCTTGCAATCGTTGGTTGAAAGAGCGAATCGGTGCCAAATTGCGAAACTGGCTTGATCCTTGAATGCTGAGCAACCGCGAGGCCAGAGTCGGCACAACCGTCAGCGCCACGATGAGTGAGGCCGCCACTGCAAAACTGATGGTCAAAATCAGTTCGTTAAACAGGAGCGAAATAAATCCACCGATCAGCAAGAAGGGCAGCACCGCCACTAGGTTTGTCAACGTAGACGCCAGCAGTGCAGATTCCAGTTCTCGGCTACTGGCTTCAGCCTGGTTCAGGGTTTGGCGGCGATTGCGCGATCGCGGCGAAGCAGCCTGATCCAGCGTGTTTCCATTAGAACCATTGCTGCTAGAGCCGTGCCCATTGGAGCCGTGCCCACTGGAACCGTTGGAGAGGCTTTTCGCAGAACCGTTTGAACGCTCATTCACAGAGCCATTGGAGCTGTTTTGCCGTAAATCTGTGCCGTTGTTCGCTGCTGCTGTTTCCCCTGACGGATTATCCGTATTGTTGGCAATGTTCTCCAGCATGACGATGGAGTTATCGACCACAATGCCAACGCCCAGCGCCAGCCCACCCAGGCTAAACACGTTAAGCGACAGGCCAAACAGTCCCATCATCAACATCGCGGCCAAAATCGCCAGCGGAATCGCCAGCACAATGATCAGCGTTTGGCGAATAGAGCCAAGGAATAGAAGGACGGCGATCGCCGCCAAGGTTGCACCTGTGAGTCCGGCGATCGCCACATTTTGAATCGAGCTGCGAATAAATTTCGACTCATCCAGGGTGGCAGTCATCACCATATCTTCGGGAATTAACCCTGTTTCTCTCAGTTCTGCCAGCTTGACTTTGACCCCATCCACCACCGACACCGTGTTGGCATCGGGCTGCTTTTGCACACTCACCTTGACCGCAGGTAACCCATTCAGCGTCACAAAAATCCGCTGCTCTTCAATGCCGTCGTTCACGTCAGCCACATCGCGCAGATAGACCTGCCGAGGAACATCGGTGTTGTTGACCTGAAGGGTGAGATTGCGAATCTCGTCTGCATCTTGAAAGCGACCCACGACACGGGTCAGGGCTTCATCTTCGCCCCCTCGAATGCGACCTCCTGACGTATCTTGGTTGCGTTCTTCTAGGGCATCCAAGACATCGGTCAGCTCAACCCCTGCGGTCTGGAGCCGATTCAGATCAATATTGACCTGAACTTCTTCCTGCACTCCACCAGAAATATCGACATTGGCAACCCCTGGAACTCTGACCAGCTCGCGCCCCAATTCCTCATCGGCAAACACCCGCAAATCAACATTTTGCAGCGTTGGAGAGGTCAGCGCCATCTCATATACAGGCAGCTGAGACGGGTCAAACTTGAAGAGACGCGGCTGCTCAATGGTGTCGGGCAAACTGTCGCGAGCCCGGTTTAGCGTTGCAGTCGCATCGTTGAGCGCCTGATCAATATCGCCACCGGGCTGAAAAAACAAGTCCAAACTAATGCGCCCCTCACGGGTCTGAGAAAACACCTGCACCACGCCTTCAGTGGCAGACAGGGCTTCTTCGAGCGGGCGCGTGATTTCGTCGATAGCCACCTCAGGACTGATGCCTGTGGCGGTGACACGCACCCCGATGCGGGGATAGGTAATGGAGGGCAACAAGTCAACGGGCAGTCGCGACACGACAAATACACCCAGCACCAGCACCGCCACCGTCAGCATCAGCGTTGCGATGTGCCGTCGGATAGAGATGCTACTGAGGCTGAAACCAGACGAAGAATGAGCCATGATGAATTCAAGATGCAGGGCAACAAATCAGCGGAATTAATCGATGCGACGGGTAATTGGAGAGGCAATCGCACTATACAATCGGGTGCAAGGCTCAAGCAGGGCTAAACCTCGGCTCATTCACCGTCTGACAGCAAACTCAACCGGACAGCTTGACCGGGCTGTAACGCCCCGCTGCTGCTTCGCACCACGTAGCGATCGCCCGCCCTTAGCCCAGAGACGACTTCCACTTGGTCGTTGGCACGCGCCCCCAACTGTACCCGACGAGGCTCGACTGTGGCATCATCGCCCGTGCCGCTGATCACAAACACGGTCGCTTCAGACGCCGCTTCGGTGGTCTTTGCCCCCGTCGCGTCGTCTCCCTCACTGTTATTTGCAGCAAAAAGATCCATTGCCCCCGTCGGAATCACCACCGCCGATCGCCCGGATGCAGCAAAGTTAACTCGCGCCAACAGTCCGCTACTGATCAGCCCATTGGGATTGGCTAAGGTAATCTCAATCGGAATCAGCCGCGCTGTTTCATCCGCCACCGGAGAAATGCGGGTGATACGCCCAGAAAAGGTTTGCTGCGGCAGGGCATCGATTTGCACATCGGCAGGTTGACCGATGCGCAACTGGGCGCGATCGCGATCCGACACCTGCACATTCACATGCACCTGACTCATGTCGCCCACTTTCAGCAGCTCTTGCCCCGACTGAATCAGATCTCCCGGCTCGGCCAACCGCTGAAGCACAACTCCCGTCAGAGGCGCATTCACTGTCGCAAACGATAATCGCTCTCGCGTCTGGTCGAGAATTGCCTGTTGAGAGGCCACCCGTCGTCCCGCTGCGGCGATCGCCTGTTGCCGCGTCCGCACCTGCTCTTGAGCCGAGCGCACCGATTGCTCAGCCGTTCGCATTGCGGTGACGGCCTGTTCGGCCTGCTGCTCAGGTGCGGCTCCCTCGCTCGACAACGACTGAAATCGTTCTGCATCGGCTTCAGCCTGCTCATAAGACGCTCTGGCTTGCTCGACCTGAGCCTGGGCATCGGCGACCTCGGCCTCGGCCTGGGCAACCAAAAACTGTCGAGCCGCCAGCTCGGCCTCTGCCTCTGACACCGCCGTTTGCAGCAGAGCCGCATCAATGCGAGCGAGAGGACTGCCTGCCTGAATGAAATCGCCCGCATCGACGCTCAGCGCCAGCAGTTGACCCTCAGTTTGCGATCGCAGCGACACTTCTTGCACCGGAGCGGTCGTTCCGGCATAGGTGACAACACCTGCCAACGTCCCCACTTCGGCCTGACGCACATCTACCACGGGCACGGCTTCTTCTTCCGAACCGGGCTCTCCTCGCTCGGTCTGAGCCTGACTAGGCAAATTTCCACCACAGCCCGATGCCAGCAGCAGCAGCAGTCCTAAAACAATTCCAGGCAAAGACTGAATCGTAGCTCTGCGTTCTGACCAAAGGTGCATCCAAATATTCGGTCGCAATGGGATAGGTCGCATTTTCCTCAGCATCAATATTTGGGTGATGTTGTTTGGACAAAATCTAAATCGAATAAATCTGATTTGACTCAATCTAAATCAGCGAGTCAGGCGAATCTAGCCTCAGGCCAGACTCATCATGGCAGTTATTATGATTTGTGTATAACTTTTATATTTCTTTAAGAATACCGATCTTTTTTTAATTT
>JBARXP010000312.1:0-5988 GCA_049647405.1 Elainellaceae cyanobacterium | reverse complement strand
CTCGCCCTCGGACGAAGGGATAGTCTTGGGGTTTGCGGTTGCTGCTGTCATCGCGAAAGACAGGCGTATCTAGCTCAGGCGGGCGATCGGGCGCGTAGGGAATTTCGCCATCGACCGATGAAATGCTTTCGGGTTGAGGAATATCGACAATTTCCGGCGTCACCGAGGTAGCCGCATCTAGAAATATCGACTCTCGGATGCCAATCAGCCGTGCCGGATAGGTGCCGCTGACCTGGAGTGAAGCGTTGGGCTGCTGTTTGACATCAATGCGAGTGCCGACAGCGTGTTCGGCGATCGCCCCCCCGCCACTGACAAACCAGGCTCTTTGGGCGTCGAGCTGGCTGTAGCGCGTTGTTCCCCGAGGCAGGGTTTTGACGACAGCATCAGCCTGAGCCTGCAAAGCCATTTGCTTCAGGTCAGCCTCACCCATCGCCTGACGGTGAATTTCTTCGCCAATCAGGTCAAACATTTCGAGCAGCGGGCACTTTTCTCGAAAGGCCGTCGCTAGAGCTGGCTCTCCTTCAAGTGCGGTCAAGAAATCAATGGCCGGAATGACTAGACAAATCGTTTCTGTGGAGGCGATCGCCGTCTCACAGGGCACCCCCCGCGTCAGCCCCAGCCAACCTAACACCGCTCCGGGTTGCAACAGTTGTAGGGTAATCGGCTTCTCAGTACGAGGATCGTAGCCCAACAGTCGGGCTTGCCCCTGGTAGATAATCGCGACCTGCCCCGGCAACTTATCGCGCAGAAGAATCGCTTGCCCCATGCGATATCGAAGCAGCTTAAACTTTTCTGATAATTGCGTCAGGGTTCCAGGAGACACCTGGTCAAAGGGCTGCACACTTGCTAAAAAGTCCTGGATGGTGTTGCGGGTGTAGGTCATCGAGCCTGCCAATTACGGGGGAGAAAAGAAGATACAGGATACAAATAAAAGATTACGGAGATAGACAAGCGGACGAAATGATATGAGAACTGAAGAGATAATTCCCAAAGCTCTATCTTGATTCAAACGCTACTGCTATTAATCTTCATGAATAGGGAGCAAAATGGCCACTCCGTTTCAAGATACTTAGCAATCAAGACGTAACACTTTGTCATAGAGCTTGTCATAGAGAACGTTATAAACAACTCAGCATCGCAGCATATTTAGGGTCGAGATGCTTGCAAGATTAAAGTTGCAGTTGCGACAACTCTATGGAGGAGAAGGAGACACAGGCGATGAAGCAGCCTCGTCAGATCCCGATTTTTCAGCAGCAGAGGAATCTTCTGACACCACAGCTTCAGGTTTAGAATCTGCACCCTCTGGGTCAGAAGAAGATGGGCTCGCGTCGGGTGCAGCCTCCTCGATCTCATGATTCAACGATTGCGAGTCAGAGCGGTTGAGCTGTTCTTTAATCCATTCTTGAAAACATTCGTTCAACAGTCGTTGACGCATCGCGTCGTCCATCTGTGCCGGAATAAAGCGCTCTAGCCGCACAATGACAACCCACTCTCCCACCCGAGTCGGTGGGCACAGCTGCCCCGGTTGACTAACCGAGAGCATCTGCCCCAAGACCGGATGAGGCACGCTTAGCTCAACTGGCCCGATGAGTCCCTCTGTTTGGGCTTCTGGCCCCTGGGAATATTCGCGTGCTGTTTCGCCAAAGGTTTGCTCCCCTTCTGAAATGCGAAAATAAAGCTCTTGAGCAATGCCCAGGTCGCGGGTGCGAATCAGGGAATAGATGACGCGATCGAGACGACTCTTGCGATCGAGAAAGTAAGACTCTAGCTTTGGGCCCCATTTCGCGACTTTGAACTTCTCAATCCGCAGCTCGCGAGTCGTGCGATCCTGAAGCTGAGTGGGGGTCATGCGATAATGCTTCAACCAAGCCTGTTGGGCTTCGGGTGTGGTCAGTTGATGTTGCTGAAAGAAGGCTTCAGAGGCTTTTTGTTTCTCTTCTTCAGAACATTCAATATCGGCGATCGCCTCATCAATCAGCACTTCTTGTAGAAACTGAGGCAGCATTTGATATTGCGCCATTAAAGGCACGATATCGTCAGCGGATACAGTACGGTTCCCGATTTTCAACATCACAGACATCAAGCTGATTCTCGTTCACTTTACTCGAAACCTATCTCGATTGGGGGTTAAAAGACAGACATTCCCCTGATTGGACAAGCTGTTGCTTATCAAGCTTATCTATAAAACAGACTTACCTATAAAACAGACTCATCAGAATTTTCCTATGAGGCAATGATCTCATGCCTGCGCAAGGTCGCTCCATGCACATCATTACATACGCTATGCAGCGTTATTTTAGAGTCTCATGGTGAGAATTTAAGAGCTGAGCTAGCGTCATCCGGGCAATGTACGAGCGATCGCCAGCACTATCCGGAAAGATTATAGTCCTCTGTCAAGATAAAGATTTCTTCATTTCTTTCTTTACAGAATCTCTTTATGTCGTCTACTCAGGTCGATTTGTCCTGCACGCGCGGCTTTACTTGCCGTTGGTCAGGCTTGAGTAGCCTACCGCTAGACAAACTGGCTGGAGTCGAGGGTCTGAGCCTGCACCCCTTGCAAGAGAGCCACCAAATCGTCGCCTTGACGAATCGCGGTGCGGCTGCCCTGTTGGGTAAACGTGAGCGAGCCAAACCGCATACCTCGGCCCAGACTCAGCCGATCTTGATCGAGATTGAAGTCTCGAATCAGCGTCTTGCCATTGCCCTGAGCAAGCACAAAGATATCGCGATCGCCGCCGCCTTTCACGGTATTGTTGCCGCTGCCGCCGATGAGGCGATCGCGCCCGCTACCACCGTTGAGATTATCTTTGGTGCTGCCCCCCCGCAACACATCATTGCCGCTGTTGCCGACAAGACGATTGTTGCCACTGCCGCCAATGAGGCGATCGTTGCCGTTGTTGCCCTTGAGGCGATCGTTGCCCGCGCTGCCCTTCAGTTTGTCATTGCCCTCGCCACCGATGAGCACGTCATTGCCGTTTAACCCAATCAGCGTGTCATTGCCCCGTGCGCCCCAGAGTTTGTTTTTGACGCGGCTACCGCGAATTTTATCGTTGCCGTCACCACCGTAGGCTCGCTCAATCATTGTGTCACTGCCTAGGGTCAAAGACTGCCCTGCAATCGTGCTGGTTTGGCCAGGATTCAGCTTCAGTTTTAAGTTTGAGGTGACCGCTGAGGCATTGAGGGTGTCTCGACCTGCTGTGTCTGTGAGCTGTTGGCGATCGCCCGACGCAAGTTGCGCAAATTCATCGGTGTAGACATAGGTGTCGCCGCTGGAAATCGCATCGCCATAGAGCCGAATGCCCCACCGCTCTAGCGTGCCGTTCACACCCGCTGAGGTATCTTCGATTTCGAGCTGCCAGTCTCCCATCCCCGTCTCGCCCCAGTGAACGGTAGAGGAGAAGGTAAAGTCGATGCCACGATTATAAGATTCACCTAAATCGAGCAGTTCTTCATCAGACGTAAACGCTGCTGGATCATCCGCAAACTCGCTAAAAGATGCCGTAGACCCGTCGTCTAAAAACACATCCGTCAAGACAGTGCCATCAAAGAGTCGGCTGCGGGTGCCATCGGCAGAAACGAGAGTGATGATCAAGTCCTCAATCGATTGATGGCTTAAGTCAATGTCGATTTCGACCTGGTCAATTTGAATCGGACTCGCGATATTGAGCGTCGCTGTCGTCAGCGCGTTGTCTTTCAGGTTCATCGCCTCAGTTGAAGTGGCACTGCGGCTCAGTTCGTTGGCGGCAGTCCGCTGACCTGTCCAGCTTTCTGCCATGCGCACGGCAGCATGAGCATCGACTAGGCCGAAACCATAATTGAGGTTGGTATGCAGGCCGCCGCCATTCCAATTTGTGGCTCCGTTGAAGGCCCAGCGTCTCTGGGTAGGATCATTTTGTCGGGCAGAGTAAGCCAAAATCTCTTGCACATCGCGATAGCCCAGCCTCGGATTGGCCTCCAGCATCAGCGCGACTACACCCGAAACCATTGGCGTTGCTGACGATGTGCCGTTGAATTGATTGGTGTAATTGGGATCGTCGAGTTCTCCGAAAGTCGATCCGCTGTTATAGCCCGCACGGCCTGTGCGATCGGTGGTGACGATGGTGCCTGGACGATTAAACCCAGGGTCGCCATCTCCAAAGGCAGAGACCAGCAGGCTAGAACCCTGAACACTGTAAGGCGCAAACACACCGTCACCGTCTAGAGCCGCAACTGCAATGGTGAATCGAGAACTCTCGTAGCTGCCATAGTCGGCACTGGCTCCCACTTCAAACTCATTGCCCGCCGCCCAGACAAACACGGTGCCACGACCCTTGCGGCCTTCGCTGACCGCAGTGGCGATCGCCTCTCCTGCTACCTCATAGCTGGGCAAATCAAAATTAGACTGAAACGGATTATCAAGCCCCCAGCTATTGCTTGAGATATCAAATGCGCTTTGGCGCTCTAGGGGGCTGGCATCAAATTCAGTAATGTCGTAGTAAGAAAAAGAGGTAATGCTGGCATTAAAGGCAACTCCCACGCCTCCCACAGTATTTCGCTCAGCCGCGATAATTCCGGCCACGGCAGTGCCATGATCGTCGTCGAAGAAAAACGGCGCACCCTCGCGACCATAGCTGTAGTCGGCAAGAGCAGACGGGTTGCTGTCGAAGTTGGCGCTGAGGTCTTCATGACCTCGCTCTACGCCATCGTCAATGATGGCAATGCTAACGCCTTGCCCCGTATAGTCATCCCACACGTCAATCACGTTGAGATCAATGCCGGGAGTGCGACCTCTCTGTCCGGTGTTGTTGAGATACCACTGTTCTTGAAAAAGCGGATCACTGGGAAGCAATGCCATGGATAAACATAACCTCTAGCGTTGAGAAATAGGCTACAAGACGAGCGTTCTAGCCAATGACGGGGAGAAGGATGGGCGATCGCCCACAAAATCACTGCGCGTAATGCCTTTAACAAAAACATTCCCAAATCAAAACGATTTCACATCGAAGCTGGGCTTACTAAGTACATGCTCAAAAGTGCATGGTCACAAGTATGTAGTCAAAAGTATGTGGTCAAAACTAAAGCGAGCGGTGTGTGCCACCCGGCAGAGGGCACACACTCAGATAACATCGTTTCATCATGGCTATCGGCTTCAGTAGGAAGCCATGGTGAAACGATGCTAATAATGGCCGATATCCTGTGCCGCTCTTAGGATTTACTCAGGAGACTCTAATTCGCTCACCATCTTTATGTCTTAGTGTAGGAAATAAGGCTGAGACAGAGACTCACCTAGTTCTACAATCGAACGATCAAGCTTTTCTGAAATAAGAAAATATGGGTTTTGAAGGGCAACTTGCTTTTCACTTTACGTTCTTAGGTCTGACCTTAGGTCTGAATTTAGACTTCAGTCTTTAAGGGAACACGACCATTAATATCTGTCCTTTGTCCTTCAACTTTTACGTACTTAGCATACGCAGCACTCGATGGCGATACATAAGCTCACGACACGATTAAACAAATGGGTACAGCAGCATAGACCTGACCCTGCATCTCTCCAGTTTCGCTTGGCAGTGGGAGTGACTCTAGTATCGGTCTTGGGCATTGTGGGAGTCTCAGGCTGGATGAGCTGGCGGACTCAGCAGATTTTGATCGGGAGCCAAAAGCAGCAGTTAATTGATTTGGGTGAACGCTTACCCGAAGATATTTCAACCTATCAAACGATGCTGTCTCAGCAAGATGCGTTGACCAAGGCGGTCAATTTGCGATCGCTGCCCGATCTGTCGATTGTGATAGCCGATAGTGATGGCGTCATTTTGGCTCAGTCAGATAGTCAGTGGCATAATGTCTCGTTTCTTCATGCCCTGATTCAACGTCGAGAGCTCTCGCTTCAGCCCAACGTTTTTCAAGCAGACAATCAAAACTACATCGCTTGCAAAGGCCCCCTTGAAATCAACGGCGAGGTGATTGGCGAGATGCACCTCGCGTTGAACATCACGGAGAGTAGTCTGATGT
>JBARXP010000311.1:0-56185 GCA_049647405.1 Elainellaceae cyanobacterium | reverse complement strand
CACTTTCTGCATTGCCCCCCTCCGCCCCCCAACTTTGGGGGGAACCTGTCTGAAGTCCCCCAGAATTGGGGGATTTAGGGGGCCGCACTTTCTGCATTGCCCCCCTCCGCCCCCCAACTTTGGGGGGAACCTGTCTGAAGTCCCCCAGAATTGGGGGATTTAGGGGGCTGCACCTTCTGCATTGCCCCTCTTCCGCTCCCCAAAATTGAGGGGAACCTGTCTGAAGTCCCCCAGAATTGGGGGATTTAGGGGGCCGCACCGACCATATTGCCCCCCTCCGCCCCCCAAATTTGGGGGGAACTGGAAGACCAAAATCCAAAATCGCCAATCCAAAATCCCAAAGTCATACTCCACTCATACACACCAGCGACTCGTACTGCGTTTAGCTTTGCTATGCCGCAGGCAATCGCCCTCCTCGACTATGAAGACATGACCTTCAGAACTCGAATCAAGGAGGAGCGATGGTGCGATCGCCCACAATTTTGTATCAACAGCTTGCAACGGCTTGGGCACGGGTACAGCAGGGCAGCGCTGCTGCTGGAGTGGATGGCGTTACGGTTGATTTTTTTGCGGATAGTGCGGCACTGCGACTGCGGCAGATTGTGCAGCACCTGCGGCAAGAGGCGTATCAGGCTCAACCCGCAAAAGGATTTTTTCTGCCCAAGAAAAGCGGCGGCTCTCGACTGATTGGCATTCCAACGGTGAGAGACCGCGTTGTCCAGCGTTATCTCTTGCAGGCCATTTACCCAGAGCTAGATCGGGCGCTAAGTCCGGCGGCCTATGCCTACCGTCCGGGCTATTCCACCCATCAAGCGGTGGAGCAGGTGATGCAGATCTATGGGCACTCGCCCGTGTGGGTGCTGAAAACGGATGTGCAGCAGTTTTTTGATCGGCTCAACTGGGCGGTGTTGCTGCACCAGCTTGAGCAGTTGCCGATTCACCCGTGGCAGCACACTGCCATTGCCCAGCAGCTCAAAGCAGGTCTGGTCATCGACTATCAGCTCTATCGACCCAACCAGGGGGTGTTGCAGGGTGGAGTGTTGTGGGGGGCGATGGCCAATCTCTATCTCAGTGAGTTTGATCGGCAGTGCTTGGCGGCGGGCTTTCCGCTGGTGCGCTATGGCGACGACTGTTTGGTGGTGTGCTCTAGCCTGACTCAGGCAAACCGAGTGCTGAGCCAGATGCAGGCGTGGCTAGAGGACATCTATCTGACTCTACAGCCGGAGAAGACGCAGATTTTTGCGCCCGATGAGTCGTTTACGTTTTTGGGCTATCAGTTTGCTCAGGGTACGGCGACCCCACCCGATCGCCCCTCCCCTCGCAGCAGCAAGGACAAGAAGAAGTCGCCACCGCCCTCTCGCCCACCCAAGCTGTGCAGCATTGTCAAGTCTCCCCGCTCCCCTCGTCTTACGTCACCCGATCACTATTGGAGAGAACCCATGACCACCTTATATGTCACCGACCAAGGCGCATATGTCAAAGTGCAGCATCGCCAGTTCCAGGTATGGCACCAGAGTACGCTCAAGTACCATGTGCCTGTGAATCGCGTCACCCATATTGTGCTGTTTGGCTGTTCTAATTTGTCTCATGGCGCAGTCAGTCTGTGTCTTCAGCACAAGATTCCGGTGCTGTATTTGTCGAGTAAGGGTCGCTATTTTGGTCATCTCAAACCCACAGGACAGGCTAAGGTCAATTATCTGATTCAGCAGGTGCAGCGATCGGCAGATCATGAGTTTGTGCGGCGTAATGCGATTGCCATTGTGCAGGCGAAGATGCACAATTCGCGCATTTTGCTCAAGCGGCTCAACCGTCGTCGCAAGGCCGAGCCTGCAACCCTTGCCATTGACTCTCTCGTAGAGCTGATCGACCGGGCAGGCACTGCTGAAACCGTGGAATCTCTTTTGGGCTATGAGGGGCAAGGCTCAAATCTGTATTTCCAGGGGTTTGCGTCGTTGATCAAAGATCCCTTCACCTTCACTCAGCGCAATCGTCGTCCGCCTAAAGATCCGGTCAATAGCTTGATGAGCTTGGGCTACACGCTGCTGTCGCAAAATCTGCACTCGATGGTTGAGGTGGCAGGGCTGCACACTCACTTTGGCAACTTGCATGTACCCCGTGAAAACCATCCAGCCCTCGTATCTGACTTGATCGAAGAGTTTCGAGCGATGGTGGTAGACTCTGCAGTTTCTTACATTCTCAATTCTCGAATTCTCAAGCCCGGAGACTTTACACCACCCGATGCACGAGGTGGCGTCTATCTGCACCCAGATGGACTAAAGCGCTTTTTGCAGTTGTGGGAGGAACGTTTGCTAAAAGAGGTGCTGCATCCCCATACGGGCTATAAGGTCAATCACTGGCGCTGCTTTGAACTTCAGGTCTGGGAATACATTCGGTGTTTGACGGGTGAACAAGACATCTATCGCCCAATGAAGTGGGATAAGTAAAATACCGATGCTCTTGTGGAAGGAATATTCTGTTTTGCTTCCACAAGAGCGATTATGATGATCTTGTTACACAAAGACCCAAATTAGGCATAGCTCTGTTAAGGTGTGCAGTATAGAGCGAACCTTGAAAACCGCATTATTTCGTCGAACTATTCACAGCCTTTGTCACATCAGCGTTTCAGCCGATTTTTCCGTAGGCTTATTGACAAAGGAGCGCCGTTATTGACACCAAAAAATGAGGTGTGCAAAAACGGCTTCTGAAACGCTTGCTGAGTATGCTTTTCAAAAGCCGAGGGTTAAAGCCCTCATCACCCCGCAAGGGGACGGAAACTCGGTTTTGTTGGCAGGCAGTTGGCAGCTCACTCTGGTTAAAGCCCTCATCACCCCGCAAGGGGACGGAAACCTCTCCCGACAAACCTATTTTGTTGCCTATTATGGTTAAAGCCCTCATCACCCCGCAAGGGGACGGAAACGAACCAAACAAACTCTCGTAAGTCTGGTGCCAAGGGTTAAAGCCCTCATCACCCCGCAAGGGGACGGAAACCTATTGAATATCTGATCTGCCACCCTCCAAGGGCGTTAAAGCCCTCATCACCCCGCAAGGGGACGGAAACAAGCAGTTTTAAACTGTAAAGCCGTTATCCTTGGGTTAAAGCCCTCATCACCCCGCAAGGGGACGGAAACGGATGGTCCAGGACAACCCGGGCCGCCGCTACACGAGTTAAAGCCCTCATCACCCCGCAAGGGGACGGAAACACCAATGAGCGTTGTATTGTTACCATAAATGTCAGTGAGTTAAAGCCCTCATCACCCCGCAAGGGGACGGAAACCATGAGCAGACACGACATCGAAAGATGTGGCAGGTTAAAGCCCTCATCACCCCGCAAGGGGACGGACACCGGATCTCCCGCGCGGGTGTTTAACCCTTGCTGGTTAAAGCCCTCATCACCCCGCAAGGGGACGGAAACTGATTGGTTTCCTCATAATCTTTTGCAAACATATTTTGTTAAAGCCCTCATCACCCCGCAAGGGGACGGAAACGAGAATAAGGACTCAACAACCTCATTGATATGAGCGTTAAAGCCCTCATCACCCCGCAAGGGGACTTTGGAAAGGCAGAAGGCAAAAGGCAGAAGGCAGAAGGCAGAAGGGGGACACGGGTAGAGGTATAAAAGTGTCGCGCTGGATGAATGGTGTTTGCTGTGTTGTGTGGGCAATTGCATTGGTTGCTTGGCGATCGGACTAATTGAAAGGGCGATCGCGCTAATGACTGACACTGCCTTTATTTCTGCCTTCTGATTTCTGCCTTTTCTCAAGGGCAGAAGGCAGAAAGGGGATATCGGCTGAGGCTTGGAGGTATCGCGCTGGATGAGCGGTGTTTGCTGTGTTGCGTGGGCAGTTGCCCTGGATCTTTGGCGATCGCGCATATTCGTGGGCGATCGCGCTAACTGCTTATGCTGCCTTTATTTCATCCTTCTGCCTTCTGATTTCTGCCTTTTCTCAAGGGCGATCGCGTTTTGTGAGGTGGGCGATCGCGCTGATTTCTGCCTTGTATTTATTCGGATTGGTGGGTATGGGCGTTGCCCTTTTACCCACCCTACGCAAGCTTCCATGTTCAAATTTCATCCTTCTGCCCTACTTAAGTACACACAAGTTGTCTGCCATGACTTGCCAGCGATTTAGCCCCCTAAATCCCCCAAGTTTGGGGGACTTTGAACTCCGGTCTCCCCCCAGAATTGGGGGGACAAAGGGGGGCAAATGCAGCATTTTGAGGAATCAATCGAGATGTGTGTACTTAGTAGGCTCTCTGCCTTCTGCCTTTCCTTCCCTGTGTCAGAATTAAGGTGACATCCGTAATATCAGATAACGCTCATGGTTCAAACCATTGCCATCTCAGAGAAAACCACACTCAAATATTTGCGCGATCGCTTTGGTTTGGAGCGGACAAATGATGCTGATTTCTTTCAGGAATGGCAAGACGAGCAAGATTCCTTATCCGATGCAGAAGCAAGCGTATTGACCCGAATCCGCAATCGCTATTTTCATCAGCTAGATGAAGGCATGATGCTGGAAAACGGCGTCAAGATGATGATTATCTCTCCCCTGCTAGAACTTGCAGGATTTTACGATCCTCCGTTTCGGACGCGATTTGAACCTCCTGTAAACGTGGCGATCGACACTGGAGAAGACGTACTGAATGGACGAATTGACGCACTCGTTGTCCAAAATCAGCTTTGGGTCTGGGTGCTAGAAGCAAAGCGGACAACCTTCTCTCTATCGCTGGGCATTCCTCAAGCCCTGGCCTACATGCTGGCAAATCCTATCCAGTCGCAGCCTACGTATGGCTTGCTGTGCAGCGGCGAAAGCTTTCTGTTCTTAAAACTTCAGCATCAAGCTCCCCTGATTTATGGTTTATTCCAGCACTTCAACATCCTTAGTCCAGGTGACTTAGAGAGCGTCCTTCAAGGGCTGAAAAAGATCGGACATCGTTCCTTGTCCTAGCTGTGAAGACGATCGCGTTTTGGGATGAGGGCAATTGTAACGGGATAGGCGATCGCTATGCTGAAAGGGCGATCGCATTGATAGCTAACTCTGCCTTCTGCCTCTTCATGTCTGCCTTTGTTCTCCTCGCTTATTTGGCGATCGCCTTCTTTTCTAAGACCGCTGTTCTTCTTGAGGAATCTCATCCCAAAGTGTTGTGCTTTGCCGCAGACTATGATGATTTCCCTTCCCCAAAATGAGATGGTCGAGAACGGGAATGCTCAGCACCTGAGCCGCCTGAAGCAACTGTCGAGTCAGCGTAATATCTTGAGGGCTCGGCTCCACCACACCCGAGGGATGATTGTGAGCCACAATCACCCGCGTTGCTCCCTTGCGAATCACTTCGCGAAACACATCCCGAGGATGCACCAGAGTCTCCGTTGCCGTGCCGGTGGTGATGACCTGATGCCCCAGCACCCGATGCCGAACATCCAACAGCAGAACCGCAAAGCGTTCTTGAGAATGCCACATCAAATCCCCCGCTAAAATCGCGGCTGCAATGCTTGGATCATCGACAATAGGACGATTGGCAGTTTGGGCATAAAACACCCGCTTGCCCAGCTCAATCGCCGCAACAATAATGGCCGCTTTCGCAGGGCCAATCCCCTCAATTTCCATCAATTCCTGAGGAAGGCACTGGCGCAGTGCCACGAGCGGGTCTTCATCATGCTCACCGAGCGACTGCAAAATCAGTTGCCCCAAGCCGACTGCCGATAGCTTGCCGCTGCCCTGGCCACTTCCGAGCAAGATCGATAGCAGTTCTCCAGTCGAAAGCTGATGAGCCCCCTGGGTCATTAAGCGGTCTCGCGGTCGCTCACTGGAGGGCAAGTCTCGAATGCGAAGCGTGAACTGGTGCAATTCTGCACTGCAATAGCGAATGGGTTCTGGTGTGGGCAACTCGGCATCAAGACTCCACTCCGTCCAGTGATTGGGTTCCACCTCCGCCTTCGGGTCACGACTGAAATCTTGCTCCATCCATCTCCATCTTGAAGCAGGTTGAAAAGCTGTTTTATCGAACTCAATCGTGAAAGTAAAGGCCGACCCCAGCGCCCGACGAGAGCGCTTAAGCCAGAGGCTGAGGGATTAGAGGGTCTTGGGCAAGGCTCTGAGTCAGGACTTGGGCGTTGGGTGGCTGACGGAAGGAAGACGCCGAACCCCTTAGCCCTGACCAGAGCCGGGTGCCGCTGACCGCCGGGAGAAGGTCTCCGGCAGCACTAGCTCCTCTTGGCGCTCAGATTTTGGCCTAGGCCGTAGCGGCAGTCGGTTTAGCGCCCCCCATCCAGAGACCCATAAAAAAGGGAAGCCATTGCCTCCCTCTCACTCAAACCCTACGGTTAACCCCATCAATACTCATCGGGTTGAGGCTCAGATGGGTCTTTTAACCGGATAAACTCCACCAAATTGGCTCGGATAAACACTCGACTGCGAGTGCCGCCCTCGGTTTCCCATCGAGCTTGCTTCAACACCCCTTGAACCAACACCTTCGATCCCTTCGTGAGATAGGTGGCACAGGCTTCAGCCGTACCATTCCAGACCTCAACCTGAAAGCTCTCCCAGCTCGTCACCTCGTCTCGAACCGTTGGAATACTGACATTAAACGTACCTACAGTCTTTTCAGACTTGGTCTGACGGCGTTCCACCTCACTCGCGACAATGGCGGTCAAGGTCGTCTGATTGATAAACACACTGGCCATGAGACTCCTTCTCCTTGCTGAGAATCAACGGCTCAGCATTAGCGAAATACGTCACGCAAATCAATCAAAAAGGGTGAGCGGGCTGACTTCATTCCGTGAAGTACTCCTGAATCGCTTCCATCGCCGCTTTTAGCTCACTGACATCGGAGGCGATTTCATCCATCACCCCCTGCATCTCTGCTAAATCCGTCCGGAGATCGTGAGCCGCTAAGGCTTCAAACAGCAGGTCCCGGATATACTCACTGAACTCCATGCGCTCCATCAACGCCTTCTTGCGCAAGTCTGCTGCCAACTGACGCTCTAAGCGAAAACTGATCACCTCAGTCGTTCGTCTTTGTTTCATCACCGCACGCTGTAAACACATCAACACTGCATGAGAGAAGAGAATGCACCCTGAAATCTTGAAATTGTAGACACTTTGTAAACGCGAGAGGGCTTGTATTGCCTGCGTTTAAGCGGAAATTGTGGGAGGTATCAGGTGTCCAGAAAATTGAGAGGAGGAGAGTTCCGCTCCTCCCCCTCAGTCCCCCCCCATTACCGACTTGAATCCGAGGAGGAGTCCGGTGGTAGTACCTCGTAGTTGCCCGTAAACGCATCCAGCAGTGAAATATCGCTGCGCTTCACGCCACTGGCTACAATCTGCACCGCATCTTGGGTGTTGCTATACAGCCGAATGGCTCGGTCGTCGTTCTGGAGTGCAAATCTGGCCTTGCCGACGCCCGTTTCCTGGATATCCGCTAAGGCTAGGTTGGTTCCCCGCAAATCCGCACCCGCCAAGTTAATTCGGTCAATCGCGGCATGAGCAAAATTGGCTCGATAAAGACTGGCATTGCTCAAATTGGCTTCGGTAAAGATGGCATCACTGCAGTTTGCCCGACTGAGACGGGCCTGAGAGAGGTTTGTCCCCGCGAGCACGGCTCGATGCAGATTCACCGCATGGAGGTTGACCTGAGCCAGATTGACCTGAAAGAGATAGGCTTGAGCGAGGTTTGCCCGCTGTAAGCGCGCCCGTTGCAGATTGGTCTTACATAAATCGGTGTCCGCTAAGTTGACCCCACGCAGATCCACATCGCTGAGATTGGCTCCGGTAAAGTCAGCGCCCCGCAAATCGGCATAGCGCAGATCCGCCCCCTGGAGCTTGAGCCCAGCCAACGGAATGCCATAGAGGACAACGCCCTGGAATCGACGCCAACTGAAATCGCGCTGGCCATTGGCATACTGAGCCTTAAAGTCGTCATGGGTCAGGATCGGTTTCCAGAATTCGAGACGGGATAAAAGGTAGCGTAAAAGGGATGACATGGGTCTTCTCCGGAATACAAAAGGGAATAGAATGCATCGAATGAGGAATGAGACAACCAGAGTGCGGCATTAATCCGACTCCAGTTCCCGGTTGAGGTTCTGCACCAGCAGCTCAACCAACACATTGGCAGCATTTTGTAACTCGGTGAGATAGCGAAAACATCGGGCGAAGTGAGCCTCATACACACGGGGCTCATCGGCCTTCAATCCACGACTCGATAAGAAGTGGCGATCGCTTAACTTAGCGAGCAGATAAACCCGGATATAACGGAGCGTGGCTAACGCCGCCTCAGCCTCTTCAGATAAGGGTTGCCCCTTCAGCCGTTGAAAAAACTGCATTTCTAGCAATCGAGTTTCTTGCACCAGCGTCAGAACCGCCTGCTGAATCTCAGCTTCAGGCATAGAGGGTGACAGGGCCTGGAGCTGCTGCACGGCGTCTCGAATCTCTCGAAGGCGGTTGTCAATGACGGTCGAATACTCCCGAAACGAGACGGATGAGACGGGTTCAAGGGCTTGGGCCGGTTCAGTGAACAGCTCCTCCCACTGATGCACCAGTTCAACAAAGGGGGGAAAGTCAAATTCGCCCGTGGTTTGAATCTCATGCAGGCTCAGTGCTAATAGCCGTTGCTGATACTGAAGCCGCTGGCGAGATAAGGATGGAGAATGGGACGGATTCATGGCGAAAACCTCAAGTCGTTTAGGAATGGAACGGTTTAGTCGAGTGGGCGAAACTCATCGGAGCGCGCATCCACTTCCTCAAGAGCGTGGATCTGTTTGAGCACACCCAGTTGAGCCTGATAAAACAGCTCATCTCGCAAGAGGGCAATGCGGGGATCAAAGCTGCGCTGGACATCGTTCCGCTGTCGAAACGACTCCAGCTTCAACACCATCGCGGCACTGGTGATTAGGCTGATGGACAACAGCAGCAGCGGAATGATGACCGCCCCGACTTCACCCTGTCGCACCTTCTGGATAAACAAATCGGTGGCCAATTGCGCTTTGAGCGTGCCGGATAGGAGGTCACCCTCGTCACTGAAGTGGGTGGCATAGACATCTGGAGCCTCTTGCTGCAAGAAGGCCAACGGCCCAATTTCACGCACCTGCTCTTCTGCCTCCGCCTGCTCTTGCAGCAGTTGTCGCTGGAGCGTTTGAGCATCGCGAGCGTAGCCCGCCGCAATGTGACATGCCCCCTGGAGCTGTTCGGTTGGAATCTGAGAGCGGTCTTGATTAAGGTCTTTGAAGAGACCGTAGGCTTGCAGAAACAAGAATCTGCGTTTTGCACTCCCTTCTGGCAAGCCTTGGATTTGTTCTGCGAGACGGTTACAAATTGCTTGCTGCTCTTGCCCCGCAACCTCCAGCAACTCGATTTGCTCAAGACCCGCCTCATCACGCGATGCCATCACCTGCTCCGCTTGAGTCATCGCCCAGAGCTGTGTCAGGTAGTGCTCATCGGTGGTGAGATAGAGCGATGGCCCGGATAAACATGAAATGAAGCCTTGCAAGAGCGCTAAGCCTGCAAGATTGACCCAACGCTTTCGCGTCTCCCGCGTCCATTCGGTAATGACCCGCTGAGACATCCCGTTCATCACACTCAAACTCAACGAGCTAAAGGTCAGTGCGACCGGTAGGCTTAAGACTCCTAACCCTGAAAACGGAACAATGAGAATCGGGAAGACGGGTAAGAGGGTTAAGGCATTGACCCCTCCGATAAGGAAGCGCTTCACGGTGATATCTTGTTTCAAGGTGGAGTCCACATAGGCATTGCCGTGGAGACGATGCAGATCTGGGACAAACAAACTGCCGATGAATCGGACGATTCGTTTCACGCGTGAAAGTTTCGGATTCGTTAGTGTCTGCTCTTGCTTTGCACGGGTTATCAAATCGGCATGAGCCACCTGACTTTCAATCCAGACTCTAAGTTCATCTGGGTGGTCGTTGATCCGAGTGAGTAAACGTTCAATCTTGGGATGTTGATTCATCTCAAAGTCCTCCATGAGTGAATAGATAGAAGTGAATAGGTTGAAATTGCTGGTGAGAGCCCAGAGCGCTATGCCAGAGGGTTCAGTCCCAGATGGACACGCTCTTGTGGGGTTAAGGGCTGTAAGGAAAGGGACGGATCATCATTCGCCACTCGCAGGTAGGCGGGATAGACCTCCTCTTCAACGGGATTATCTTGCCAAGCTCTGATTTGCGTCCAGGGGTAGCGATGACGATGAATGGGAATGCCAGGGCCAAAGAAGAAACCCGCCAGTTCACCGGATTCTGGCCCCGTTGGAGGAAGGTTCATGTCCATCAACTCTTGCGGAAAGACGGTAGGTCTGCGAGTGATCTGGTACTGCTCGCTGCGGCTATCGGACTGACTTTGTCCTTGGGCTCCCTGCTGAGAATTGTGGGAGAGAGTCACCCCTTGGCCTAGGGTTTCGTACTCCCCAATCTGCTTTGAAATCCAGTCCGCTGAAATCGCATCCAGGCCGAAGATGGCCCAGTGACGACAGAGTCCTAGAATGCTTTTGGCAATCCCTTCTGAATAGGTCTCCATAAATGCCGCAATGTTCTGGAAGGCAATGACGACACAGACTCCCGCACCTCGTCCCAAAGCCACCAAGTCTTCTAATCGAACAAATCGTCCTGCTGCACTCGCTTCATCGATATAGAGCCAGATTCGCCGGGTGCGACTTTCGGGTAAGGAGTTGAGTTCAGAGACAACAAATCGAAGCAGCAGGGTATTCACCAGCTTGAGGGTGTCTTGATAGAGGTGGTCACTACCCAGAACCAACACCTCTTCCCGCTTCATCCATTCCTTGAGACTCATTGGGGTCAAGGCTTGCTCCCACCGGGCAGCGACAATCGAGAGCAATTGCAGCTTGGATTGAAGGGTGGTGAGAATTTCATTCGGGCCTTGTTTCTTTTTCTCCAGTAATTCGGACAGTTCCTGGGGACGGGGATGATGGCAGTGGAGGAAGGCTCGCAGATCCTCTAGATTGCTGCTTAAGAGAATGAGATGTCGCAGCGTCCACTCCACCCCATATGCCTGTTGCAGCGCCACAATGATGCCCCGCAGTAGAATCTTCCCGGTATCGGCAAAGTAACGATTCTCATGACCGCTTTTGCCGCTCGATTCATCGGCAAAGAAGATCGCAGCAAATTCTTGGGCCATCCCCTCTCCGACAATATCTCGGCCAATATCCCAAGCAATCGCACGTGAATCCAGAGGGTTCCAAATTGTGAAGGGGACACCCAAAGCAAAGAGGAATCGGGTGATGTCGCGCTTGGCATCTAAGATGATGGCTCGCATGTCGGGAACAACGCCGACACCAGCAAGCCCCCGTCGCTGACTCATGATGACCTTCAAGAAGGTACTTTTTCCTGTCCCCGTATTGCCCAATAGAACAAAGTGGGTGGGTTCATGACGGGCAAGGATGAAGGCGGCTCCCCACGGAATGAACCCGCGAGTCACGATACGTTGCCACAGGGCCGCGATCGCCTGAGACGTTTGCTGACGAAAGCCTCTCACAATGGGTTCAGGTTCAATAGAGGGAGAACTCGTCAATATGCTTGCGGTCATCCCACTGGCGAGCAGACTGAGTAAAACTCGGGGTGAAGGCGGAAGCCCAAGCAAGTAGGTCACCGCATAGGTCGCAATAGCGGCTAAGCCAGTTTTCACCACTAGGGTTCCAGTTTGTTTGACCTCTTGGATAAAAAGGTGCTGAAACGGATGCCGTTTGATGAATTTTGTGACATGGAGAACAACTAAAGCCTGTGCTGAAACCGTCGCCACTCCAACCATCTGACCAATCCAGTTTTCAGGGTTGTAATCACTCAATTCAGCATGATTCAGAAGTGTCTCGGTCACGGTTTGACCGAGAGAACATAAGGGTCGATAGGTGAGGCCAGTCGTACCCGCTACCATCGCGAAGCGGATCACTGAATTTTTCATGGAATGAATTCCTTCAATGAGGGGTTAACGAGTTTGGCGTCGAATGCGATTGATATGGGCTTTAGGAAATAGCCAACCGAGGTAGAGGAAAATGATGAGAACAACCCAGGCAGTCGTGATCACGAGCCACCGAGGAACAGCCGTGTAGTACTCCAAAAGATGGAGCATCAACACCGAGAGGACAGGCGCGAGCAGCAATAGAACAATGGACAGGAGGCCCCAGCGCAGAAATGAGGCCACGATGGTCATTCCCCTTAAATGGAGAAGTTCTACTTCCTCTGACCAGCCAAAGCGGACATAGCGAAACGTCCAAGCGGTGAGAAAAAACAGCAATGCATAGTGGAAAATTTTGGTGGTGATCAGCCACAGGGGCAGGATGCCGTAGACTCGGTTGTATTCAACGGGCATTGCGGCCACAACTTCGAAAATCAGCGGATGCACCCACGCCCATAGCGGCACGATAAGAAGTGTGATCACCACATCACGGAATAGCTTGTTCATGGCACGTCAGTCCGTCAAAAATGATGGAGATTACGGGGTGGATGGAATGTGGAGCTTTGGGCACTGCAAGGTTTCGAGGTTGCAGTCGTGTTTAACCGCAAAGAGAACGAGTCCACCCATGGCGGTGATGCCCAGCAATGCCCCAAAAAATCCTGTCAATGCACAGGCCCACATCGCCCGTGAGATCGGCATCTGGTGAATGCCACCGAGCTTTCGCTGCAGCAGGTGAGCGACTTTATCGGTCTCTCGCCGCACGTCATAGACTGAGGCTTTGAAATCTCGCAGATTATCTTTTACTTCATCGGACAACTTAGGGAGCGTGCCCATGTTGTCACTGCATTGGAGAATGACTTTGAGGAGCGGCCCCATCGGATCATTTGGGGCAATTTTCAACCGTGCCAGTTCAACTTTCAGCCATTGCAGCTCTGGAGATAGGTTCTGGAGCATGTTCTCAAAATCATCTACCCGTCCAGACTGTTCAGACCTCTTCTTGGGGCGTTCATGCCATGATTTACTCACCGTGCATTTCCTCCCCAAAAATATTGAGTCGGTCAAATTGCTCAAAACAGTCGGTTAAAAAGTCTTGGACGCGCTGTCTGCCGACAATCGTAAAGTGCTCGGATTGCAGGGCCGCAGAAAAGGGCAACCGGAGTTGGTCAATGATTTCTCGCTCCCGGTAGGGCAATTCAGGAAAGTAAATCACGGGAATTGAGAATTTCTCTACGATGGCTTGGCAAGTTTCATGGTCATCGATAAAACTAAAGTCATCACAACAGCCTTCATTTAGCACCAAAATGAAGGACACTGCACCGCCAAATTCTTGGATGAGATCAAGGCATTGTTCCAACGAATAGCGGTCGGCAACCACTAATAGAAAAATAAACTCAACTCCTTGACGGGTGGCAGCTTTGAGCCCTCCTTTTTTCAAATAGTCTCTAAAACTCCGAAAGACTTGGGCCGGAGTATCCACGATGATATCTTTTTGATATTCAGCAACCGCTTCCAAGATATAGTCAGCATTCCATGCCTTCTTAGGGTCTTCGCTGAAAAAGGTACAAATCACTTCCACTTCATCTTGGTAATAATCCAACAGACTTTGGTTGGAGCGATCGCAATCACATCCAAGAACTGGAATATTGCGGTCAATGTGATAATGCATAGTAGTGCGGCCAACCTGCGATTTACCCACACCGCCTTTGTCTGATAGAACAACTACAACACGACGGAGTGGACTGGATTGTTGCTTTGGGTAGTTCTTCTTAATGGGTTTATCCATCTTTAGGTCTCCGATGACTGCGACGAAATTCATGCTCCATTGAGGGTTGCAAGTTCTTGGACAGAGGCATGTCTTGGCGTTTCAAGGAACTGGATTTAAGGTGTGGCTGATAGGACGGTGCCTCTACTCCATCCCCCCTGTTAGCCTTGATAGCTTGCTTTTTCTCATGCTCTCTTCGAATGGCTGCCATGTATTTGCGCAGGGTTTCAGGAGCAATGGATATCTCTAGCTCTGCTTTAATCAACTCAGCTAGAGCACTCCAGGTATGCCCCTTCTGATGAGCAACGTTGAGCCCGCCATAGTGCTGGCGAACGTAATTTTTAAGGCTGAAAGTCTGTGCTGTGCGCCGACTGGTAGGTTCTAGCGCCTGAAGTTTGGCATCAAAGGCAGCATGATCTTTCTCCTCGGGAATGTGAGGAGGGTCACTCGACATATGGGTCATGGCTTAAACGCGAATAATTTGGGCGAAAAGGTGTATCTAGATACTGAGGCGATCGCCTGTTTGATATCGAAAGGCTGCAGCTAGAGTGATGACACGCTGGATTCTCTCTGGAGTGAGATTTCTGCTTATGAGCGCTTTTTCCGTGTTCGTGGATTGGATTGAGCCTGAGCCACCCTAGCTAAATACGCTTCAATTGCTCGTTGATGGACGTGGGGTTGGTTTTTGTGAATCGCCCAATCGACGACCAGCTGGAGGTTATAGCGAATGGTTTTAGGTCCCAAGTAGATATAGTGGATGCCTTCGAGCCAATAGTGCTTACGGTAATGCTTCAAGGTTGAATCACTGACTGATATCGCGGCAGTAACGCCTTGTTTGGCAACCAGGGTCGCAGGCAAGTTTGCAGCACTGATTGCCTGAATTAGATCAGCAGTCTGCGATCGCTTTTCTGGCGTAGCTGGAACAAAACTAGAGTTCGTTCCAGAAGATTCTGGCCTAATTTTCATGATGAATCTCAACTTTGATGTTGAATCTGTAAGCCCATCAGTTCGTTGAACCCGTTTCGTGGAAATCGATGGGGTGAACTCACGGGGCACATTCCGACTGCTATGCCGCCTCAAAAGGCGGGAAGCGAACCCACAGAAATTCAATCATGGAAGCTATTTCGAGATAGTTGAGTTAGTCGAGATAAGCCTTAACGCGAATTTTTGGCTTAAAACTGTCTGCTGTAGCGTATGAAGCAATGGAGTTTTAGGCGGATAAAGCCGTTGCTGTCATTCGAAGTTAAGGCTAGAAAAGTCGATTAACGCGATCGCTCTAGCGTCTGTAGTCTTGTAACGCGAACGTTCAAAGAATTGTCCTGATACTGGGTCAACCAAAGTGCTAGATATGAAAAAAGCCCCTACGACTCTCATTTTCTTTTATGGCTCGGCGAAAAAAAGGTGTCATCCTCAGCGATATTGGTTGGAAAAAGCTTCAAAGGAGATTAGATGAGCGGATTAGCTCTGGAGATCTCCCAGATAAGCGACAAGCATCGTTGTTATCCTACGCTAAAACCCACACTGAGAATAACCAAACCCTTGCCGCTTCCACAGTGAGTCAAATTCTTAATCGACAGAACGTCGCGTCAAATTCGTTAGACACATTCTTTAGCTGGTTCGATCTTACCCTCCAGACGAGGGACTACATACAACCAGACCCAGATTCACTGCCCGATTCCGATCCTAATCCACAACCAAAGCCAATTCCTCGTTACATTCCCTTTATTGGTGCAGCTAAGTTTGTGGGGTGCGATTCTTTAATGGAACAGCTACATGGGACGTTGGAGCAGCACAGACTAGTAGCGTTAGCTGGCATGGGAGGCGTAGGAAAGACTGAGGCTTCTATTCAGTATGCCAGTCGCTATTTCCAGGCTTATCCCGGCGGTGTTTGCTGGATCTTTGCCCGACGAATCGATGCACCCAATAATGCCACCGTTGCTACGCAGCTCATTTCATTTGCCACCGTACAACTTGGTATCGAGATTCCCGAGACGCTAATGGATGCCGACGCAAGACTTCAATATTGCTGGCACCACTGGCCTGAGGGAAAGGTACTCCTGATTTACGACGACGTCGAGCACTACAGCGACGTTGCTCCGCACTATATCCCCAACGACGAGCGATTTAGGATTCTGCTTACCACCCGAGTGCAGCTCGACTCTCCTGTGCATCGATTTCCGATTGATGTGCTTGATCGGGATGACGCTCTGGATCTGCTTGCATCCCTATCTGACAGAACACAGATGCTAGAGCAGGAGCGCCAGGATGCCGACGAACTATGTCATTTTCTAGGAGATCTGCCCCTCGGTGTTGAGTTAGCAGGTCGGTATCTAGCAAGTGACCCAAACTTCTCGGTCATCAACCTACTCAGCGAGTTACGCAGACGGCAACAACAACGAAAAGTGGTGCAGCATGAGTCAATGTCAGGTGATTATCAGGACGATCCAGCCTGGACGCTGACAGCGCGGCGCGGTTTAGAAGCCGCCTTTGATCTCACTTGGGAAAAGCTAAACGCACCGAGCCAGCTATTGGCTAAAATGCTAGGCCGGTTTGAGCCTGGCCCGATTCGCTGGCGTACTGTCGATACAATGGGTCAGGTACTGGCCGAGGAGTATCCTCAAGATTTAGAGTACAAATCTGAAGCGCTAACGCAGGCTCGGGTTCGCTTGATGAAATATAGCCTGCTCAAGCCATTCGACGACCGAACCTATCGTCTCCATCCTCTCATTCGTGAATTCTTTCGAGGTAAAACTACCGATGAAGAGGACACCCGATATGGTAATGCCCTTTAGTGCCGATCAACTGAGCGTTCCAGTGAACGTCCCCTCCCCTAGCCAGCAAGCCAAAAATTTAGATCGGGTGATGGCGAAGACTTGTGCCCGCATCGCTAGCCAAGTGCCATCTAATCCAACGCAGATGGATCTGGATGACTTTTGGGTTGAGATTCCCCAGTTCACGATGGTTGCAACTCAGCACTTGCGGCTACTGGAGAATCCGGACTTGCTCAGCCCGTTTCTGGGACTGGCTTATTTCTACGAGGGTCAGGGAAATTACTCCACAGCAGAAACCTGGTGGAAGGCGGCTCTATCGGCAACTACAGAGCGGTTTGGCAGTGATCATCCCGATGTGGTGAGTAGCCTCATCAATCTGGCTACCCTCTACCGGAAGCTAGGGCAGTATGGTCAGGCTGAACCTCTTTTGCTGCAAGCGTTGCAAACAACGCGACACTTGGTGAAGCCAAATTATGCGGATGTAGCCACGTGCCTTTATAGTCTGGGGCTGCTCTACCACAACCAAGGTCGGTATGACGACGCTGAACTTTGCCTTCGCCAAGCTCTAGACCTCAGACAACAGTTGCTAGATGCACCTCACCAACACATTACGGTGAGCCTCAACGGTCTGGCGCTGCTGTATCGCGATCGGGGACGGTATCAGGAAGCAGAGCCCCTGCTGCTAGAAAGTTTGGAGCAAACTCAACAGCTTGTGGGGACTGAACATGGAGATGTGGCCACTATACTCAACAATCTGGCACTGGTTTACCAGCACCAAGGACGATATGAGGAAGCAGAGGAAAAATTCCACGAAGCCCTAGAGATGCGTCAACGCTTGTTTGGCGATCGCCATCCCCATGTGCTGATCAGCTTAAATAATTTGGCGGCGTTTCACTATGTGCGCGCCGACTACCAGAAGCAGGAAGCATTGCTACTAAAGGTTTACACCTTGCGGAAAGAGATCTTTGGGGAAACCCATCCAGACGTAGCCTTAAGCCAGAGCAATCTGGCCGCCCTTTATCGGGAGCTAGGACGCTATGCTGACGCTGAATATTGTTTTCGAGATGCCTTGAGGCTGGAAACATCACTGGTCGGGGAACAGCACCCCCATGTGGTGGCTTGTCTGAATGGCTTGGGGCTGCTGTATTACAGCCAGGAGCGCTTTGATGAGGCTGAACCTTTGCTGGAGCGAGCTTTGGTTTTGAGCCGTGAAATTCATGGGGAGCAGCATCCAGAGGTAGCGACCTGCATGAACAATCTGGGGCTGGTGTATCACAACCAATCTCGCCTTGAGGAGGCTGAACGTTTGTTCAGTGAGGCGCTGACGCTGACGAAGCGGATTGTGGGAAATGAGCACCCTGATGTGGCGACCTGCTTGAATAATTTAGCGACGCTGTATTACATGCAGGGCCGGTATGGATCGGCAGAGCCCTATTTTCAGCAGGCGCTGGAGTTGAAGCGGCGGCTATTGGGCGATGAGCATCCCCATGTGGCGACGTGCCTCAATAATGTGGCGACTGTATATCATCTACAAGGGCGATCGCTAGAGGCCGTGCCCTTCTATGAGCAGGCGTTGACCATTCGCGAGCGGGTACTCGGGGCAGAGCATCCCCTGACTCTTCAGTGTCGGCGGAATTTACGCGTCATTCGCCAGCGATAGTGAGCGCGACGAAGATGAGTTGTCCTTCCCTAAGGCTTTAGATATACTCTGACTAGTGCTAGTCAGTTTGAAGGATAGCTATGTTTTCTAAAGATGCCCGCACGACTCCATCCTCTCGCTTGGAGAGGTTCAACGTTTGGAAGCTTGAGGACGCTAAAGCGCGATTTAGTGAAGTGGTTCGATTAGCACGGGAGAATGCTCCCCAGCGGGTTACCGTTCGAGGAGAAGATGCGGTCGTTATCCTAGCGGCCCAAGACTTTGCAAAGTTGCTGCCCTTGCTGGAGCAACCTAACCTACATCATTTGCTATCACAGTCACCGCTGAACAGGCTGGAGTTCGAGCAACTGTCGGTCACGGGGCCAGTCCGAGAGATTGACCTATGAGGGGCTGGTTGCTAGACACCAACATCATTTCCGAGTTGCGGAAGACCAACTGCCACCCAGCGGTCAAGGCTTGGAGCAACCAACAACCGCCCCAGTCGTTTTATGTGAGTACGGTTACCTTGGCTGAAATTCGCTTTGGGATTGAACACGTTCAGGATGCAGCATTTCGTCAGGAGCTAGTGGAGTGGCTAGATGAAATATTGCGTCCCTGGTTTAGCGATCGCCTTTTGGAAATAAGCGAAGATGTGATTCTCGTCTGGAGACGGATGGTGGAGAAGGGCCGAAAGCAAGGCCATACGTTTAGTCAGCCGGATTTGTTTATTGCAGCGATCGCTTCTTTTCACAGTCTTTGTGTGGTCACCCGAAATGTGACTGACTTTGAAAAAGCGGAGGTGCCTATATTGAATCCGTTTCTTGACGCTGACTCGTAGCGATCGCCATGCACAGCCCATTGATCGGCGATCGCAGCATCATGATTCTGACGGATAGCTTTAAGGAAAAAATGACGGAGGGTGTTGAGGTGAGGAATGGCTGAAGCGATGGTCGCCATTCCTCACGGATTGAAGTTGTCTAAAAACCTTTTGTCTAAAAACCTTCGGACTGCGATTCGAGTTGTTGGATCCCATCGATGAGCTGAACGGCGAATTGCCACCGCTGACAGGGCGGAATCCTGACAAGATAACGGTCTACCAATGTTCGGATCTGTAAGCGCATGAGAAGTTGCTGCTGGGCGGTGTGGTCGAGTCCTTCCTTTTCCATGTCCTGAATGAACTCATCCGCCAACTGCTTAGCGCGAGCTTCGATATCAATTGCTTCATCAACCGGAGCGGGTGAGTCAAACAGTGAGAGTTGCTCATCTGTACGTGCATCAGCACGTAGCAACCCCATGACGGATACCTCCGTTGAGCGACGCGGCTTCTTTTATCGGATTTCGGTGTTGTTTCTTAGGCTGCTTTTTCTTCTGTTTGCTCCACTGCTTCCACTTCTGGATCACCTGTCCCGCATCGATCGCCACGGTCTGGTAGAGGGTCTGAAGGTCTGAGATTCGGATGACCGGATCACCCCGCAGGGATAACGTCTTCACCTCACCTGGAACTGAACCCGACATGTCATCGACTCTCACCACGAGCTGTCCACGCAGCTCATAAATCTGAGCATCCAGAACCAAGAGCGAGTCTGATGCTTTTGGTTCTGACCAGACTGACTTGATAGGTGCTGGCTGCGTGGCATAAACCTCCTGTTTTACTTGCTTTTCGACTTGTTCTCGCCCTTCTATCCCGCTACAGATTGCATCTGCCAAGTAGATCGCAAAGACGGCTGCAATAGCGTACACGACAACATCAAACCCACCAAAATAAACGTGAAACATGAACCTGACCTCCTGGGTCAACCTGTGACTTCAGGAGTGGGGATATCAGAGGCAAGGGAGAACTTCAAATGAAAAGTTCCTTGCCTTAAGAAGGGATTGCTTTTTTTAGATTCCACCTACCCAGAACGTATCGCTCAAGGGAGCCAGTCGAGAAGCTTCTTCTTTGACGAATGCCTATCCCGGTGTCTCATCAGAATCTAAAATTCGGGAACAGGGTTTGGTTTTAGGATTCAACAGGCATTGATGATCCACATTATTCGTGACCGGGCTACTCCTGAACAAATGAGCGACATGCTAGAGGCTCTTGGAGTTTATATTAAACTAGCTGTAGATATAGAGTTCGGCATCCTGGCAGGAGGTGGGGAACTGCATGTGGACTGTGAGCGAACACTTCTGAATGAGGGCAGTGAGCAGGCTCATATTTGGGGTGCTGATTGGTATCCCTTTCAACAACGAGTGGGGTATGAGTCGATTATCAATATTCGACCCAATGCCAATAATCGTTCGATGGAGATTCAGGATGTTGTTCTTCGAGACCGCATTGACCAGATTGTGAAATCTCTTTTGGGTGGTGTTCAATGGCAGTAAATTGGGATTTGCTGAAGGCTCAGTATCTTAGGGGAAGTCGCGCAAGTCAGTTGGGAAATCTGGCGTTAAATTTAATGCGACTGCATGTTTTGGCTCGTCAAGGCAGTGATGATGCAGTTGCTCAACATCTGGTGCGGGAAAGTCAATTTTTTGTGGAATGGACGGTACCAACGATTAATTTGGAAACGGAGATAAGTTCTGCGACTGAATTGTTGGAGCTTCAGCGATCGCTCTCCCGTTGGAAACTGAGTTGGACTGAAATCTGGGCCAATGAATCTGACCGTGAACAGGTAGCAATGATGGCACAGGAATGGTGCGATCGCCTCCAACAACAATGTGACTCCTGTGACTCCTTTCAATAACCGCTTCATCAGAAATATTTCATGGCGTGATATGCGAAGACGACTTGATTCCAAAACTGCTTCGCTGTCAGGATAGATAAAATGTTTAACAAACATGATCTTAATCCTTCTTGATAGCCACTCACCTCCCATTATCTTTGCTTTGTCCTGAAATCTGAGAGATGTCGTTATGATTGCTATTCCATCTGGATTTAGCCCTGAGGAGTACTTGGCATTGGAACAGCAAAGCCAAATTCGTCACGAATATCGTCACGGCCAAGTCTATGCAATGGCTGGTGGTAGTGACGATCATGATGAGATTTGTTTGAACCTAATTGAGATATTGCGACGGCATGTACGAGAGCAGGGGTGTGAAGTGCGCTCCGGCAATGTCAAAGTGAATCACGCAGGGTCTTTCTACTATTATCCTGATGTCTTTGTTACCTGTGACCCCCGCGATCGCCAAGATCGCTATATTAAGCGTTATCCCCAACTGATTGCAGAGGTGTTGTCTCCTGCCACAGAAGCTTTTGATCGAGGCGATAAGTTTCAAGACTATCAACAATTAGCTTCATTAAACGAGTATCTATTGATTTCCCAGACCAAGCTCCAGGTTGAATATTATCACCGTCAGCAGTCACAACAGTCCTGGGATAAGGTAATTTATCAAGCAGGCGATCGCATTCAGTTGAGCCATCTTGGATTGAACATGGCAATTGAAGAACTTTACCGAGGAGTGAGCTGGTATTCCGTTTAGCGATCGCCCCTTACATACCCCAAAAACAATCTCCCTCTCACCCTTACAAAAGGCGATCGCCTTCACCACAACCCACAAAGCGTTGGCGTAGCCTGTGCGTTAGCACGTATCGCCCTTACACCTCCACAAACAGAGATCGCTCCTCATCCACCCAAAACCGATCGCCCCACACCCACACCCACACCCACACCCACACCCACACCAAAGCGTATAACCCAAGGAGCATACCCAAAAGGCGTAGCCTTCCCAATGGGAAATCGCCCCCCAACTTCACCCAAGCATTTGGCTTTAGAATGGAAGTGCGATTGAGCGGCATGAGATGAATAATGAATTTACAAGTTCCTCTTAAAACTAAGCCCCTTTCTCTTCAGCTTCCAAGTGATCTTGCGCTTCAGGTAACTCCAGAGCAGTTTGCCGCTCTAGCTGCTGCGAATCGTGACCTCAGATTTGAACGTACTTCAACAGGAGAACTGATTGTGAACCCACCCACAGGGGGAGGATCGGGCAAGCGAAATGCGAAAATCATTACTCAACTGGGAATTTGGGGTGAAGCCAACGAGCAGGTTGGAGAATACTTTGACTCATCAACTGGTTTTAAGCTGCCGAATGGTGCCAACCGATCGCCGGATGCCTCTTGGGTGAGACGAGATCGCTGGGAAGCACTGACTCTGCCAGAGCAAGAAGGGTTTGTGCCTCTCTGTCCAGACTTTGTAGTTGAGCTGAGGTCACCAACGGACAGTCTTAAAAGCCTGAGGGAGAAGATGCAGGAATACATGGACAACGGTGCCCAACTGGGATGGTTGATCGATCCTCAAAATAAGCGGGTAGAAGTTTATCGTGTAGGCCAAGCTGTTGAGGTGTTGGAACATCCGAGTACGTTATCGGGTGAAGCGGTTTTGCCGGGATTTATGCTTTCATTGAAACGCATTTGGGATTAGCGTTGGCGTAGCCTTCCCAACGGGAAATTGCCCCTCACATCCCACTCACAGCGATCGCACGGTTCATTTTGGTCATGCAATATAGACGGGCTAAGACACCTGGGACAAACTATTTTTTCACGGTGGTTACCTATCAACGGCAGCGATCGCCCCACAACCGCACCCAATAGCGATCGCCCTCTCACCACCACACAAAAGCGATCGCCCTCATCACCACCCCAAACAGCGATCGCCCCTCTCAACCACACCAGACAGCGATCGCCCTCACAACTCTACCAAACAGCGATCGCACTCTGCCTCCAAATCACAACCCCAAAGGTGATCGCTCCTCTCACCCCCGAAAAGAGCGATCGCCCTCACATCCCCACCAAAGCGATCGCCCTCTCACCCAAAATCCAAAATGGAGTGATCGCCCCTACATCCACACAAAGCGATCGCCCTCACCACTTCACTAAAGAGCGATCGCACTCCTGATCCCACCATTCGATCGCACTCCCGTCCCCAATCAGCGATCGCACTCAAGCCTTACCCTCACAGGAAAGCCACACCACAGCATCACCGATCGCACTTCCAACTGACGATCGCGCTATGACAAAGGAATCTGACCGATATGCTTCACCCCCCTTAGAGCGATCGCCAGATCTCCTGGGTTGAGAATATTGAGATGCTGGGATAGAGCATAGATGGGGTTAGGTTTCAGGTGAAGTTTTAGGCAGGGAAACAATCATCATTTTGACGCCGTTTTCTAGCATCACGCTTTCATCGAGCTGATGAAAGTAGCGTTGGCGAATACGCTCCAGTACAGGTTTTTTGATCTGACAGAATTTTATTGATCTGTTAGTGATGTTTGCTCGGGTTGCCATCCTGGGAAAAATCAGCGTCATTCCTTCGCTCTAGACCAAGGCTATCGCGTAAATATTTCAGTGTAGTTTTCTCTGAGATGGCAATGGTTTGAACCACAGGTGTTACCTTTTTTGGGTGGCGTTCTATTTTGACATGAGGAAGAGATCGCAGCTGCTTATGCCACGCCTGATCATATTTACCGTGCTGGTCATCCCATGAGATCGCCCTCCACAACACCAAAAAGCAATCGCCCCCGCACTAAAAAGCGATTGCACTATAGGCAGGCAACTGCACTAAAAAAGATAAGATAACAGATCAGTGAAGGTCTCATTTTTTGCTATGTAGTCCCCAAACATTGTAAAACCTCTTGTTGCTTGGCCTAATTCTCCAGACCTCATCCGATCTAGTAAGCGGTTGGCTGCCTTGTCATCTCCACTCAGAAGAGCACCTCCGATGCGTCCGACATTATTAATTGGTTCATGTAAGCCCAAACGCTCAAAACCTAATGCTTCTGTGCCTGTATCTACAAGGCCAGAAGCAAGGAGGAGCGCTGCATTAACCGGGTTATATCCTAAAACACCTTGAAGTGTTCCAACTCCTCCAGCTTGAAGCCAAGCAGCAGTTGAATCTTCATCACAATCTATCGCATCTTGATATTCGGAGTAAGCGGAAATTAATCCACCTAATGCAGCTAAACCCAAACCCGCAAATTGAGCTTTGCCAAGTTTTGTTTGCGCATTGATCCAGTCATCCATCTTATTTCTTATGTTTTCACGGACAGATTTTTCGAGTCGAGGATCAGTGTACATGGTCAACCAACTCTGCGCCGTTGCTAGAGCATTTTTGCTATTTTCAACCCCTGGTTTAAGCACTTTGTCGATGTACCACAAATCTAACGTAAGCCCCGCCTGAGTTACCAAATTTCCTGTTTGACTGCTAATGCCATCCCATAGGGCATTCAAGCTATCCTGGACAGGACTGAGACCACTGGGATCAGATAGAATAAGCGGAGTATTGAAGACATAGCGATAAAGATTTTTATCACCTGCTCTAAACCCAATAGGATCCTCACTAATAAATCTTCCAACAGCTGCATCATAATACCGAGCGCGATAGAAGTATTGCCCCGTCTCCTCATCAAATTCTCGTTCGGTGTAGCTAAAGCGATGGTCAACATTCGAGTTGGTTTCGCTGGTGATTTCGCCGAAGCTGCTGTAGGTGAGGTGGTTTTGGACTGTGCCGGTGGAGTCGATCAGGTCGCGGATGGTGCCTTGGTGGTCGGTGAGGGGCCAGAGGATTTCGCCTTGGGCGTTTTCGTCGGCGAGAATTTGGTCGATGTTGGCTCCGTAGAGGTAGCGGTGGGTGAGGTCTCCCGTGTCGTCGAAGCTGAGGGCGATGTGGTCGCCGTCGTAGACCAGGTGTTCGGTTTCAAAGGTGCCGTTGCCGCTGGCATCGACGGCTTTGGTGATGCGGCGGTCATACACGTCGTAGGTGTAATCGGCGGTGCTGAGCACGGTGCCGGTGCTGTCGGTGGTGATGACGTCATCTAGGCGATTGCGATAATCCCAGATGTATTCGATGACTTCGCCAGTGGCGAGGTCGGTGCGGCGGGTGCGGTTGCCTTCATCGTCGTATTCGTAGCTGTAGGTGCCGTCGTTCAGCAGTTGGTTATTGGGGCCAGTTTGGTAGCCGGGGTTAGTGCGGTTGCCGTTGTCGTCGTAGGTGTAGCCTTCGTCGATTTGGAAGTCGTAATCAGCATCGGTGAGCTGGTCGCGGTTGTCGTAGTCGTAGGTGCTGGTGCCGTCGGGGGAGGTGAGCTGGGTAATGCGATTGGCGGCATCATAGCTATAGCTGTAGGTGGCGATATCGGTTGCGCCCTGGCTGTGGGAGAGTTCCGTCAGACGGTTGGCAGCATCAAAGGTGTAGTCGGTGCTGGCGGCGAGTTGGGTGCCCGCCAAATCGCTGTAGCGGGTCTGACCGGTCATGCGACTGGCGGCATCGTAGGTCATGTCCACCCGTTTCTCGGCGACGCTATTGCCGCTCTGGGTCACCTGGCTCAGGCGGTTGAGCACGTCGTAGGCGTAGGCGGTGGTGCCTGCCACATCACCGTCAATGGTGTCGGTGGTGGTGAGCATGTTGCCGTTCTCATCGTAGGTGTAGCTCAGCACCACCTCTGGGGCACCGGGGGTACCAACATTGCTAACGGTGGTCAGGCGATTTGCGGCATCGTAGTTATAGCTATAGCTAGAGTCGGGGTCTCTGCTGGTCAGCAGTTGACCAATGGCGTCATAGGTAAAGTTAATGTCGCGAATCGAAGTGCCGCTGCCGTCGAGCCAGCTTTCTTGAGTCTGGCGATAGAGGGCGTCATAGGCAAACTCGCGGGTGCGGCCATTGCGGTCGGTGGTTTCGCTCAGGTTGCCGACGGCGTCGTAGCTGTGGGTGCGGGTCTGGTTTAGCTCGTTGGTTTCGGCAATAACCCGATTCAGCGCATCGTAGCCAAAGGTGGTGGCATTGCCCACCGGGTCGGTAATCGCGGTAACGTTATCAACGGCATCATAAGCGGTGGTGGTGGTGCCGCCCTCAGCGTCGGTCATGCTGACCTGCCGATTCAACGCATCGTAGCTGTAGGTCGTGGCGTGGCCCAGAGCATCCGTGACAGCGGTGATGTTGCTCACCCCGTCATAGGTTGTCGTCGTGGTGTGGTTAAGGGCATCGGTTACCGTTGTCTGGCGGTTGATTTTGTCGTAACCAAACGTGGTGTTGTGATTCAGCGGGTCGGTGATTGCGGTAATGTTGCCGACGCCGTCGTAGGCAGTCGTGCTCACCTGGTTCAGGGCATCCGTAACGGTGGTCTGGCGGTTCAGCTCGTCATAGCCAAAATTAGTGGTATTGCCGCGAGCATCAGTAAGGCGGGTCAAGTTACCGACCTTGTCGTAGCCCATCTGGGTCAGGTGCCCAAGGGGATTGGCCATACTGGTCTGGCGGTTCAGCACGTCGTAGCCGTAGGTGGTCGTGTTGCCCAGGGCATTGGTCACCGCTGTCAGGTTGCTCACGTCGTCGTAGACATAGCTCGTGGTGTTGCCCAGGGCATCGGTCATGCCCGTTTGCCGATAGATCTTGTCGTAGGCGTAGGTAGTGGCATTGTCCAAGGCATCAATGATGGCAGTGATATTGCCGATCTCGTCGTAATTTGTGCGAATGATGTTGCCCAACGCATCCGTAATGCGAGTCTGACGGTTCAGCCCGTCATAGCCAAAGGTGGTGCGGTTGCCCAGGGCATTAGTGATGGCAGTGATGTTACCAACCGCGTCGTAAGTGGTGGTGGTAGATTGGCCCAGGGCGTCGATGATAGAGGTCTGGCGGTCGCGCGCGTCGTATTCGTAGGAGGTGCGGTTACCGTTGGCATCTATCAGGGCAATCAGGTTGCCCACCAAGTCATATTCAAAGGTAGTACGATTGCTTTCAGCATCAACCATCGCCACCTGACGATCTAGGTCATCGTATTCAAAAGTGGTGCGGTTGCCGTTTTGGTCAGACTGGCTGATCAGGTTATCGGCAGCGTCATAGTCGTAATCGATGGTGTTGCCTAGGGCATCGATGGTTTGAACCAACCGATCTCTAAAGTCATAGACAAATTCCGTTTCATTGCCCTCAGTATCGGTAGTTGCGATCAGGTTGTTGTTGAGGTCATAGGTATATTGGGTGATTCCACCATCGGCATCAACAGTCTGAATCAGACGATTTCGCTCATCGTATTGATTCGTGGTGATCCGGCCTAGGGCATCAGTTGTGGAGGTGACGTTACCTAACGCATCGTACTCATACGCCATAGTTTGTTCTAAGGCATCAGTCGTATTGACCATGCGGCCCAATTCGTCGTAGGCATTGGTTTGGCCATTTCCTAACGCATCAATGACACTGACAAGATTGCCATCGGCATCATAGCTAAAGGTGGTAACGGGTGACGTGAGGAGACCATCCCCGTCTGGATCGGCTTCTATAGTTTTAGTTAGGCGATTAAGCGGGTCATATTCAAATTCGGTGCGGTTGCCATTTTCATCGATGGATGCAATTAGATTACCTGCCAGGTCATATTCCATCTGCTGACTGGCTGCATCGGCGGTACCAACCGCAAAGGTCATCTGACTCAGATTGCCGTTGTCGTCATAGTCATAATCAGTCACTCGTCCCAATGCATCGGTTTGCAGATCAACCAAACCCTGAGGCGTGTAGGTAAAGCGAGTAACGACATCATCATCACCGCCAACGTCTCCCACGACCTCGGTGATTGACAGCGTATTGCCCGTATTTGGGTCAATCTCGAACAGGGTCTCATGCCCTAGTTCATCCACAACCCGCGTCACCTGGTTAAAGATCGGGTCGTACTCATATTGAGTAGTGGGAAAGGCATTTAGCGAACGAAGAATCTCTCTTGGAGGCGGCGGCAAAATCGTTCCGGTATCTGGCGTCTCTGGCGGTGTTGCCAATGTAGGCGCAGTAACTTGCAGCGGTTTTGCCACTACATTATTGGCTTCGTCAGATTCTAAGTTGTGAGCTGTCCAGTCTGTCGCAATTAGCAAGAACTTCTCACCCTCAATCGTTTCAGGAATGGTGATGCTTTGTGTTGCCGTATAACTGCCACTGACAGATAATCCAGGCATGCCGTTCTTGAAGTCAACGAAAATATCGCCAGCATCTAACACCTCATCATCCGAGATGAAAATGGCGTCTTTCCAGAGAGAGTTTGGGGCAGATGCTATTCCTTGATTGATTACTGTCCAGCTAATGTCGATGTTGCTTCCGGCAACGCCCGTCTCAGGAGCAGAAGAGTCTGTAATGGTTAGGTCGGGTAAGAGGTCTGAATTATTATCGGGGAGACCGTCCCCATCGCCGTCATTGATAAAAAATCGGTCGTTGAAAAGCTCTATTTCTCCCCCATTTCGGCGAAACTCCCCGTCCCGGTTGAAGATTCTAGCGACTATCTGACCATCGTTAGTAGCAAAGGCAAGAACCCCTTCCTGAGACTCAAACAGTCCACTATTGAAAATAACGTTGTTGATATAGAAGGAACTGTCAGTTGTCTTGAGAACCGTGCCACTGTTGTTCAGTGTTCCCGGTCTTTGAATCGTGCCGGATTGCAGTTCATAGATCCCACCTGCAGCATTATTTAATGTACCGCTAGTGACAGTACCGCTCTCGTGAACAACTCTGCCATAGTTAGTCAGCACTGCGCCCAGGGCTCTACTGGCATCACCTGTAATCTTGAACAATCCCAGGTTGATTAGGCTTCCAATACTACCAAATAGTCCATTGACAGTGCCTTCAATCCATTCAATTCCATTGCCAGTCGCATTGAAAACAGCATTGTCAGCCACGATACCCCGAAGCTGTATCAGTCCTTCAATATCCCCCTCAATCTTTCCTGTGAACCTTGGGCTTCCGAAACTAGCGTCCCCAAACACTAATGTTCCACTTTCATCAACCTTGAGAATTGTATTACCAATGGTGCCCTGGTTATTGAATTGTAATGTACCGTCCTGGATTTCAATTAAACCGCCTTGGTTGTTGAAGTTACTGCGAATGAATGTAGAACTTTCTGTCGTCTTCAAAAACGTACCAGCGTTATTAATAGTGCTACCACCAGCTGGGCTAATGTTGCCACTTCTAATTTCGTGAATAGCAGTAGCTTCATTATTGATAGTTCCACTTAGCGAGAAGCTGGCATCCTGAACCACAGTGCCACGATTTGTGAATGTTGCGCCCAGGGTTCTACTCGTCTCTCCTGTGAGCTTGATTAGTCCTAAATTAGTTAAGCTGCCAACACCACCAATTCGGTTTGTAATATTTCCTTCAATCCATTCAAGTCCATTACCTGTCAAGTCAAATACTGCAGCTTCAGCCTTACCGCCCAAAAGCTGAAGCTGACCATCAATATCGCCCTCAATTCTCCCCGTGAAAAGTAGTTTCGAAAAGCCAGAGCCACCTAAAATCAGCGATCCCTCTTCATCAACGTTCAATGTTGTATCGTCGATAGTTCCTTGATTGCTGAGTTGCAACGTACCAGCTTCAACTTCAATGACACCGCCTTCTCCAGTTACGCTGCTTTGATTATTAAAATTGATTGTTACAACAGACGACGTATCTCCGGTCTTGCGGAACGTACCGAAGTTATTAAACTCAACACTTCTTACCAGCCCTCCATTAGGCACCAAATTGCTTCCTTGGATTTCATAAATGCCAGTTAAAGCATTGTTAATCGTACCGCCACTGTTGAATAAAATTGATGTATTTCCCTGAATAACCGTTCCTTCATTATTCAGCAGACCCAAGATTTTAGAATCTGAACCTGAAATCGTCATAGTGCCAAGATTGGTTAGTCCAGCAGAACCCCAAATCGTTCCACCGGTCCAGGTACTATCACCACTAACCAATGTTTCTGCCTCAGCCCGGAATGCTCCAGCATTGATAGTCATTCCATCATTAATATAGGTTTGGCCAGTCGTGATAATGCTGGAAAATCGCCCTGGCGTGGTCATTACCAGTCCGCCATTAATAATCGTGGTGCCATCGAATTGGATGCCGCCATTATTCAATGTCAAGCCATTATCGAATTGGGCATCTCCTGTAATTCTTATGCCCGCATTGAAGACAATTTCCTCAGCACTAAAAATAGAAGCAACAGTTGGAGAGCCACCAGTGTAGGTAATAACTGCATCTTCCGGTACATCTAAAAAGACTCTATCTTCAGCCGTTGGAACAACTCCACCACTCCAGTTGTTAGGATCGTTCCAGACACCGCTCTCCCCAACCCAGAAAACAGCTTGACCAAACTCTTGGGTACTCAGCAGATTGCCATTGCCGTCGTAGGTAAACTGTGTAACATTACCTACTGCATCTGAAGAAATGCTGACTAAATTCTGGTCATTCCGCAGTACGGAGGATAAAACTCCCACATCATCTGTTGCAGAAGCCCGTTGTCCAGCTTGATCAAGTTCACTGTTAGTTGTATTACCGTTGGCGTCAACATAGCTACCGATTGGCTCATCTGGCAGTTGGAAGACAAATGGTGCATTGAGCGGATCAATTGTCTCCTCTGGTCTGTATAGTCCCTGAACCTGGACTGGATTAACATCAACTTCAGACCGATCCTTGCGAATTGATTTATCGACGCGCCCAGCAAAATCATAAATAGATGTTTCAGAGACTCCCCGCTTATCCATTTCACCAGTCATGTGGTGCTCATCATCATAGGTAAAGGTGCGGAACGTGCCATCTGGATCAGTAATTTGGATCAGATTACCTACTGCGTCATACCCCATTTGAGTAACGCGACCATCTGGGTCAGTAATCGATGCAACTTGCCCATTGGCATAGCGTAGAACTATCTCTAATCCGACTGGATCTGTAATTTTGATGAGGCGATCAGCATCGTCATAAACAAATTGAGTGGTGTTGCCATTACGATCCTGCATACTGGCCAACTGATTGCTGGCATTAAATTCATAGACCGTCTGATTTTTAGTTGTGCGGCGAAACGTTCCATCAGCAAGCTTTTCTAGAGTTGAAAAGTCTCCAGGGGGAGCCACATAATCCCCATTAGCATCAGTAGACAGTTCGAACAACAGCTCACTGCCATCTCCGTCAATTAAGAGCACTGAACCATCTGGATTTTCTACTAACCCATGCAAACCAGATAGTCCCCAGCCTGCGCCAAAAGCGCTATCACGGCTATTGACATGGATAAAGTCTGCTTCAGAAGAACTTGACGATCCGCTGAAAAATTCGCCATTAAAGCGATAGAATCCCTGGCTCAATGTGTAGTTATAGAGACCAGACTCTTGAAAACGTAAATCGGCTTGGATAGCGGCATCAAAATCACTCACACCATTTGGAAGCCGCCAAAAATGCTCACCTCCGTCAAACCCATATTGGCCTCCCGCAAAACCAGGAATCTCAATTTCAAAATTTCCTCTCCGGATGGTGAGTTCACCTACCATCCGGAACGCTTCAGCTCCATTGAAATTGTCGACAGAATTGTCATACCCAAGATGTACGATTGGACGCGGATCAGCTCGTAGAGAATCATAGGTTAGAGTTAGCCTCCTATCCATTCCCAGAGATTCGTACGAAATTAAATCATGGGTTTCAGTTAGTGCGCCGGAATGTAGTTCAACTTCAGAGTTGACTTGGGCTTTCTCTTTGCAATCATTACATTTGTCATCTTGGTTTTTACCATTCTCCCCAGCCGGTATTGGTTCACTCCCATTAGGACTGAAAGGGGTTGCTCTGCCATGCCAGCTACTTGTTCGAATTCCGCCTTCAATCGTATTTACAACGCTGCCATCAGCGCTAACCTGCATTTTCCCAACAATTTCAAACTCGCCACTAATAGGGTCAATTGACCAAAGATCTTGTATGGTTCCTGGCGCATATCCAGCTCGATTAGGAAGCGTCAACTTTGCAGGGGTCGTGAACACCATTTCCCCTGGCTGAATAGTAACCACCATGTCAAACAAAAGATTGTCTGGCAGTGCTGCTGGGGTGAAATCTCGGGGCACTTCAGTAATACTGAGGGTACCTTCAAATGGATTCCCCTCTCGGTCTTCCAGAGCACCTGTCTCAACAAATACCGATGCTCCCGGAATAGTGCTAGTAGAGAAGCGGGTGCCTCCGGTTACCTGAGTGGCGATCGCATTCTCGGTATCCAAAGCAGGCAAATAAATGGGGCGATCAATGACGTTATTCACCCCAGCATAAACATCATGGCCCAGCATCAAGTCCAACTTCTCAGCCACAAAGGGATAGGCTTGGTCACCCTCCAACGCATCACCATAAACTTTGAGCGTGTCAGCGGAACCAGCCGGAGTAAAGGTTAGATCATGGGTCATAAACTGACTCCAGATCAGCATAAAGCCCGTTGCGCCTGTTGGGTCAGGAATGGATTCTGATTGAGCAAAAATGGCATTGCTAACTTCTCTTGCTCCTAGACGGTCTTCTCCTGCCGGAATGCGAATGCCATCTCCATATTCCTGAGTAAAGTTCACCGCCATCAGGCTACCTGTGCTGCCTTGTTCGGGATCTGCCAGATTATTACCACTGCCATCAATCGTGGCATAGTCAGTAATAGATGCAGCCGCAGCAGTGCCGCCACTTCCAGGGCCAACGGGTGTTTGTTGTGTTGAGAAAACCTGATCTGGCAGATCGGTGATGTTTGTGTTGCGTTCAATCAGGTCAGCAAGGGTTGTATTGCGGATGAAATCCAGTTCTGTGGTGGTAAACTGACCGTTCTCGTGCCAGAAGCGATCGCTATCCCGTGAACGAATAAACTGATCGGCAATAACTGCTTGGAACAGTTCCCCTACAATCGCACCTGAAACTTTATCCTCGGCTAATCCACCCACAATCACATCAATGTCATCCACACTGCCATAGGTAGTCTGGAGTGCAGCCTGAAGGTCTGAGTCAGGGGTAATGTCAGCAAAGCTAGTAACCGGAGCCAGCCCAAAATCTACTCGCGCCTGGTTGTAATCCGGCAGTCCCAGATCCCGGCCTCGTTGAATATCCACGGCTGCTAGGTCAATCCCACCAGATCCCGGAGGGCCAAACAGAAAATTCCTCAGTTCATCAATGACTTTGGTATCAATGGCTTGAGTCTGCTGAGCAAACAAGCCGCGCAAAATCGGATCAATGCCGTTCTGAGTAAGAATATCTGGATTGAATGACGTTTCTCGTGCAGATAACTCTGATGATTGGCCATTTTCATCTACCAGGATGAACTCGCTGAACGCCTGGGTATGTCCCATACGGAAGGCTGCCGCTGAGAACAGATGACTAATATGTGGATCAACCGTGCTGTCGTAGCCACTGTAAGTGGGAATCGCGTTTTCGCCAATCAACAGAGGTAAGTACTCGTTGTAGGTAATCTGCTGAATCTGAGCCGCCACAATTTTTCGGGCACGATTATAGATTTCATTTCCGCTCAAATCAGGATTTGCCTGTAGAATCTCATCTGCCAGACGATTGTGCTCCCGTGTCAGCAATGTGTGAAGCGAGGCCAACCCAATATTTTCATTGGCCCGCACATCTCCTGCCGCAAACAATTCACTGGGATCACGCTGACTGTTATTGCTATTGGCCAGAGTGCCATCAGGGAAAAATTCAGTTGTGTTAAATGGCAAAAGCTCTCCATCACTAACCTTGAGACGACCCGTGCCGTCATTGGTTCGTAGCGCACTGGCTCGCTCTTCATCTGAGCCATATACCATACTGGCATCCATAAAGCTGGTCACCAAATTGGGATGACGCAGAGGATTGGATTCACTCGTGCCTGTGCTGCCATCAAAGGTAGTGCGACGCAATCGGATTTCTGCTTCGCCTGTGTTGAAGGGGTCGAAGAAGACATCTCCCGTAGGAATATCAATATTGATAGATTCCGTTGGGATACTGCTGTCCGGTAGCTCTAGGGTGAAATTACCATCAACATCTGTAATGGCTTGAAGTCTTCCCAGTTCTATAGGAATGCCTACTAATGGTGCTCCATTCGTGTCAAGAACTTGTCCAGAAATTCGAGTCGTTGTCACATCATCTGCAATGACCTGAAGTTGAAAATTTTTCTCTTGCTGAATATCATCAATGGTCGCAATCACCGTAAAGTCATAGGTGCCCAGCTCATTGGGATTGGGCTTGAACTCTAGGGTGTTATTAGCCTTAAGCCGCCCAGTCGGTAATAGTCCTTCATTTCGAATGGCATAGGTCGCATTCTCTAGCCCAAACAATCCATCTAAATCAAGCTTCAGATGTTCACCAGGCAACACCGTCAAAATTGATGTGGAAAGAACTTGGACAGGGATCGTTTGAGTGACGACAACAGCTTCTCCATTCCCTGTATTGCCTTGGTCATCAACCGTTATCGTAATCGTATCCTGACCTTCAAAGTCTTCGAGACTATGATAGGTCAAGCTATCCAGGGCTTGAGCGATCGCCTCTAATGTCCCTGTAAACTCGATTGTTCCATCTTCAGTACCATCCCCTGTAGTGAAGGTTAGACCTTCTAATGCACTGAGAGACACCACCCCCTGAGTCGTCGAAACGGTGATGGCTAGCTCACCGTCACCTGCATCAACGTCGGTAATTTGAATTCCGGTAACAGCTATATCTGTTCCTGTTTCGACTGTCTGAGCCCCTGGCACCGTTATCGTAGGAGCATCATTGATGGGAGCAACCGTGATTTCAACCGTCGCTGCGTCAGAATCAGCTTCTCCATCATTGGCTTTATAGGTAAAGCTATCCGTCCCACTGAAATTCTCATTCGGGGTGTAGGTGAAGCTGCCATCGACATCTAAATCGAGGGTACCGTTGTTTGGCCCATCGGCTAAGACCGTAGATAGATCCTCCCCATCGGCATCGGTGTCATTGGCAAGCACCCCATTCTCAACCACCACAACCAATGGCGTGTCTTCATCCGTTCCATAGCTATCCGGTTCAGCATCTGGATTAGAATTCGTTGGATTAGGCGGGTCAGAGCTGGCTGATAATCCAACCACTTTCCAGTCAGGGCCGTTATAGTCACTCTGACTCGACACCCGAATACCGGCGATCGGCTCACTCACTCCAAAATCGCTCAGATCTAAGCCCGTCGAGGCCACTTGCTGAGACTGGCTAATTTCGGTGGTATCCAAGCTAAAGCCCGCATCATCCCACGTGGATGACCATCCAGGATTGACTCGCGTGCCAATGACATTGCCCTCGACATCGAGAGCTTGAACATCGAGCCTACTATTTTTTCCTCGTTCCCAGAGGGCAATAGCCTCGACGAGTTCATCAAAGAACACATCGATGACCACTTCTCCTCCGCCTTCTTCATCAATAATGCTGTTGAGGTTCAGATTGCCCAACGCGGTAACCACCCCTGCATGGGTCAAGCGCTCTTGCTTAATACCGAGGGTGGCATGGTCTCCCAGATCTGCACTGGCTCCCCCCGTATCGCCCCCTGTCCAAACCTCATTGTTGATGATCGTTGCGCGATTGACCAACGCGAAATCTTGCCTCAGAGTGCCATTGTATTCAATGGCATCCAACAGGATATCGCCTTTGGGATCATGGCCCGTGACATGGGTCGTAAACGAGAATGAACGAGTTGCCTCAAGATTGGATTCAGCGGTTTGGGCAGCCTCCAAGTTGAGCTCAACGGGTTGCCCCGTCAGGCGATCTGCTGGCTGACGAGAGATAAACTGAGTCGATGGATGACCTCGTAAACGAGATGACTCGATGACTGAAATATCGTCAGTCTCTCCATCATCGCCATCAAATGGATTCTCCTGATTCAGAAACTGAGCAATCCAAGTGTCATTGTTAACTTCACTGGCCATGCTCTGTATCGTGGACGGCTTGCTCTGATGTGCTCCTGCATCAGGAGTTAGCCAGTAACTTTCAAGATAAAGAGGATCATCTGAAGTGAGGGAACCACGTGATGCCCAATTAGACACCTGATGCTCAGTCATGGGGGCTCTTCCTGATAAATATCAACGTTGCTCAAGAATCACCTAGGCGATACGTCACCCATGAATCCTTGCAGAATAATTTCAATCCTCTCTAGTGAACACAAGATGTGTTCCATCTAGAGAATTCAATGAAGGCTGAGTGGTCGTGAGCACAGCGACTTGATCAACTAAAACGCGTAGAAACCCCGTCTCTCAAGGGCAAAGACAAGATTGGTGGTCTTGACTCATGTATCGTAAGAAACATTATTAATTTTGTCACTGCAAAAAAGTCCGAAAAAGTCAGGATATGATTAATACAAACTGTTGCAGATTCATCTATCCCTGCACATGTCACCTGAAGAAATTCTGACTATTGCTAACGATGTTGTCTTTGCTCACACGAATCAACATCTAACAGACTTGCAGCGGTTGCTGATGATGACAGTTACGCGAGGCAAGAAATATCGAGAAATTGAAGGATACAACGTTCAGCATCTGAAAAATGAGGCGGCAGCTCTTTGGAAACTCCTATCTCTCGCTCTAGGTGAAAAAGTTACCAAATCCAATGTCCTATCGACGTTAGAGAGATATCGACAACGTCCACCTTTACCCAGGCAAGACTGGGCCGATGCTCCTGATGTTCCTGAGTTTTGGGGTCGATCTGAAGAACTCTCACAGTTAGAGCAATGGATGGTTGCCGATCGATGTCGCTTGATTGTGTTGCTTGGAATGGGGGGTGTGGGCAAAACAGCGCTTGCCATTAAAGTGTCTGAGCAGGTGGCTGAAACCTTCGATAGCTTGATTTGGCGAAGCTTACGAGATGCCCCAACCCTTCAGCCCCTACTCGTTGAACTGATCAAGATCGTATCGAATCAAAACGAGACAGAACTTCCAGAAACCCTTGGTGATGCGATCTCTCGGCTGATTCACTATCTCCAGCGATCTCGATGCCTGCTAGTTCTAGACAATGCGGAAGCGCTCTTTCAGCCAGGATTGCAAACTGGCCATTACCGAGATGGCTATGAAGGCTATGGCACTTTATTCCAGCGCATTGGAGAGTCTCGTCACCAAAGTTGTATCATCTTGACCAGTCGAGAAAAGCCTCGGGAAATTGACAGCCAAGAAGGGATGCAGCGACCTGTCCGCTCCATGGTTGTGTCAGGTCTGCATGAGCATGCCAGTCAGGATTTTTTAATCGCCGAAGGACTTCCCGATACAACAATTGACCTGAAAATTATTGCCAAACAATATGGAGGTAATCCGTTAGCTCTAAAAATTGCGGCCACAACGATTCAATCCTTATTCAGCAATAATACCGCTCGATTTCTTCAGCAAAGTGCGATCGTCTTTGACGATATCTATGATTTACTTGAACAGCAATTTGTCAGGCTTTCGGAGCGGGGCCAGTCTGTGATGTACTGGTTAGCAATCAATCGAGAGGCAATACCTCTCTCAGAGCTGCAACGGGATATCCTTGAACCGATTTCAGCTCAGCAGTTATTAGAAACGCTGAATTCACTCCGGCGGCGATCGCTCATTGAATCCACGAAAGATGGGTTTACGCTCCAGAATGTGGTCATGGAATATGTCACCTCACGATTCACTCAGAGAATTTGTGAAGAGCTTCAAACAAAGCAATTTAACCTGTTCAATCGCCATGCATTGATTAAGGCGACTGGGAAAGACTACATTCGACAAAGTCAAACTCGTCTTATCCTGAAACCTATTGCTCAACAGTTTCCCATTCTCAGCGAGCAAACCAATCATATACTCAGCATCTTCAAAGAAGAGGCCAACCTTTCTATCGGTTATGCCGCAGGTAATCTCTTAAATCTCCTGAGTTGCTTGAATTCCTGTATCGAAGGGTACGACTTTTCTGGCCTTACTATCCAACAAGCCTACTTAAAAGGAGTCCATCTACATCACATTGATTTCTCGATGTGCCATTTTATTGAACCTGCCATCAATTACACCTTTGGGGCCGTTTCTTGTCTGAGCTTTAGCCCTGATGGAACCTTACTTGCAACAGGCGATTCAATCGGAACGATTCGTCTGTGGGAAATCAGAAGTGAACGATGTATTGCGACCTACCACGGATATTCAAGTTGGATATGGTCTATCGACTTTCATCCAGATGGCAACATGATTGCGAGTGCCAGTGAAGACCAAACGGTTCGACTTTGGGATATTACAACCCATGAATGCCTCCATGTTTTTCAGGGACATACCAATCGAGTTTGCTCAGCGGTCTTCAGCCCAAGTGGTACCACCTTGGCGACAGGCAGTAATGATCACACGGTTCGACTTTGGGATCTCAGCGATTATCACTGTCTGCATACTATTCAGCAGAACATTGGTGAATGTTGGGCTTTAGCATTTAGTCCAGATGGGAACCAATTAGCGATTGGCAGTGGGTATGATATTCACCTGTGGGATTTTCAGCGTCATGAGTGTGTTCACATTTTCCAAGGGCACACCAAACAGCTATGGTCTTTAGCGATGAGTCCAGATGGTTCATATCTGGTTAGTAGTGGGCAAGAACCAATCATTTATCTCTGGGATCTCAAAACATTCAACTGCGTCCATAGTTTTGACAAGCATCAAGGTTGGGTTTGGTCTATAGCCATCAGCCCTGACAGTCAAACATTCGTCAGTTGCAGTGATGATCATACGATATGTCTTTGGGATCTCAAGACCTATCAGTGTCTGTATACCATTCAGGGACATTTCAGTCGGGTTCGAGCTGTCGCATATCACCCTGAAAATCGAATCATCGCTAGTGGCAGTGATGATCAAACCGTTCGACTGTGGGATACGCATCACTATCAGTGTGTTCATCTCCTTCAAGGATATAACGGTGCGGTCTGGGGTGTTGCGTATAGCCCAGATGGAAAAATCTTAGCGAGTGGTAGTGAAAACAATTCGCTCCAGCTTTGGAATACCGAAACTTATCATCATTTAGGTACTTTATATGGGCATACCAGCAGAGTTCGAATCGTAGTGTTTAGCCCAGATGGCACGTTGCTCGCGAGCTGTAGCGATGATCATACGGTTCGGCTCTGGGATATTCAACGGGGTGAGTGTTGGCATGTTTTTCGGGGACACCTGAGTTGGGTGTGGTGTGTCGCATTCAGTCCCGACGGTAAGAGGCTAGCGAGTACGGGAGAAGATGGTACGATTCGGTTTTGGGATATTGATAGCCGTCGATGCATCCATATCATCGATGAACAGACTCAACGCCTGTGGGCGATCGCCTTTACTCCTGATGGGCGATACCTCGCCAGTGGTGGTGAAGAACAAACGATTCATCTCTGGAATCTCAGCACCTATGAATGCATAGAAACCTATCAAGGACATGATGATTTGATCTGGGATTTAACCTTTAGCCCCGATGGAAAGACATTAGCTAGTGCCAGTGGCGATCGCACGGTTCGTCTTTGGAACCTTGAAACTCATACGTGCTCACATGTTTTAGAAGGGCATACTCACTGGATCTTATCTGTCATATTCACTCCAGATGGAACAAGGCTAGCGACAGGGAGTGCAGATCAGAGCGTTCAACTTTGGGATCTCAGCAGTTTTGAATGCGTGGGGACGTATCGAGAACACCGCGACATTATTTGGGCGATCGCCTTTAGCCCTGATGGAAAAACCTTAGCCAGCGGCTCTGCTGATGAAACAATACGAATTTGGGATATTCAGACCCATCACTGCTTGGAAACACTCCAATCCTTCAAGCCTTATGAAGGAACGAACCTTCTGGGTACTACAGGATTGACCGATACTCAACGTTCATCAATGCTGGCTCTTGGGGCTCTAGCCTCTCCTTCTGTTTCTTCATCTAAGAGCTGAGCAGAGGTATCTGGAATAGCTGACCTAAGGCGATCGCCTCCGTTCTTGCTCTTCTTCTGCTCGCTCCTGGGCCATCACACTCAACTCTTGCAAGGTTGACCACCTGAGCTGTTTGGCGAAGCTCTGCTCCTGCCCTTCTTCAGAGTGTTGACCATAGGCAATCACCTGAGTCTGCTTCCGGGCTCGCGAGAGTTGAACTAATGCCGATTCTCGCCCTGTCCCATGCATCATCACATAGGCGTGATTGACTTTCATATCCTGTGCTGCGGTTGTCGTTACGGCATAGCCCAACTCCAACCCCCGATAGCGTCGTGTATTAATCAGCCGTGTTTTGCCTGAATCCAGTCTGACCACCGCCATCCGGCTTACCAAATCTAGATGCTTGAGCGTTCCCAGACTGCCTTTCGTTACACCATCGGCATCGGACGAGTCTCTGAATCTGACGCGATCGCCCCTATAGAAATGCTCCCCACGCACCTTAACTGCGACCTGACTCAGTGCTCCAGCTTCTACACGAGCGTGCTGAGCTAACCGATTGAGAAGGTTTGCATCGTGTGAAGTTTCCGTCATCATCAGATGCTGACGAGGATGTCGAATCCCGTGCTGACGCCACCGTTGCACCGTCTGCGCCATCGCCTGATCTTTGCGCTCCACAAAGGTCAGCGTTCCCTGCTCCAGTAAAGTTTGAACCACTGCCCGCGTATGCCCTTGGCTGACCTGCTGCACAAGAGTGTGTTCCTTTTCCTCCTGCTGCCTAATCCCCTGTTTCAGCGCGACATGCCCGATTCGCTGTGCAATCGCCGCGAATGCCCCTCGATGATCATAACTTTGGTGCTGCTTCAAATCTCCACACAGAATTAGCTTGGCCCCAGCACGACTGACTTCCTTGACCAACCGCTGCAGTTGAGCCGTATTGATCCGTTGAGCATCATCGACCATCACAACCGTGCGAGTAGAAAGTGGAGAATGGACAACGGATCGTGACCCGTAGCGCCACTGGCTCTCCTTGGCGCGGTCAATTGCTGCAATCAACTGATAGACACTCATCGCCTGATCCGATGCGCCCCAAAGCTGCTTAGCCCATCGACTGGGATTTTTGAGGCCCATCTGCTCCTGGAGCTTTTCCATGCCGCGCCGGGATGCAGCCACCGTCAACACCTCATAGCCACTGTTCCGGTATATCTGCCGGAGTGACCTCAAGGTGTAAGTCTTCCCTGTTCCGGTAAGACCAGTCATCACCGACAAGCGAGACGGATGAGTGACCGAGACCACACCCTGCTCCTGTTCCGGATGCAGTCCGTCACGGGTCACGGCATGGGTCACCGTCTTCTGCCGGACTCGAAACCCTCTGGATTGTGCAAGGGTTTGAGCCTGCTTTAACAGCTTTTGCTCCAATCGATAGAGTCGTTTATTGGCGTAGCGACAGTGCCCGTCAATGATGCCGAGACGGATGACGTAACGAGAGGCGAGATAGCGCTCCGCCAATTCCATCACCCGTTCTGTCGAAAGGTGCCGGGTTTGCGCGGCCTCGGCCATCGCCTGCACCCAATCTCGATGGGTAAAATGGCTCTGATGCCGCACCGCAGCAGTTGCGGCCTCTCGTGTGACACGCCACTCGGCCCATTTCTGTCCCAGAACCGTTCGATGCTGGGGCGATTTCACCAGACGCATCGCTTTCGTTTGAGTCCATCCATCGTCCGCTGCAATACGCTGCCACGATTGAAAGAGTTCATGTCGAGGCGGTACGGTTCCTTTGTCAGAACGAGTTTGATAGGCCAACAGTTGGGCATGTTGAGCACTGACCGGCCCTTCAGTCTCGATCTCTTGCCGTCGAGACGACCAGCGATTCATCAACGCCTGATGGCGTCCGTGCGCTCTGGAAAATCCTGTTAATTCAAACCAGCTCTGCACCCGTTCCAGAGACAGCCCTAACTCGTGTTGCAACAGGTACGACAACTCACTGCGATAAACCGCTCCCGCTGCCCGTTTGTGTTGATACAACGGCCTTGAATCCACGGGGCGTGGCTGTCCTTCCCGATCCATAGACACCGCTAAATTCAGCACTAAACCGTGGGTATGCAGCCCTGGGTCAAGATTACGGTTGCTGCCATGTTGAAAAGCAGCGATGACCAACCTACTCGCCGCTCCGTCCCGGTTGATCGATTGCGCTTCTAAATAAGCGATCGCCTTCTGCACCGCTCGCTGATGACACGATTCAATCGCCGCTTGGATGTGGGGTGGAGACACAGCCCACAGCAGACCCCCCACGGATTTCACTGCTGAAAAGGTTAAATCCCAGCCAGGGCAATGATTCTCTTGGCCTGCGTTGAACAACAACGCTTGCCCATTGGGCGCAAAGCCGTCAAATAAGGCTAAAAAATCAGCCCGGTTGATGCAGCCTGACAGCCCCAACTGAGCACTACCTTGACCGAGCCACTGCCCTGATGGTTCACCCGGTTGCATCGGGTCAAACTCCCCCTGTTCTTGAGCTAAATTGGCATAATATTGGGCACTTTTAGACCTCATTTTTGCAATGCTTAACATGCGTTAAAAATGTGCGACTTTGGCTCTCTCAATCTAACAATAATTGCTATAATTACAGGTGTTTATGTAATGCTTCTTCGATATTTTATGATTCGTTTGCATGATAGAAACCGCCATGGATAGGAAGGATTGCAGGGCTACGAAAGCGGCAGGGCTCTATCACATTTGTTCGGAATAGATTCCGGTACGGCTATCGGAATTCTGGTTTGTTTTTTGAGGTGTATTGGTTTGATAGAAGATCTTGGATCTTTGATGCAATCAAGTACGAGATCGAGCCATGTTACGCTTTCTGTATCGGTTTATATGAGTGTTATCGACTGTCATTTTTGATGGCGATTACATCGTTAAAATCGTGTTTCAGATGATGTCTGTTGTTCTCTAAATTAGGTTCAAATCAGAGGTTATTTCATTCTGACTCAAGTGGAATGGAGAAGGTTTTCTCATGAGAATGAAAGAACTCTAGAGGATGAAGAAATCTCTTCGTGCTCTATTTAAAAACCCTCTGTGGTTAGGAAAACCGCAGAACTTAATAAAGGAGAAAGTCATGCTTGACTTGATGATTGATGCACGGTTGTTCATCATTGGACTAATGTGTGGGGCGCTCGCGTCTTACTTCTTGCCCCAGTGGTGGAAGAATCTGGTGCACTTTGTATCGCGGGTGCATCGCACGTCTGCCTTGGATCAGATTCAAGCAGATTTGCAGGTGCTAACCGCCCAAATGAGGAAACAGCAGCATTCGGAACCTCTGCTGGCATTGTCGGAAAAGATTGATGCTCTGAGCCAAGCCGTTGCGCAGTTTCCTCACGTTCAATCCCGAACAAAGAAGAAAGCTACACCGAAGACTCAAGTCAACGGCATAGCTCCTTCTTCAAAACACACACAGAATAGTTAGCAACTTTTATGGTCTAACGCAACCCTAGAGCTATCCTTCGGGATAGCTCTTTTTACAGGAGTAAACGATGACAGGAAAAGCAACAATAAAGTCGCAACATTTAATCCATCAACTCAATGCAGATGTGGATGTTGCGTCTCGGCAGTCGCTTCAATCCTATGATGATGGACGATTATGGTTTTTCGTGAATCATTCTGAGCTGAGCTTGGGACGAGTGGGTCAAGTCATCATCGAGAACGATACCGCTCAGATGACGGCGTGGGCCGCAGAGGGACAGGTCATGATCTACCCATCGCTCTCATGCGTTGAAGGAGGCAATTTCTGGGTGCTGTGGTTTGAGAACGCTTACGTGCTGGCTCCGTATTCGAGAGGAGGGCGCTAGCTGGAAACGGCGAGTGTTTGTGCCAACGGTTGAGGCTGAAGGGATTCGGGTGATTGAAAAGGTTATGGAATTGCTGAATTAGGGTTCAACTCAAAAGGCTAAGGGGTCACTCTTAGCCTTTTTCTGCTTTCTTCGACTGAAGGGGCGATCGCTTCGACTGACCTAATCGACAGCGATGCATCTAGCCTCGGTACATAACGTTAGAGTGTTTAACCCATAAGGTTAGACTTTATGCTGGAGTCATTTATGAAGCCACTTACCAATCTCAACGGCAAACAATTGTCCTTTTTACAAGATTAGAGATATTAAAAGTCTCCGCTTTCTTGCGATTGTAATAGGTCTTCGACTCAGCACTGTTTGAAGTAAGCTCTGTCTCCAATTGTTCCAGGAAAAGCTCACACAAATGCATCTGGGCCAATTCCTCTATCTTTTGCTACTCTGCAAGCAGCTTCAGCGTCTTGAATTGAAGTATACGACACTATCGCAACACTGTAATATTCGCTATTTCCAAAAGGCGCAAACACCTTAACATCTAAGTCAGGGTTATTCTGACTGATTTCATTAGCTCTTGCCTCAGCAACAGCCGATGATGGAGGAGATGCTACGATTGCAAAAAATGCATTTTCTGTTAAGGAAGATGAGATCGCATTATCATAAACCAGAATCCAGTAAGGAGGAGCCGTACCTGTTGGTGGTAATCCAGGAGCACCATCACCTTCCGAAAAATACAATACTTGCGGATTACCCCCATCCATATTCATGGCATCACCGCAGCCAAATTCATCTGAACCAAGAATATCTGCAAACTGTGGCAGTGATAAAGACATCCCACTTGGAGTAGCAGCATAGTAAATAGCAGAACGATCTTTAGAGATACAAACAGCAGAACGAGCCGAACGACTGCTAATTCCTTGTAGTGTCGCAAAATTTGGATCTCTGTGTCCTTGTGTTCTAGCTGCTTCAGGTGTAATGCGATAGCTTGGATCGCTAGCCTGCAATAAACGTGGGCCTCCTGTAATAGCAAAGCAATACTCGTCAAATGCAGGAATTTTGCCATCTAGCCCACCACCTGATACCATCTCTGGCTGCTTGTCAGCGGTTAGTCCAAGAATTGTTGCATATCCTCGACCAGGACGAAGTGCTCTACATTCTGAGGCTAGAAACGAGGGACTTTGAAACAATCCGCCTAGTACAAGATCAGGATTATTATTCGCCGCAGCAAAGGATTCTAAACGAGCTGCATTAGTTACACTTGGTGTTGGATTTGGGACAAGTCGCAGGCCAATGCCGGGTTGGAGAGTAATCGTAGCCCTCCAAATACCGTTAATTAACTCAGTATCTGTTGCCGGAGGTTGCCAAAACTGTTCGTTTAATGCATCTCGAAATGCCTGAATTTGCTGTTGAATTGGATCTTCATCAAAGATTAATTCCCAGTTTTCAACGCGCAAAAATGCTTGAACAACTGGTAAGTCTATGATTTCTTCGCGCTCATCTCTATCTAATGTTCTTTCAGTGGCATCTCCAGTAGTATTCAGCAATGTCAGTTGCTCCCCAGCCACTAACTCAAACCTTTCTCTACGAGATAGACTGTTTGGCTGAGCAACAATTTGAGCAGCATTGCCCGGTTGATTAATAATCAGTTTTCCTGCTAGTGATGTAACTCTTATTCGTTCAGAATTATCATCCACATGCATCAATGTTCGCTGAGTTGGATCAGGCGCTATTAATATGTCGTCAGGATTATAGACAGCTAATACGCAAGAGGATGCATTAGCAGCTGTTTCTGCCAAATTCTCCCACTGTGTTTCGACCGCATTTCCCTCAATCATGGCATCGTAAAAAGGCTCTGGTTCTGCACACTGAAAACGTAATCTGACTTGGCGTAAGAAGACCTTGGGATGGTAAGCACGCCAATATCCCTGTCTGGTGACGAAGCAAGTATTTCCAGCGTTTGCTTCACAGGTTTCAATGGCTCGATTGCAAAGCGTTGGTAAATCCGCTTCCGTTCCACTGGCAAGCTCTACTTGCCACCCCGGGCCAGATGAAGCGGCAACACTGCAATATAACCGAAGATTTACAGGTGCCCCTCCTATTCTTTCTGGGGCACCTAAACCTGTCTGTTTGAGGTTGTCAATTTTTTTACGGGGTTGTTTGTTGTATGCCCGTGATCCCGGACTGAACGTTCGTGGGTCAACTCGGTCAGCTTCAGTTCTGATGTAATCTTCTGCTTCCCTGAGGGCCGGGTTGTAAAGAACTTCACCATTATCACAGGTGGGGGAATCTTCCTGTCCTTCCCAGCCAATTGTAAAGCTGCCAACAACAGTACATGGATATTTGTAAATAGTTGTTGAACGATGAAATCCAGCGGAAGCCAAATAGCCTGGGATTAAGAAATTTTGTGCTTGTTCAATTCGTGAGGCAAACCTTAGCAAGGAACCAAGGTCATGTTCTCCTGGAATACTGAGTCTATATTGATTATGCAGTACTTTGCTGACAGGATTGATGACTGGTTCTGCACCTCCTCCTGTAGGAAAATACAGTACACGCTCAACAGCATTGCCAATAACTTGCCAGATATAAGCCGCTTGTGGGCAAGCATTTGGATCTTGACGACAACGTTGCTGTATCTCAACAGGAGTTAGCTGCTTTAATAAGCTAGCGGTTGATGGTAGTCCCTTTGCAGAAAAAAAAACGTTATCAGCAAACAACTAATAATAGAAATTAGTAACAGAAAAATTGCTTTGAGAGTAGTCCTTCTCATGTATCGGCACCAGCTTCAGAAACAACTAAAACGATCAAAACTAAGCATCAACTAAATTATTTATAGAGCAAAACAGAACCTTATCCGCTCAGCAACAGCGTCTAAATTACCCTCAAAAACAACATTGGTTAGCGTGACACCTTGGTTGCCACTCTTAACATATAAACAATTTGAATCATCATATAAATTACCGTCTTCAGTGTTGAACCATCCACAGTTGGTATGTTCTCGCCAAAGCTTCTCAATTTCTTCTAATAGAGAACAAGGAATCATCAGTTCCTCTCCATCGTCAATCACTCCGGCGTTTTCTCCGACATCAGCACCCACGCCAAAGTTATCATGAATAATACTGTAGGTTATTTGTAATGCCCCTTTCTCAAAACGTTCTGATTTATTAGAAGCAATACTACTAATTTCTCTCCAAACCATCTCTTGATTAGATAAAAGATCTGATTCTAATGCTGGTAGTCGTTCAGTGCGAATCAGTTGAACAAAGTCTCTTTCAACTATCTCTGAAAATGTTTCTATTTGTTGGTATTCACGTTGAAGTAATTCAAGATTATCTTGAGCATCTTGTCTGCGAGTTTCTAAAAGAGAAAGATAAAGGAAAATTTGCCTATAATTTGTTAGAGCTTCGGTAGTTTTGTTAGTGTTTTGCGCTATTTTAGCGGTAGACTCAAGAAGAGGTTCAATTATGTAAAGATATCGTGAATCAGCAAGAGTTCCAGGTTTCACGTTTTGGATGTAGCTCTCTCCAATACGTTGTCTGTAGCTAGTCCAGACTAGTCCTGATAAGCTGAGAGCAAGAGCAATTCCAGAGGCTATACTTGCAAAAGTTTTGAGCCGATTGTCTCTCTGAGTATTCTGACTAGCTTGAGCAAACTGATTAACACCTGGAGATATGGTTAGGGATGCATTGCTTACTTTTGCTTGAGAGAATAGAGTTTTTACCTCCAAAAACTTCTTTCCTGTCAAGAGATAGGAGCTATCTTTTGGTCTTCCTAGGCTTACCCATTCCTCTGCTTCTGTTTCTATTTTGCTCAGCTTAGCTAAGATCTCTCGATTTTTAGCAATCTCCTTACTAAACCATCGCCATTCTCTGAATAAGGCTTCATGGATAATCTCAATGGTTTTCTCGTCAGTTTCAGGAGCTTGGTCAGTCACAATAAGACGACTATCGGCAAGGGTTTTAATCACAAAGCGAAGTCTTTTAGCATCGGCACCGCGATTGCTTAACTCGTTCACGCCCATGCGACGACGGGTATCTGGAATTTCCGAAGCTGGACTGATGCGGATCAGGGTTAGAAAGATTTGTTTGGCGAGATTCCTATCTGCTTGATTGCCCAGTCGTCTCCAGACACCTTCTGCCCATTGGGTAACCGCTCCCGTAACACCTCCAATTTCTGGACTTTGATAGCGATCGCACGTCAGCAAATTATTATGATGCTCAATTTGCCAGAGCCTTTCAAGGGTGACTTCTAATAGAGGTAACGGGTTGGAAGTCTTTGTAGCTTGTAAATCACGAATAATTAAGTCAGATAGTCCTGGCTCTATCCTTAGCCCAACCTCCTCAGCAGGTTTGGCGATCGCCTCCCTTAATTCCTCATCTGATATTTTGTTAGAAACATGAATAGAATCACTATATTGAAATAGCTCTCCCAGGGGGGAATTTGTTGAAATTTTGTAGAAGGCAGAGCGAATTGCTAGAACTAAAGTGACTGTAGCTATTTGTGTCAATCTCACCAGAGCTTGGGTGAAGTCTTCTTGTACTTCAGTATTAGAGGATGTAAAAAGCTCTTCAAACTGGTCAATAAAAACTACGCACCGACACGGAGAATGCCGAAGATTAGCCTCAATAGTCGGCCAAAATCTATCGTTGTCGGGATCAAGATCTGGGATATTGGTGTAGAGCTCTAGAAAAGCATCCAGAAGCGATCGCCGGGGTTTTGAACCAGGACGAAACTGGAGGATAATACAATTTTTGAAGTCAGGTATTGTCTCTTGTCGCAATTTAGGGAGTAGCCCAGCTTGAATAGCAGATGACTTGCCACTGCCGGAAGAACCAAAAACTGCGAGAAAACCAGAACTACGCCGTAAGCCTTCAACTAGATTACTGATTAAACTATCTCGACCGTGGAAGAAACGCACATCGTTTTCGGTAAAAGCAGTTAATCCGCGATACGGGCAAATATCCTCGGTACCTAGAATAGGACACACCTCTAACAGAATTGAGATAGGCGTGGCGAATGCTAATTCCTCTAACCGACCTGTCGCTGTTGGAAAAACTATAGTTTCTTTTTTTCCTTTTACCTTACGTTCAATCTCTCGTAAATCTAGTCCGGATCTTGCTGTAATAATTCCTACAACTCGCTGAGTTTGAGTATCCACTACGGGAGCACCACTAGCGCCTTCAGTTATATTTCGACTCGCTAGCTGTAGTAATGAACTATCTGCAATGTCACCAAGGATTATTCCCTCCACAATAATTCCGCTAGAAATCTCTTGAGCAATCTTTTCTGGAAAACCATAGGTAGAAAAAGAATGACCATCAATATTTTTGTCAGTTCCTAGCTTTAGAGGAGCGCTATTAGTAAATTGTTCTTCGAGCTGCAAAACAGCAACGTCTTTTTCTTGGGAACTGCTCCAATATTTCGTTATCTCAGCAGATAATTCTTGCCCTGTTTCCAGAAGAACAAGACGAACGGATGCATTTATTCTGCCTTTTGCAACCGCAGCAACGTGAGCACAGGTAACCACTAACCGAGGTGCAACCAGAAATCCTGTACCAATAGTTTGTCCAGAAGTCTTTAGAACCTGAACTATTCCCTTACGTAGCTCTTTATCCATAGTTGCAGCAGCTCCTTCTCCCAGCAACCTATGCTTACTAAGATGATGCTTGCTTCCACGTTAGCTTGATGGCATAGTTCACTTCTCCTCCCACTTTGCCAACAGCGATATTGCTAGCCTCACCAGTTACTTTAAGACCAAAGCTGACCTCGACATCTGAGGGAGGGTTAGGTAAGCTTTGCACCGCATCTGTAATCGTTTTTACATTATGATGAATTGCATTCCTAATAGCAGTAGAGAAGGTACTGCTAGCAACAGATACAGCGTTGTTGAGTGTATCTCTTACCCCTACTTTCACTAATCCGTCTTCTTCCGAGACAATTTCTTCTTCGTCTACTTCTACAAGAACAGTTGGAGTAGCATCCCCATCAGATTCAAACAAAATATAGCTTGTCATCTTCAAAAAGTAGTTAGACCCTAAATACTTAGCAACGAACAGTATACTTGCGCCCTACCGCATCGTCTTTGGAGATTCGAGCAATTTTGAGCTTCTGAAACTAATCTATACATAGATTAACCAGTTGTGATGTTCAGGTAGCTTTAGTTTCAGAGTAGTATCAACTATGCAAAGTTGGTCAGTTATCGAGTGGGGTAGAGAAGAAAGCACTTCTTTCAATAAAACTGACTACTTCACAATAAGGGAGTACTACTGACTTAATGGTTATAGGTTGCCCAAAAAGAAAGTCTCACTAGGCTTTCGTCACCCGAAGATTCACCAGCAGAGTTAACAGCAGATTGAGAAAACTATAATCACACCTCGTTTAGAAGCTAGACTTCAGTTCTTCATGGACTGTCTACCATGCTTGCGCTGCATCTCTTCCGCAAAATCAGCCACGGGTCGAGTCTGCCCTGTATTCACTTCATCCAAGCCCTGCTGAATGCCCGCAATGGTTTCCAGTCGTGCGATTAATGAGCGAATTTGTTCAGGGTCGAGATTGCCAGGTTCCAGGAACGTCACTAACACCTGAGCGTTATTGCGGATGTCAGCAGGTAATGTGCTGAGTTGAATCTGACCATCGTGATAAATTCCATCAACGGTTGTGAACATGCGCCTATCCACTCTGTTTCCTACTATTCTACGGGTTGTTCATCGGCTGATCTGAACACTTGCTGTAGTCACTTTACGTTAGAAATCTCTAGCCAATGGGTCATACACCGTTGAGAGCTGAGATCAAGGCTCTGCTCAATGGCATCACCGGGAATGGGAAAGCCCATGACATACATGAACACGACTAGTCTAGTTGTACTCCATTTCTCAATCCAGCTACAACGGGCTCAATTTATCTCTTGCCACATCTCCTTTCAACCGTTTTGATACCTCTAACGCGCATGTCGCGGATTCGCGAATCGGGTATGACACCCGGCAAACCCGGTCTCACTCACCGGGCTAAGGGGACGGAGGTTCCGACCGTCATTGTCATATGGACTTCGCGCTGGGTACATCGGGAGGTGTTCGCCCAGTGGTAACGAGGGCTTCATAGGCCAAACCCCCTGTCTAGCTTGCTGTTCAGGGAACAACTCTATGATTCTACTCGGTGGAAACAATTAGTCTTGGCGACACGGACAGACTCCCTTGATTCTCTAGTGAATTGAGCGAGCCGTTCACACTGAAGTGGTGAAAATCCACCGCGCGGGATAGATGGCCCCACAGGATTGGGGTGGCTATAACGTGCGCCGGACAGGGGACCCTGAGGGTCGCGAGATCCTCAGCCGGGGCTGACCCCTCGGTAGGCCACAAGCCTAGGAAAAAGCTCAACCTTAGAACAGGCGAGTAATCGCTTTCCGGTCACTGATAGCAGAGCTGCGAGGCCAAACTGCACGGAAGGCATGGGTGGTGGATAAGCCGATCTTATCCGGATTCGTAGGCTGAAAACTCAATCGATTGATTGAGGTGACTGCGGTCGAAAGGGATTTCGACACGTACCATCGATGCTGGAGCGACAGGACTGCTATCGGAACAGTGTGAACTAACGTGGGAACCTCTCTTGGAGTCGGGGTCGGAACCCGAGGCTGGGACAGTCAACCCAGAGCATCCTGGAGAGGGGGAGCGTGGTGCAAGTAGGAGTCGGGTGGGCTCGGCAGGGCAGTCGAGCCACCCCCTGCGTTGAGGGTGGTGCCTCAACATCAAGCAGCAACGAAAGCACTGAGGTCACAGGGCCTATTCGCGAATCGCATCTGTCTGGTCGGACAGCATGATGCGGTCATGAGGTCGAACGCTGGGAAGCCTTCGTCTTTGCATGACACCTGCAACCCTTGAATTCACAGGAACGGTTAAGAATGTTGAATGATTAGACATTCCTGATGGTGCAACGCTTAAAAGGAATCTGGATGGCGGGAGATTGGCTATCCACAGGCAGGTTGCGTGAACTCAACGGACGGGTGATGTGAAGAAGGATATGTCCCAAGGTTTGACTTGAGGCAGGGATGGAACTCCATCCCTGCTTTTTTCACCCCCAGGAAGTGTATGCATGTTGTAAACAGCTCAGCCGATTTGATTCGCAGACTGACCCGCTATTACCTCAAAGAAGGCTACTGGTACGTTGTAAAGGGTCGTATTCCAGACCATAAATCGATTGAACAGGTGGATGTGAAACTGAGCAGCAAGTACGAAACCACCCTCTCCCGCTGGCAGCGTCATCGACGCAAAGCCAAAGGACTGGCTACAGTTCAATATCTCCGTTACGAACGAGACTTTGTGCTGATTGCCACCGAAGGTGAGCATCCCCTCTTCTTTGGCGATCGCTCCATCAAAGATGCGCGCAAGCAGCCGATTGAGATTTGGTACTACTGGATTCGAGTCCGCTCCTCTCGTCGCTATGAGGTGATTGTCGCCCCCTGGGCCTACCATGTGGTCAAAGACAAAGTGCTGAGACTGGCGAGAGAGGGAAACGTTGATGCTGTTGAAGAACAGATCAGGTCTCTGAGGTGGATTAACTACCCTGGAGTCAATCGCCAGAAGCACAAGATGATTGCAGAGGCGAAAAAACTGCTGAACCGTCGAGGAAAACAATTGTCGTTCCCCTTGGATAAAACGGGATGAACGAGGCATCTCATCCACTTGTTCTTTCCAGAAGTGAGCATTGTTCCACAGGTTCAAAAAAACAAATCGTGCCTCAATCTGAAATCGGTAAGGTGCTGATTTTTCAGCAGTCAAACGGTGTTTCCCAGAGGCTGCCCAAAATTGTTCCACAGCAACTCCGCGTCTTCATCCCTCTTCTGAAAAGAGAGCGTCCATGTCCCTGGCTCCACAGAAAATATGGACTCTTTCGATGCCCTGAGAAACGAGTGGGTGGGTGAACCGTTAGTCTTGAGCTGCCTGATGCGATCGGTTCCTCGTGTAGAAAACCTTTTTCTGACCTTACCAGTAATCACCAAAACTGGGGATTCAAGTAAATTCCTCATTCCCTCCCAAGAGCTCACAAATCCATTAGGTGAGCCCACTAGGGTATGACCTATGGATAGAGTCAGGCCACTCTAAAATCTCCGCTCTACAAGGCGCTCAGGCGATTTGAGCCGAATCACGACTCCATCCAGTTATCCACAGCCCCTCGAAGTTAATGATCTTAAACGTTAAAAGAACGCACGCGCGTAGTTAAGGGCTGAACGCAGCGTAGACGCTGATATCAATACATTGATAAGAATTTGATTTTCTTGGGATAATTCTCAGGTTCGGTTTCTGAAACCCCAACACTCCCTGCTGTCCTGGTTTCTAAACCCCCGATGCGATTCACAGCTTCGGTTTCTAAACCCCCGATGCGATTCACAGACCCGGTTTTTGAAACCCCAATGCAATTCACAGTCTCGGTTTCTAAAACCCCAACATGATTCACAGGTGGATGACTATGCTAAGAGCTTTCGGATAGCCGTTCTAGCGTTGACGCGCTCGTTTCGATGGGTGAAGGTGACGCTATCGTCTTCTGCACAATAGCGAACGATGTAGTCCGGCAAGTGGTTGCTCTGGGCGATCGCCTTCAGATGGTGACGAAACATTTTCAGAGGGGAGGATGACCCCGTTTTCTTGTGCAGCAACGGGAGTCCAATTTTCCACTGGGGTTGATTGCCACAATGCTTTCGGGCCAACTCATACACTCGACGCTCAAGGGGTTTTCGCAATCGGAAGTAATCCCGATTGAGTGTCAGCACCTCAGTCGCTAAAACCGCGTTATAGAGCCAGTCCGATAGGGTCATTTCAATCGCGACCATTTGCCCATTCAGTGGCGATTTCTCGATGATGCGGTAGCTGTCGATGATGCCAAATGCATTCGTAATTCGCTGGTTTCGGGTCTTGATATTGGTCTTGATACGGGTTCCGGCCAGACGATCTAAGGCGGCTTTCAACCGTCGATAGCCATCCCCATCGGTTTGGCGATTGGTCACGGTCAGCAAGTCATAGGCCGTGAGTCTCACGGTTCGGTTGAGGTCTTTTCGATTTCGATTCACCGCTTCTACCAGCTGACTGATGCAGTAAATCAGCACATCCTTATCCAGAATCGTGGCGTGACCCAGAACGCTCGGGATGATGGTGACGGTGTTGCCGTTGTGTTCATAGGTGCGGATTCGAGTATCCGGTTTGGTTGAAAGAACAAACATGGGATGTTCCATGCTGCCCAAATCATCTTTCGGATTAGCGTCCAGAATATCGCAGATAAAGAAGTTGAGTTGACGGTTGCGATCCGGCAGGAGAGGACGACGCATGGTGTCCTTATCAAAATTACATCCAACATTAGATAACGAAGTAACAGCCATATTCTCAGCGAATCCATCCGCCTTGTCTATTGAGAACAGAACCCAGGCAGGTTATGCCTTCCCAAGGCTATTGACCTCTGCTATTCCAACCAAGAGAGAATTCTAGAGACAGGAGAGCACTTGGACAGTCGCATCATTGCCTTTTTCAATCAGTCAGGGGGAGTTGGGAAAAGCACCCTAACCATGAATCTGGGCTATCACTTGGCAGAATTGGGCCATCGAGTGTTGCTCGTGGACATAGATCCGCAGGCGTCACTTACGGTCTTCATGGGACTGGAACCCTCTGAGCTAGATGAGACGGTCTACAACGCGATCGCTCAATCTACCCCCCTCCCCTTGCACCAAAAGATTCATCAGATGGATCTGGCTCCCGCGAATATTCATCTGTGTGGAGCAGAAATGGAGCTGGTCACCGCAGACATGCGAGATGTGCGACTGAAAGATGTGTTAGAGCCCTTAAGTTCCAAATACGACTTCATCCTGATTGACTGTCCCCCGAGCCTCGGCATTCTCAGCTACATCAGTCTCGTGGCGGCATCGCATGTCCTGATTCCGATTCAGACAGAATACAAGGCGCTCAAAGGGACGGAACTCTTGCTCGACACGATTGCACGGGTCAAGCGACGGGCCAATCGGACGGTAGAAATCGCAGGATTTGTCCCGACGATGCATCACAGTCAAACTCGTCAGGGCATTGCCAGTTTGGACGCCATCTGTGATCAACTCTCCCCCATTGCACCGATTTGTCAAGCGATTCCCAGAGCAACGGACTTTGCCAATGCGTCTCAGCAGCATCAGCCGCTGGCTGTGTACAAGCCGAACCATCCAGCAGTGAGCGTCATGCAAGCGATCGCCCAACACCTGGAGCAACTCTGATGGCAAAACAAGCGATCGCCACCTATCAGTTCAAAGGCAGAGGGGTGACCGCACTGCTGGGTCAGGACACGACTGAAGGGTCTGAGTCAACGTCGATACCGCTTGCTCACATTACCTTACCGACTCAACAGCCTCGACAATACTTTGACCCAAAAGCGTTACAGGATTTAGCCGCATCGATCCGAATGCATGGGATTTTAACGCCTTTGTTGGTACGGTCAGCGGGTAAGAATAGCTATGAACTAGTAGCAGGAGAGCGGCGTTTCCGAGCGGCTCAGGAACTTGGACTGGCAGAGGTTCCGGTATTGATCCGGAAGCTATCAGATATCGAGGCATCAGAAGTGGCGCTTCTGGAGAATTTGCAGCGAGAAGATCTGAACCCAGTGGAGGAAACAGAAGGGATTCTGGAACTACTAGAGCAGAAGCTAAAGAAGAGCAGAGAAGAGGTCATTGCCTTGCTCAACCTGTCAGCCCACCTGAAGCGAGCGTCTGTGCAAAACGTTTTGCACAGCTCAGAGTGGAAGACAGTTGAGGCAGTCTTCACCTCAGTCGGACGATTCAGCCCCAATAGCTTTCGGGCCAGTCGATTACCGTTACTGAAGTTGCCAGCGGATGTTCTGGCAGTCTTGCGACAAGGAAAGATTGAGTACACGAAGGCACTGGCGATCTCGCGTCTCAAGAATCTACAAGCGAGGCAGAGAGTGTTGGAGGAGGCGATCGCCCAGAAACTTTCGTTGAAGCAAATTAAGCAACGTCTGCGCCAAGCTCAGGCGAAAGCACACCCACTAAAGAAAACACATGATGCTTTAGAAGCACGGTGGATCAAGGCATATCCACAACTGAGAAAACCGCACCTCTGGGCGAACACTGAAACGAGAGAGCACCTTGAACGAATTGTGGGTGAGATAGAGAGCTTGCTGCTGCGCCACGGTGCTGAGTCCCCTACAGCAGAACAATCAACCGACCACCCAAATATTAAGAAACCATTGAGCGTCAAATTGTGATCGAAGGTGTGATCCAACGAGTGCGTAACCATCTATCGCTACTCTGAAAGCGACAAATTCCAAAGCATCCAGAGAATTGGAGCAGCTGATTTGTAATCAGTTATTACTCCATCTTCCTGAAACTTAATCTTCTGGTCGCAAGGACATTAGTTTCATAAAATCAGCGTAATGCTTTTGAATCATATCCACACTGGTATCACACCATGCTGCAATGGCCGATTCTGGCACTCGTTTCAGTATTTGTAGCGTGATAAACGTATCCCGACATGAATAGGGAGTAGTGTTTGGCTTAATTAGATCAACTACCGCATGCCATGCACGTCGATGAAAATTGTTGTAGTTGATTTCTTTACCCTTAGAAGATGTTTGAAAAGAAAATCAGGAAGTGCTAAGAAGCTACGAATGAACTTCTTAGCATCAAAATGACACGACAATCTTACGACACCGATCTGACTGACCGCCAATGGCATCTGATAAAATC
>JBARXP010000310.1:0-15302 GCA_049647405.1 Elainellaceae cyanobacterium | reverse complement strand
GCTTCAACTGCTGGAAGATGACGCAAATGCTCTCCTAACACTCTTAACCCAGTTCCTGCGTCAAAAATGAGTCGAGTGCCCTGGATACTGATTTCGATACACGCCGTGTTGCCGCCGTAAAGAACCGTATTTTCACCAGGAGTGGGGATGCTACCACGAACGCCCCAAAATTTTATGGTGAACTCTGAGTCACCATTATGAGAGCTAGAATCAACGGAGCCCGCCGTCGCACCGTTTAATCTCTGAATGTTGTTCTCTGAAGAATCAGAACCTGGCATGTTATGTTCGTCTGTTTGTTGCGGTGTATCCAACTCAACATGAGGGCTGTGGGTAATAACCCAACCAGGCTACCATCACGTCAATTATAGAATTTTCTATATTCATCTTCTTGACCCATGGATACCTCTATATCTGATAAATTCACGGCCTAGCGCTCCCGACAGGATAGTTTTCTAATGCCTTGGGAGAGGCAGATGCCTGAAACCATAGCATAACGCTGCTTTTCTAGAGGAATCATGAAAAAAGCAAACTAAGGTACTAGCTAGAGTCTGCTTCAATTCGAGAGTCAATCGATAAATTGCAAATAAATTACAAATAGATTACATAGGGGCGATCGCCTTAACGAGAGTTATTTCTAAAGCCTACTTTAAGAGAATGAGATAAGAATCAGATAACACAGTCTAGTCTATCTGCTATCTTATTGTGCCATGGTCGATTCATCTTAGAATAAGAAGCCTCGCAAGAAGCTACTCTTATCGCCACAAGATTCTCTTTGAGGATGCCCACTTTTCAACTCAATGAAGCATTTGCTTCTCTAAGTAGATTTACATAAGAGCTAAGCTTTCGCTGGCACCTCTTACGTTTAAGCCATCGGTAGACCTCAAATGGAGGCTGGCCGAATACAGCTCACTCACTTTTTGCACCCTGCATACCCTACTTGGCCAACAACCCTGAATCTGAAAGTCGTCTCAACTCTTCATATGACTAAAAGCATTCGCTGATTCGAAGAGACTCAGCCCAGTGCCTTAGCTGATTACAGTTTAGCCTAAACCTCAGAGTTCAGATAGATCATATAGATCAGAACTCTGAGTCAACAAAATTCTCTAGCTCGTGACTGAACCTGAAGCGGCGCGATCGCCATCATGCCAAGTGCAGCAGAGCCGCCAAGCGAAGATAAAACCACTGATCTTGATCAGGATGTTTTTCTCAAAACCACTACCGCAAATTTGGCCTTCGCGAGTATTCTGTGGTGAATGTCGAGGAGATTGTGGGCGCATATCCTGCGTTTTGATCGCCGCCGTGTTGTTTTGATTGAGTGGAGCTATCTGCCATGACTGTCTCTCCTACCCTGATGCCTACCTTAAATGCTGCCCAGCCGACTTATTTGTGGGCCGTTGGGTTGAAAGGTGAAGCAATCTCAGAAGGGACTCTCGTGGGCGATCGCTTCTCCATAGTTTCGCCTCATGTCTGGCGAGATGAACATGCCCACACGGTTCTCGAACGAGATGGGGCGCTACCTGCACGGGCGATGCCATATCTCAAGCTCTATGCCCATCGACTCCATGTGCCTCAACCCTATGGCATTTACACCCCTAACCCAGAAGAGTCTGGATCGTTGAATGGCTCAACAAATGACTCAACAAATGACTCAACGAATAGCTCAACAAATGACTCAACGGTGCTTCTACTCGACAACGCGCCCATAGATGCAGAGGGTCATGTGCTGCCATCACTTGAAATGGCCTGGAGTCAGGCTTCACCAGTGCGACAGCTATATTGGCTGTGGCAACAAGGAGAGCTTTGGGAGCCTCTGGCGACAGAGCATGTGGCGGCTAGTTTGTTATACCCAGACAACCTGCGAGTTCGAGAATGGCGTCTGCAGCTATGCGAACTCATTGCAGATACCCATTCTGAAAAAGCCGAGCCAGCGTCAGCTTCAGGCGCTTCTTTTGAGGCACTTGGTGATCTGTGGATGACCTGGGCCGAAACCGCTCATCTGGAGATCCAAGCCACCATTCGGGCGATCGCCCAGGCGTTGCAAGCTCCTGACGCAAGCTGGCAGGCGATCGCCCCTCAACTCAATGAAGCCCTGCTGGCCCAGGCAGCCCGACTGCCCCTTCGCATCGATATTGCTGGAGCGACCCATGCAGGCAAAAAGCACGCCCACAATGAAGATGCGGCTTTTCCTTTAACCCTTGGCAGGGCAGACATCGGGGTAGAGGTCAGTCAATCTAGCCCGGAGGGTTTGCTGCATCCCCGTTTGGCGATTGTTTGTGATGGCATTGGCGGCCACTCGGGTGGCGAGGTAGCGAGTCAACTCGTAGTGAGAGCATTGAAGCTGCAAATCAGCGCTCTGTTTGCTGATATTTTTGAAATGCCTCAGTCTGAGCTAACCTCTCCTAGCATCGTTGCGAAGCAGCTCGAAGCAGCAGTGCGGGTCGTCAATAACTTAATTGCAATTCAAAATGACGGTCAAGGACGACAATCGCGCCAGCGCATGGGCACAACTCTCACCATGGCGGTACAGTTTCCCCAGCTTGTTCATACTCCCAACGGCAAAGTCAACGGCCACGAGCTATATGTGGTGCAGGTTGGAGATAGCCGTGCCTATTGGTTGACGCCCAACCACTGCCACTGCCTCACCCTAGACGATGACGTAAAAACCCGTGAAGTGTTGGCAGGGCGCAGCCTCCCTCACGAAGCGGCTCGACGATCTGATGCGATCGCCCTAACCCAGGCTCTCGGCACTCGTCAAGGCGAACAGCTACGCATTAGAGTACAGCGATTTTTATTGGAAGAAGACGGTGTGCTCCTGCTCTGCTCTGACGGTCTGAGCGACAATCATCTCGTAGAGCGCTACGGGCAGTCGATCACCACGACTGTGCTCAATGAAAACTCACCCTTAGAAGATGCAATCACGAGCTGGATCAACCTGGCCAACCAGCACAATGGTCATGACAATATTTCTTTGGTGATGATGCGGTGTCGAGTCTCGAAAGAAGAGCCTAATGGTTTCGCCCCCTCACCATCTGCGATTCCTCAACCGCAAGAACCCGATCTGCAAGAACCAGATCTGCGAGAACCAGAGCAATCAGAACTAGATCCGCAAGAACTAGAGCAGTCAGAACCAGAAGGAAACGTCCCAACGTTTGGCGATCTTCCTGCTGATTTTCTCCAAGTTCACCCCATTGACCAGGCCAGTTCTTCAAGCCAATCTTCAAGCCAATCTGCCAGTCGCTCCAAGACAAAGCGCTCTAAAAAGGGTACGCCATCGACACAAGCACCGTCCAACCCTTCGTCTCAGCCTCCTGATTCTAGAGGAGCAGATGCGACTCCTCTTTCTCTCTCGTCAGAGATGGAGTCTCCCTATGCAGAGTTTGCCAAGGCAGAGGCTGTATCCCAAGGCAGGAAATCGAACTATTCTCAGCCTCAGTCTCCCGACACTTCAAACGCGTCAGATGACTGGTCTTCTTATCTGATGGGCTATCGTCCCAATCGTCCGTCGTCTGCTTCGGCCTCTTCTGTGACGCCAACGACTGAAGAAGATTTGCAAGACTGGAACTGGATGGCGATCGCCCTAGGGTTGGTTGTCGTCATCTTTGCCATAGGCTCAGTCAGCACGGTTGCTTGGCGCTTTTTGGCTCCCAATCACTTTAACCGCACCCTAGATAAATTGGTCGAAACCTACGAAGATGTCTTTTTGCCCGAGGAGTTAGTGCCAGAATCAGAGTCACAAGTGCCCTCAGAAATTGAGATCGAGGCTGGAGACTCTGTGTTTGAAGAGTCTGCGGAAGAATCGCCAGACGGCACAGCAGTAGATTCAGCAGAATAATTGTCTTGTCGTCTTGTCGTCTTCGCAGACTCCGTCGTCCTTGTGGGGATTGAGTGCGATCGGCAAGGCTCACATCTGACACGAATGAACTGGTGCCAAAAGGTTTCGCCGCGATCGCTGCAACGCCCACAAATCAATTGTGGGCTACGGGCAATATGTTCGTTAAAACGAACTGAGACAGTGTTGCAAGGTCATCGGCTCACTGCCAGTGGGCTTCCCATCCTAAGCCACAATTGATTCACGGACGGGCGAACAGCACAGCCCACGCTCGATCGTGATTCAAGGCTTGAACGAAGCCACAACGCGAATCCACATTAGACGTGACGCTAAAAAAACTACCTCTATTGCTATTGCTATTGCTATTGCGTAGAGGCTTCCAGAGCAGATTCAGATTGATTAATCCAGTCTCTGCCCACATGAATCGTCACATCAGATTGCAATACTCCAGTGCTGTCGATGCGCACCTCGCCCAGACCCAACAGCGACTTGATTAGATTGGCGCTATCTTGGTCACCTCCTTGGGCAATGATCTGCGTCTCTTCCAGAGATTCGCCCCAGTCTCGTTCGACGTAGACATTCCAATATCCAGCATCGTTGAGCTGGGTCATCATCGCATCGATCGCTTCTGGATGACCCGTCGTATCTTGAATGGCAACCCGTAAATTACTGGCCGATCGCACATCACTGGCATAGTTAGTGCCGCCAGAGAAATATTCTGCGACCATGCGATTGATCGCGTCCTCTTGGGGCAACCAGTAACTCAGCTCATATTGTTCAGGACGGCTAAAGTCTCCTGGCAGCATCACCATCTGTACTTCTTCTCGCTCCATGCGTGAAGCAAATCCGCTCAAAGCCAGCATTTCTTCAAGGCTTAGATTGGTATCGATATGGGATTGAACGACCGAGAAAATTTTCGGTAATCGCGCCAGCGTTGCAGGGCTGAGGGCTTGTTCTTGCAAGGCGCGCATAAACATCTGCTGGCGCTGTACTCGCCCAATGTCTCCATATTGGTCGTAGCGAAACCGAAGAAACTGCATCGCCGTTTCTCCGTCGAGGTGCTGTTCTCCCTCTTTCAAATTGATGTAGAGGTGCTGGCTGTCGTCCTGATATTTCATATCTTCAGGCACATAGACCGAGACGCCGCCGAGAGCATCCACCAATTTTTCTACGCCTTGAACATTGATGCGGACGTAGCGATCGATGCTGACATCATCTAGCAAATTACTGACAGAACGAGCCGCCAGAGCGGGGCCACCGTGATAATTGGCTTCGTTGAGCTTAGTCACCCCAACCCCTTCCACCGCAGTGCGGGTGTCGCGGGGAAGCGAGAGAACGGTCATTTCCTGCTGCTGCGGATCAAAGCGGAGCAGCAGCATCGTGTCAGACAGCCCATCCAGAGAATTGACCAAGGCATGGTAGCCCAAATCTTCAACTTCGGGAGGTGGGTTACTGACATCTGAACTCAAAACCTTAACGCCCAAGACCAAAATATTGACAGGCCGAGCCAGTTGAGGCATTCGAAAGTTGATTCCGGTGGAGATATCGTCTTGCTCAAACGCTTCAGCATCTTGTGGAGAGAGCTGGCTCTGGAGCAGCGGCGTGCTTGACAGGGCGATCGCCAACACGGCACCAGCGACAGCGGAAACCGAAGCAACAGTTGTCAGTCCAAGGGAGATCCATAACCACCGAAAACGTCTGGGCCGTTTGGATGACGTAGATGAGGGGTTGGATGATAACGGGCGACGAGTTTTCTTTGAAGACACTGGATAATCTCAGAAAAAGTTGAAGAGCATCACACAAAAGAGAGGCGATAACTCATAGTTAGTCAAAACCCAAGCTCAAGCAGAATACTAACAGCGTTTATCTAAAACAGGCCACTTTGGACGACGTTATATTTAGCGGCATATTTCATGAATCTACAGAAGTTAATTTGAAGAAAGCAAGAGTTTTCAGGGAAGGCGATCGCTCATTTGACTAATAATGGGCAGCTTTAACCGTTTACGCTGCCATAGACGCACCATCAGCCAAAGATTGACGACAAAGTACCCAGACGAGAGCAATGCGCTGGTCAGCAACAGAGGAATCGCTGCTGAATGAACCGCCTGGGCTCCTGTATTGAGCAGCACAACAGAGAGGAGCCAACCCAGAGACAGCGTCACCACAAGCCGACTGAGCGATCGCTCTTCTCGACTCCCTTGACCTCGATACAGCGTCCATAGGGCTGGGAAAAACCCCAACACCGGAACCAGACAAAGAAACATTCTGAGTCGCCCCATGTCCTCGTCTTCCATAGACTCAGACACTGATTCACGAATTTCAGCAAGGGAAATTTTTCGGTAAGGCGGTTTTGACATCGCTTTTTTGAACCCGCTTAACGTTGACGACAGCCGCGATTCAGCACGTTGAGGCTGCACATTGAAACTGATAGAGGATTGATAGAGGATTGAATACCTCAATTGTATGACAACCAAGATGAAGCCTCAGACAAGCCTGTCCTCGCTGCAATGAAGTGCAGCGATCCTGTATCAGAATTCTGTGCCAGAATCCTGCGTCAGTCATAAGAGGACAGTCTCAGTAAGGAAATGAGGCCCAGGAATATGTCACTTTTGTCACCCTCACCCTAAATCCCTTTCCCAGCGGAGAGGGACTTTGAATCTCTTGCTCTCCTTCTCCCAATTGAGAAAAGGGGCTGGGGGATGAGGGAATTTCGAGATAGTTGCAACCCTGACAGGCTCCCATGAAGCCCCCTATTGTCTCTCAAAGCCCCTGGTCTTTAAAGCTCAATGAAAATCACCATAGTTTTCAGAAATCACTCACGTTAAAACATTTTCGTTCTGCACAAATTGTCACAAACAAAGAGTACGTTCTAAGAATTTAGATATTTTTTCAAATCTAGTTTAAACATTAAACTTTCTTAAAAGCCTGCCACACTATCAATAAAAGCATTAGAAAAGCTGAGAATCACAAGACCTTGCAGCCAGTTCTATTTGATCTCCTGCTTCATCGGTTGCTTAATCTGAAGTCAAATCGTAAATGCCTTATTTTTCAGCACCTCATAGCGCAGAACTAAGTGTCTAGCTGGAGACTTTTACAACGCTTGAGTCGGTCAGACAAGCCTGACCTCAGTGAAAAATGCATCGAAAGATGCATCAACGTTTAGCTCAGCCACCTAAACAGTTGGCCACCATTCAAAACACTCCCTTAACATTTTTCAACAAATACTGAGTCAACAACCCTCTAAATCATAAAAATTTGTAAAAAAACATCTCGTGTTTTTTATCAAATTGTGTCAATGCCGTGCGATCGCCATTTATGCGGCCTGTTTTTCTGATACAAACTACAGGTGGTGCAAGGGTTTGAGGCAATTTGGTCAGGCACGTTTGTGTGTGGCGATCGCCTCTCTCGGCATCGTCCCTAGTGAGTCAGGGTTCGATCGAGTTAAGTAACCCGATCATTCCTGCTGATTGAGGGGCTGAGGTGAAATTCCTCTTCACAGTCAGAGTCATAGAAGCCGAATTCACAGAAGCCGAAGAAAAAGGAGCTTAACTGGATGTTCACACACGTCAAGCCCACGATCAGACACATCGTGCCCGACGACCTGCGAGGTCGCTCTCTGATCAAGGTGGTCTATGTCGTGCTTGAGCCGCAGTATCAGAGTTCGCTGTCTGCGGCAGTGCGGTCGATTAACCAAAATAATCCCAACGTTGCCATCGAAATCAGTGGTTACCTCCTCGAAGAACTCCGCAGCCCTGAAAACTACGAAGCATTCGAGAAAGATGTCTCAGAGGCCAACATCTTCATCGCCTCGCTGATTTTTATCGAGGAGTTAGCTGACAAAGTCGTCGCGGCGGTGCAGCCCCATCGCGATCGCCTTGATGCGGCAGTGGTCTTTCCGTCAATGCCTCAGGTGATGCGCCTCAACAAGCTGGGTAGCTTTTCGATGGCTCAGTTGGGTCAGTCGAAGAGTGCGATCGCCCAGTTTATGCGCAAGCGTAAAGAAAACTCGGGTTCCAGCTTCCAAGATGCGATGCTGAAGCTGCTGCGCACGCTGCCCAAGGTGCTCAAGTATCTGCCGATGGACAAGGCGCAAGATGCCCGCAACTTCATGCTCAGCTTCCAATATTGGCTGGGTGGGTCGTCTGAAAACCTAGAAAATTTCTTGCTGATGCTGACCGACAAGTACGGTCATGTCGAGGTTCGCAATCAAGATTCTCTAGGTTATCGAGAGCCTGTCACCTACCCCGACATGGGCATCTGGCACCCCCTTGCACCTCAGATGTTTGAAGATGTCAAAGAATATCTCAACTGGCATCAGTCTCGTCCTGACATTGACGACGATCTGAAAGATCCGTTGGCTCCCTGTGTCGGTCTGGTGCTCCAGCGGACTCACCTTGTCACCGGAGACGACGCTCACTATGTGGCCATGGTGCAGGAGCTAGAGTGTCTGGGCGCAAAGGTGATTCCTGTGTTCTCCGGCGGCCTTGACTTCTCGAAGCCCGTAGACGAATACTTCTACGACCCTCTGAACAAAACTACGCCCATCATTGATGCCGTGGTGTCTCTCACCGGGTTTGCCCTGGTGGGTGGCCCAGCCCGTCAAGATCACCCCAAGGCCGTCGATTCCCTAAAGCGGCTCGATCGCCCCTACATGGTGGCGCTGCCCCTGGTGTTTCAAACCACGGAAGAGTGGGAACAGAGCGATCTGGGCTTGCACCCGATTCAGGTTGCCCTGCAAATTGCGATTCCTGAGCTTGATGGAGCGATTGAGCCGATCATTCTCTCCGGTCGCGATGGCACCACAGGCAAGGCGATCGCCCTCCAAGACCGCATCGAGGCCGTGGCTCAGCGCGCTCTAAAATGGGCTAACCTGCGCCGCCTGCCTCGGGTTCAGAAAAAACTCGCCATCACGGTCTTTAGCTTCCCGCCAGACAAAGGCAACGTGGGTACAGCGGCCTATCTAGATGTGTTTGGTTCGATCTATCGGGTGTTAGATGCCCTCAAGCACAACGGCTATGAGGTTGACGATCTGCCCGAATCGGCTGAAGCGCTGATGCAAGAGGTGCTTCACGATGCCCAGGCTCAATACAACAGCCCCGAACTCAACATCGCCTACCGCATGTCGGTGGCAGAGTATGAGCGACTCACCCCCTATCACAAGCGGCTAGAGGAAAACTGGGGGCCAGCACCGGGGCATCTCAACAGCGACGGTCAAAACCTGCTGGTTTTTGGGAAGCACTTTGGCAATGTATTCATCGGCGTTCAGCCTACCTTTGGCTACGAAGGCGACCCGATGCGGCTGCTGTTTTCTCGCTCGGCCAGCCCCCACCACGGTTTTGCCGCCTACTACACCTATTTAGAGAAAGTCTGGGGCGCAGATGCAGTGCTGCACTTTGGCACCCACGGCTCTCTAGAGTTCATGCCGGGTAAGCAGATGGGCATGTCGGGCGAGTGCTACCCCGATAGCCTCATCGGTCATACGCCCAACCTCTATTACTACGCGGCCAACAATCCCTCTGAGGCCACGATCGCCAAGCGCCGCAGCTATGCGGCCACCATCAGCTACCTGACTCCCCCTGCCGAAAATGCAGGACTGTATAAGGGACTGAAAGAACTGAGCGATTTGATCGGCTCCTACCAAACCCTAAAGGATGGCGGACGGGCGGTGCCCATCGTCAATGCCATCATTGAACAAGCCCGCATCTGCAACCTCGACAAAGATATCCATGAGTTGGCGATCGCCGAAGGGGAAGACTCAGGCATCGAAGCCTCACAGCTCTCCACCGAAGATCGCGATAACTTGGTCGGCAAGGTCTACATCAAGCTGATGGAAATCGAGTCGCGGCTGCTCCCTTGCGGTCTGCATGTGGTGGGCAAACCGCCGACTGCTGAGGAGGCGATCGCCACTCTGGTCAACATTGCCGGACTCGATCGCGCCGAAGAAGGCATGAAGAGCCTGCCCCGCATCATCGCCGAAAGCCTGGGTCGCAATATCGAAGAGATCTATCAAAACAGCGATCGCGGCGTGCTCACCGATGTCCAGCTTCTGTTTGACATCACTCAAGCCACTCGCCTCGCCCTCGCTGCGATGGTCAAAGAGCAGACCGATGCCGAAGGTCGTGTCTCTAAGGTCACCAAGCTCAATTTCTTCAACATGGGTCGCAAAGAGCCTTGGATTGAGTCGCTGCAAGAGTCTGGCTATCCCAAAGTCAACACCGACAACCTCAAGCCCCTGTTTGAGTATCTGGAGTTTTGCCTCAAGCAAGTCGTTGCCGACAACGAACTCGGTGCGTTGCTCCAGGCTCTCGATGGGCGCTACGTCATCCCTGGCCCCGGCGGCGACCCCATTCGCAACCCGGATGTGTTGCCCACGGGTAAAAACATTCACGCCCTCGACCCTCAATCGATTCCCACCACTGCGGCAGTGCAGGCAGCCAAAATCGTCATCGATCGCCTCCTAGAGCGGCAAAAAAATGACAACGGCGGCCAATATCCTGAAACCATCGCCTTTGTGCTGTGGGGAACCGACAACATCAAAACCTATGGCGAGTCTCTGGCTCAGGTGATGATGCTGATTGGGGTGCGGCCCGTACCTGACTCTCTCGGACGGGTCAATAAGCTAGAGCTGATTTCCCTAGAAGATTTAGGTCGTCCACGGGTAGACGTGGTGGTCAACTGTTCTGGGGTGTTCCGCGATCTGTTTATCAACCAAATGGCGCTGATCGACCGAGGCGTCAAAATGGCGGCAGAGGCTGACGAACCCCTAGAGATGAACTTCATCCGCAAACATGCGCTGAAGCAGGCGGAAGAAATGGGCGTGCATCTGCGGCAGGCGGCCACTCGTGTCTTCTCCAATGCCTCAGGATCATACTCCTCCAACATCAATTTGGCGGTCGAAAACAGCTCGTGGGAAGAGGAGCAAGAGCTTCAGGATATGTATCTCAATCGCAAGTCATTCTCCTTTAACTCTGACAATCCAGGGGTCATGGACGAGTCTCGCGATATGTTTGAGTCATCCCTGAAAACGGTCGATTTGACCTTCCAAAACCTAGATTCGTCTGAGATCTCGCTGACGGATGTGTCTCACTACTTCGACTCTGACCCGACCAAGCTGGTACAAGGTCTGCGAGCTGACGGCAAAAAACCTGCGTCGTTCATCGCTGACACCACCACCGCCAACGCTCAAGTGCGCACCCTATCGGAAACGGTACGGCTCGATGCTCGCACGAAGCTGCTCAACCCGAAGTGGTATGAGGGCATGTTGTCTCACGGCTACGAGGGCGTGAGAGAGCTGTCGAAGCGACTGGTCAACACCATGGGCTGGTCGGCTACGGCGGGCGCGGTCGATAACTTTGTCTATGAAGATGCCAACGACACCTTCATCAAAGATGAGGAGATGCGCAACCGATTGATGAACCTCAACCCCAACTCGTTCCGCCGGATGGTGACGACGCTGTTAGAAGCGAACGGGCGCGGCTACTGGGAAACCAGCGATGAGAATCTGGAAATGCTCCAGGAACTCTACGAAGAAGTCGAAAACCGGATCGAAGGCGTCGAGTAAATCAAATCGTCAACGCCACGTTTTGTAGGATGGGCAAAGGACAACAGTCCGTGCCCATCTTTCTTTTTGGTGATGAAGGGTTGGGTGATGGGCAGGCGGTGATTTTTGTGTGTGTGGCAATTTTGTGGTGGTGATGGGCACGCGTTGCTTTGCCCATCCTACATTTGCTTGATGAGGGGCAAGGGCGATCGCCCTTGTCCATTCTTATGCAGACGCCTAGAAACTCAGGGCGATCGCCTGACTATTCTTGAGGTAGGCTAAAGCCGAGGGACAAGGGTAGATATGGCATTCGATCAACCATGCCAAGGTTGCTATCAATGATTCTGTAGGGAAATCTTTGAGCGTCAACCATTCTTCTCTTGCTGCTTCGTTGCCAAAAGATTCATCAAGACATTAGCAGCTTCAGAACAATTGTATGGCGACCAGATCGGATACTCCTGATTTGCAACAAAGAAGTTTGCATCTTCTTCCTTTACCAGTTCTGTGGCAAGAAACTGCATTAGCCGAATCTTGTCAATTTTTGGAAGTTCCTGGATTTGTGACATGAGTTCAGCTAATGGCATTGGAGAATCTCCTCTGCTGAGGCTTTGCAGAACAAAACTATCGCCTTTTAATTTTAACTTGGCAATCACATCCACGATTGCAGCTTAAAGTGCGATCCGGCTTTGAGTTGGCATAAAGCAATGCTGGGTTTCCTGTTGTCAACCCAGCCTACGGCGATAGGCGATCGCACTGCCTCAAAACAAATTAAGCAGTAATGTTTCTGTATTTGTTGTCTATCCAATTCGTTTTTCTAGTGTAGCTCATGCTTCTACCAATACATATACTTAGTGATTCAACAATTAAAGAATTAGGTCTATTAATTGCAGTCCTCGGCCTCATAATTACTTCAGTTATCAACAGAGAAAAGTTTAGGTTTACGAAGCTAAAGGTTGAAATAGTCGATAAATTCGTCAAGGTGAATTATCGAAAAAATCAAATACTTGACTTTCAAATTAATCTCAGACTGCAAGCTGTAAATGGAAAAATCTGCCTAAGAGAAACAAAATTGACTTTTCAGAGAGGCCTGTTTAAAGAGCAAGACTTAGAAAATTTTAATGCCGTGGCAGAAAGAATAGAAGGGGATCTGACAAAGTATAGTGAAGAGGACTTCTTTGAATTTATGAAGTGTGTCGTGGTCGAATGTGATTGCTCAAAAATTCTTGAGAACAAAAGCCGATTTCGACAATTTATCAAACTCGATAATTTAATCTTGGAACAAGATACTCCAATTTCCATAACTCTTCTAGGGAGAATCCTGAAGTATAGCCCAGACAAAGCCTATTCCTTGCAACTTAACTATGACTTAAACGGTTCTAACAAAAGAGCATTAAAAAAACTAGGGTTTAGCAAGTTAATCAAAAAAGAATAAGAGTTTTTAACATTAAATGGCGCAATTTTTGTGTCATTTATATTATTTTTTCGATTATTTAAAAACCAAAAAATAGGTTTCTTATGGTGATTCTCTGCTTATTCATCTTCGATTCTAAACTGCTCATCACTTTTAGAAAGTGTAGTTTTAGAAGAAACTAAATTAGCCTTGACAGCCTGATCAGAGAAGATAGCAGCTTCATTATAATTTTTCCTAGCTTTGAAGATATTACTTTTGAACTTGTAAGAAGCTACGAGAAGATCAGAGTAATCGCTTGTTTGAGTACTAATTATAAAATTGATAACCTCATCAAAAATCTTCAAAGCCCAATCATACTTTTTCAAGTAAAATAATGAACAGCCTCGATAATAACAGGCCAAAATATTTGCTGAGGTGATAGCATAGCCTTCAGTATTTCCAGAAGAACTGATGTGTTTTGATAAAGGAAACTCGTTGACTCCAATCTCTACTTCATCGAGTAAAATAAAGATTAAGAAATCACTTTGAGCTCCTTCGAAATCATTTTTATTTAATCTCGCTATGCCTCGCCAATAGAAAATCGGAAGTACCAATTTATGCTTAATATATATATTCTTAGGCCGAAGATTAAGTTCATGAATCCTAAATTTTTCTAGCGTGTCATTCCTCGAAGTGAAATTTAAATCCGAGCGCAAAAAATTAGTTATGTTCGCATAGAATTCCTCATATTTAGTTAAAGCGTTATTGCAGATTTCGACAGTTTCATTAAAATCATCAACAACAAAGTGACTATGAGCTTGCTTCAATAATGAGTTAAATTCTAAAAGCTTATTTTCTGGCCTACGGCTAGGTATTAATCCATTAAATCTAGTTTTTTGCACTTGGGATACTCTATTCCCAATCACTTTCCATATCTCGTTAGAAACTATATTTAGATAGTTCCTCAATCCACTATGATGTAGTAAATCTTCAATTCGCAATTTAAATATTAAAAAACCATCACTTTGCCTAATTACTTTCTCCTCTTTATTATTACTCACTTCTAAAATTTTATAGATCGGAAGAAAACCTGCTATTGTGAATTGATAATTACACTTATCTATTCTATTAGAAGTATTTTGCAAAAACTCAAGATTATCTTTAGCGTGGACACAAACAAGAATAGTGTTGCTGTCTACTTCTCGTTGACTGATACTCCACTCTATTGTGTCTAAATCACCTCGTCTAGTTTTAACTTGAACTTTAAATGCAGGATTATCTTTTAGCTTAAAGTCAAAACCAGAATCGCCATTTTCGTGAATCCCAAAATTTACATCTTCAATCAAGTCTCCTAAGATTTTTTTAACTACCATTTCTCCTGCTTTTCCTAAAAGATGGTTTTTATATCTTTCATCTAAATATCGTCTTTCATCATTTTTGCTTTTGAGTCCTTTAAAATTGCTTGGGTTCCTAAGAATATCTTTATAGGCATATTTGAAGGTCATTGCCCAGCAAAAGCTTTCTAATTCTTCTGTGGTTTCAATGTTCACGTACATGCCAGAATTATTTTCATTCTTTAGTCTTTCCAAGAATAGTTTTTGAGAAATCTCTAAATCCTTGATTAGCTTTTCTTCTGTCATAAGAAACTTAGTACTTTTTCAAGCGAGCAGTTTTGCGATAAAGACACTAGCCCTTAGTGGTGCAGAAAACTTTTTTCATTTCAAGCAAACGTACTACTGCTTAAACTCCTGTATCCTCGTTGAAAATTTGACTATTCTCGACAACATTCCTTGTTGAGAACAAGGAGTTTACTAAGTTTCAGGAGTTTTCTGCACCACTAAGAACACTAGCAAAATAGCCTGTTGGTGATGTCACCGCATAGTTGAAGCCTGGATATTGTGCGATCGCCAAATGCGTTACTTATAAACTTATTCCCCAGATACTCCAAAAAGCTTCAGTTTGAGGTCTGCCGCTGAAAGACCCAAATCATCTCCTGAGCGATAAGCTTGTAAAGCAAAATCACTCTCTGCCAGTTCGTCGGCTGAAATGATATCGTCGTTGTCTTCAACCTCAACCGAGCTGTAAATCATATTTGTCAATGCTGCCAACAAACGACTTTGCTCATTGGGATGAAGAGTCTGGGCAAGGTGTAAAACGTCTTCGTCCGTTGACATCGAAAACCGCCCCTTGCTGCAATGGCCTTAGCTCTCAGTATAAAAGCAGATGTCATGAGGAGGCGCGATCGCCCCTCTCCTCTCTCCCAACTCCTCATCCTCTACGGTTGACTCAGACGAGCAGTATGCGTATGCTTTTTCATTAAGCTGTCTCACCGATGGCTTAGTTCAGAACTCAAGAACTTGGCACCATCTGCGAGTGCTGTCACACCCACAGATGGCTAACCCACCGCGACTGATACTGCCAGTCGGGGGGCTAACGGTTCATGGTAAACCGTGGCTGCCTCGAATTGCACACAATTGCGGGGTAGCCGAGGGACTGAGTTCTGGTTTCTTCTCGCTGTAAAACCACAAAAGGAACCAGAACCT
>JBARXP010000309.1:0-12088 GCA_049647405.1 Elainellaceae cyanobacterium | reverse complement strand
CTCTCATTCCGTTCCTGGTGAAATACCACCAGTCGCTTGGCTTGGTCAAAGCCAAGCGCAAACGTCATCGACGTATTGCTGCTCAGTCACTTGACATCTGGACTGAAACCTTAACTTGACACCAATGCGCATTGCGATGCCCCTACAATGCGATACCCCTGAGCGATTCGCTCTATTCAGGCGCAACTTCTTCTACCGGAGCCACGGGTTCTGGAGTCACGGGTTCAAAATCGGGATACACCACCACAGGCAAGCGATAGTCAGCCGCGATACAGGTGCGCAACACCTCGGTCGCACCAAAGTCAGTTTCACTGTCGATGCCAACGACACAGTCAGCATAGTCGTCGGGCAACAAACTGCGAGTGCAGTAATCGAGCACTTCTAAAGGAATCGCCGATTCGACTTCCACATCAATGCGGGTGACACAAGCGGCCATCTCTTCAGGCCGACGCACCCGTGTACAAGAGGTCAGCGCGGTGTCGGGGGCGATCGCCGTTTCCGTTGAGATTTCATCGACACATTCTGAAATATCTGTAGGCTCTAGTGCTGCGGCACAGGCTGAAGCTGCCCGGTCTGCACTGATACCATCTTCAATCAGGCTAGCGGTGCAGCCCTGGTAGTCATTGCCGCGCTCGTGCAACCAAAATGCAGAAGCCTCTGAAGGCAGCGAACCTAAGATGAGCCCTGTCAGAGCGGCTGACAAAGACAGGGGAGAAATTGCTGATCGAACCATGCGTTTTGCATTCATCGCCATACTATTTATTGCCATTGTTACATCACAAAACCGACACAAATACATCAGACCAAGGCCATTGAAATGGATGCAGCAGGGGGACAATCGTCTTAGACGTTTGATCTTCGACGTTTGATCTTCTGAGAAGTCTTAGAAGTCTTAATTTAATAACATTAGCCTGTCTTGTTTGCGAAGCGCACGACCAGCAACAAAAGCTCTAGGCTAGATTGGGCTCCAGACTTCAACCCAAATATAGACAAAAATTTAGCGTCTCATCTCTGCTAAAGCAATGCAATACTAACCCTACAGAAGAACTGACCGTGATACCGTTGCATGGAGACATTGCTGTGAGCTTAGGTCGTGTTGCCTCTGGCTCTCTCGATCAGGACATTCGATTAGACATCTGACTGAATAGAGTGTGGCGATCGCCTCATTTGTGCTTGTCCTTCTCGCATCCCTGTCTCCCCAAACTCTATCGCACAATTGAACGGAGAAACTGCAATGGATATAAAAGCAGCGGTCGCACTCAAAGCAGGTGAGCCCCTCAGCCTTGAAACCGTTCAGCTTGAAGGCCCGAGAGCGGGTGAAGTGCTGGTTGAAATCAAAGCTACAGGGATCTGTCATACCGATGCTTACACCATGTCGGGTGCTGACCCAGAAGGGCTATTTCCGGCTATTCTTGGCCACGAGGGGGCGGGAGTTGTGGCTGAAGTTGGCCCTGATGTCAAAAGCCTCAAACCGGGCGATCATGTCATTCCCCTCTATGTGCCAGAGTGTCGAGGCTGTTCCTATTGCCTCAGCGGCAAGACCAATCTTTGTCAGGCGATTCGAGAAACCCAGGGCAAAGGTCTGATGCCCGACGGCAGCAGTCGATTTTCTCTCAACGGCGAGAAGATATTTCACTACATGGGCACCTCAACTTTTGCCAACTACACCGTTGTGCCTGAAATTGCCCTCGCCAAAATTCGGGAAGATGCTCCCTTCGATAAAGTCTGCTACGTCGGCTGCGGCGTCACTACAGGCATTGGAGCGGTGATCAACACAGCGAAAGTCGAACCCGGCGCTAATGTCGTTATCTTTGGCTTAGGGGGCATTGGGCTAAACGTCATTCAAGCCTGCCGCATGGTCGGAGCCAACATGATCATCGGCGTAGACCTAAATTCTCAGAAAAAAGAAGTCGCAGAAAAATTTGGCATGACCCACTTCGTCAACCCGAAGGAAGTGGAGGGCGATCTGGTTCCTTATCTGGTAGATCTCACGAAAGGCGGAGCAGACTATTCGTTTGAGTGCATCGGCAATGTCAATGTCATGCGTCAGGCGCTAGAGTGCTGTCATAAAGGCTGGGGAGTCAGCGTCATCATTGGAGTGGCGGCAGCGGGCAAAGAGATCAGCACGCGCCCCTTTCAATTAGTTACAGGTCGGGTGTGGAAAGGAACGGCCTTCGGCGGTGCCAAAGGCCGCACCGATGTCCCGAAAATTGTGGACTGGTATATGGACGGCAAAATCAACATCGACGACCTGATTACCCACGTGTTGCCCTTTGAAGAGATCAACAGCGCCTTTGATCTGATGCATGAAGGCGAATCGATTCGTTCGGTTGTGACGTTTTAGATGCAGTGATGACCGGGATGGCGCTCTAGTCACTTGCATAAAGACGGAACTGTCGCAGTTCATGCTGATGTTTGCCAGCAATTCTCATTATGGTTACGCCCCAACACCCGCAAATAAATTGCGGGCTACAGACGATCAAGTCCCTTCGGGACTAATAGCCAATAGATCTTAGCCCCAACGGGGCTTTCACTGATTAGCCCGCAATTGATTCGCGGGCGAGTCGGAAGCGTAGCCAGATAGCCAATTCGCCAAACTGAGAATTGCTGGATGTTTGCAGATTTCTGAACGATTTAGCCCCAACGATCGCTGGATCTCTGGGGCTATAGCAGTGCGCGGCTTCCCAAAAAATATTGGTTTTACATCAGCGCGTAGCGCTATCCATGTTGGTCTACAACGAGTTGGTGTTGCTGCTGGGCTTGGGCTCTGCGTTGAGCTGAGTCGAGGTCGGCGGCTCGCTGCGGCTCGGCGATGGCGCAATCAAAATATCGAGAGACGAGTTTGAAGAAGCGCTGGGCGGCGGCGGCGGCGCGGGTGCAGGCTGCGCTGCTGGAGGAGAGGTGGCAGGGCGATCGCCCTCGGCATTCGCAGCAGGCTCTTGTTCATATCCAGAGAAGTCTTCTTCAGGAAACGTTTTGGTGTCTGTGCCTAAGTTCACATCTTCTTGGAAGTTATACTCTTCTTCTTCTTCGACTTGACTGGGTTCTACCTGGCGCGGCTCAGATTGATAGCTCTCGCTCGGAGTCGTGCTAGGCACATCTAGTTCTAGCGCCGAGGGTTGAGAGTAATTAAGGGTATTGGGTGTTTCAAATAGGGGACTCGTGCGTCCCTCATAGTCTGACTCCCCCGGCCAGCGATCAGACGCTGGAAACGATTGCTCTGAGCCAAACATCTCGCTGCCAAAAATGGGCGATCGCTCTAAGTCTTCGGGTTCTTGTAGTCGAAAATTGAGCCCAAAGTAGCCGCCGCCAACCGCCGCCACGAGAGAAGTGAGGCCCAAGGCGATGGGAAGCTTCCACGAGCGCTGCGGTGATCGAGTTTGCGTTGCTTGAGGAGAGCCTGAGTGAGAGGATTGATGGGTCGCAGTCATCGTGGCCGAGTTTCCCGAGGATGAGTCACCGACTTCTGAATACGCTGGCTCAGGGGTCGGTTCAGGAGAAATTTTGAGGGGAGTAAGTAGCGCGTTTTGCGGAGCAGATGCGTCTAAATCGGGCTGACTGTCGCCCAGTGTCGCCGCTGTCTCATCGTGCTCTAGGAGAGGTTGTGGTTCAGCCGAAGCGGTGGGAACCACGGATTCTAGGGGTTGGGTCAAGCTGGGCTCAAGTTGGGCAAACCAGCTTGAAACAGACTGCCCCTCTGTAGGGTTGAGCCCTTCGGCCAGAATCGGATCGAGCGAGTCGGGCAATTGAGAATAGCGCGATCGCACCTCAGCAAGCGTTTCAGGCGATTGCAGCGCAGACAGAGATTGGGGTTGCCCGGTTAATAGCTCACACAGCACCACGGTGAGGGCTTGCAGATCGGCTTGGGGCGACAAGAGGTCGGGATATTCTTCATCAAGGCTTTGACGTAGAGATGGCACAAAGCTGCGGAGTCCCATGCTCGTTAAGACGATATCTAGGGTTTTGGGCGCACTCTCTTCTCGACCTACGATATTGTCTAAGCAGATGTTGCCATGCACCAGATTTTGATCGTGAAGAAACTGGACAGCGGGCACCAGTTGCCGCATGATTGCAAGCGTCTGAGGCAGCGAGATGTCTGGTAACTGCTGGGCCAGCCCTATGCCAGGAACGGTTTTGAGCACTAAAAACGGCATCCAGTCTTCTTCAAACCCATCAATGACGCGCACCAGATGAGGATTGGAGCAGCGGGCAAAGCGAGCCGCGCGGCGGGTAAACTCTTCCTGCACATTGATATCTTCGTAGTGCGATCGCAACCTCGGCTGCAAGGTCTTGATGCGAACGGCCTGGTCGAGATAGGTATGCTTTGCCGCATAGGTAATGTCGATTTTTCCTTGACTGATCACCGACTGGATCACGTAGCGTCCGTTTTGTAAGATTGATCCGGCGATTAGAGTCATGGTGTTCGGTAGTGGAGAGGTCAACGACAAATCATTCAACAATAGATAGTTCTGTATTGATCAAGCAATATCGATCAATCCGTATTAATCAATCCGTATTAATCAATCCGTATTGATCAAAACGTCTGCGAACCCTCAAACGCAATGCTGGGCGATCGCTCTACCCAAGCCAGTCCAACATTCGTTTTCAGATGGAATCTAATGCTAAATATTTACCTATTGTTAAGCACGTCCAGACTATAGTAGCGGTTTTGGGCGCATTTGCCTGAGAGGGCTGATTCAAAGCCTCATGATTTGTGAGGAAACATTGACTGGATAAAGGTTTCGGCACTGGCGCGATCGCCCACTTCTCCATTTAGGCTAGCGGCCAACAGCCGATCGAGCATGACGCGAAACTGTTTCCCCGGCTTGTAGCCCATCTGCTTCAGGTCATGGCCATCTAAGAAAGGTTTGGTGAGCGCTAAGTGAGTCAGATAGTGCCAGAACATTCGACGCTGATGGCGATCGCCCCGCACCGCCACTACGATCAATGTTTGCAAATCATAGGGCTGAAGCAGATGCAGAATATCGCTGGGGCGATCGCACTGGGGCAGTTGAGCCTGAATTGTTTCCTCGGTGGTCGCCAGATGAGCTAGCCGCTGAATGCTGTCGTCGGCAAGCTGGAGATGAGCCGCCACCGCACGACGATGCTCCGGCTTGAGATCGGCCAGAATTACCTCTAGCAAGACATTCCAGTGCTCAACCTGCTGCTCGACATCGAACCGCTTCAGCCAGCGAGCGACTAAGCGTAACTGATGCCATAGTTCTGACGTAAGCTTGAGGCTGGAATGGATACATTGAAACGCTCCTAGCCGATCTAAAAGCTGCACCGCCTGCTGCCAGTAGGGGGCTTCTAGAATATATTTCAGCTCGCGCTTGAGCCGCGTTTGCAGGGCAGGCAGCGTCTCCATTTGCTCCTGCATTCGCCAATACACGCCACTGGCGATCGCATGGTGAATGTGGCTCTCCGTTTGAGGATCGAGCGTAAATCCTAACCGCACTGCAAATCGCACCGCCCGAAAAATCCGCGTCGGGTCTTCGATAAAGCTATTGGTGTGCAGCACCCGAATCTGACGGCTCTTGAGGTCGAGTAGTCCGCCGAAGAAATCTAGCAGTTCTCCCGGCCTGGGGTCGGTGAGGCGAATGGCGAGGGCGTTGATGGTGAAGTCGCGACGGTAGAGATCTTGGCGAATCGAGCTGGCCTCGACTTCTGGATTTGCCGCCGGATAGGGATAAAACTCCGTCCGCGCCGTGGCAATATCGAGCCACAGTGAGCCAAATTTGGGATCGCCATGCCACAGCAGTGCCGCCGTCTGAAACTTGCCGTGGACTTGCAGTTTCACGTTTTGATAGCGATCTTGCAGCACATGGGCCAGATCCACCCCCGCCGCATCGTCAGCCGATCGGTGAAACCCGTCTACGACCAGATCAATATCTTCGAGCTGTAAATCGGCTCCATCGTCTGACAGCAGCAAATCGCGCACGGCTCCCCCGACTAAATAGATCTGCCAGCCTCGCTCTGCCGCCGCCGCCGCTACCTCCGACAGCAGCATCCACAGCGATGGAGACAGGCGATCGCGCAACAGATCGCGCATCGCATGAGGTAAGGGACAGTGGGTGGAGAGGCGATCGCCCGCTTTTCCCGCACCCGACTTAAACAGATGCTCTTGGTGGATCTGCCGCAATACGTCCGTCCGCGTCACAATGCCCACGAGATCATCCCCATCTAGCACGGGCAACCGTCCGATATCGAAGGTAACCATCAGCGATTCAATTTCGGGCAGGGAAGTATCCGGCTGAATCGTCTTGAGGTTGGTCGTCATAAACCCCTTCACCGGGGCGTGGCTGAAATTGTGATGCAGCGCAATATCAAGGTCGCGACGAGAAATCACCCCCACCAGGCGATCGCCATCATCCACCACCGACAACCCAGAATGACCATAGCGCAGCAAGATTCGGTGGGCTTCAGCAATGGTGACTTGGGGCCGCACCGTGCGCACAGGCGACGACATCAGCTCCCGCGCCGCCGGAGGATGCGGAATTTGGCCTTTCACTCGTTCGACCAACTCGGCCAACACAGATTCCGGATCAACCCCCCGCAAGGTCACCGCCGCCGCCTTACTATGGCCGCCACCGCCAAACTCCCGAAACAGATCGCCCAAATTGACCTGATCTAGATGGGCTTTGCCAAACGCACCCGCGCGCGATCGCCCAATTACGGTCAGCCGTTCTTCCTCATCAGTGGCGGGATAGCGCGCCCCAAGCAGCAGCACATCGCTTTCGGTGAGGCTCATCACCTGAGAGGTGAGGCTCGACAATCCAGGAACGTAACTGTCTACAGACAGCAGCAGCCACGCCACCGTCACTCCTTCCACAGGTATGGAATGCAAAGAGGCGATCGCCACGGGCAACAAATCCTGAAGCTGAGGCGACAGCCCCGGCTCCACATATTCAGAAATGACGCGGGGAGAGGCTCCCTGCTCCATCAGCCAGGTCAGCGCCGCCGCATCTCGCACGGTCGTATGGTCGAAGGTGAGCGACCCCGTATCGACATGCACCCCCAACGCCATCGCCGTCGCCTCAATCGGGTTCAGCAAAATGCCCTCAGCCTGAAGCCTTTCAGCAATCAGCGTCGCTGTAGACCCCACCGATTCGAGGTGAAGCTGATCAGCACAAATATCTCCGGTCGTCTCAGCCGATTTTTCATCGCCATCATCGCTAGCGCCAAGATGATGGTCGTAGACCACCACGTCAACTCCAGGCAAATCAAGCCACTCCGCCGCTTTGCCAAGGCGATCGCGCCACTGGGTATCGACCACGGTAATGGAGCGAATGTCTTGGGGACTCACCGATCGCCGCTCAATCAAGGCATATTCGTCACGATGCAGCGCCAAAAACTCCCGCACGGTCGGATGACAGCCCCCAGTCAACACAATCCGCGCCCCCGGCAACAACCGCGTCACCCCCACGGCAGCGCCCAAGGTGTCAAAATCTGCCGTCATGTGGCACAAAACCAAATCCATCGCGGGCTATCCTTCACGGCGTCAGAACTGAGCGTCGAGCTATTTCCATTATGAAGGGATGGGTGAAGGGGCGATCGGGGATTTGCAGGGAGGGCGATATCGAAGGTACAAGAGAGACGGTTAAGACGAGCTCACAATTATAGTAAAGAGTGATTGAAACTACTGGTAGAGAGGTAGCTCGGTAATTTAAACTAAGGTTAGTGTGGTGGCGTTGAGGCGAATAGCAGATTTTGATGAAATTGCCCGAGTCTGAGCGTGTAATTTACAAGCACAACCCCCTTGTGGAGGTTGTATGTCAATTACGTTTTCCGCCCATACTCAAAATCTCTCACCAAGAGCCAGTTGAGTTGCAGGATGCAATTAGGTCTAAGTATCCACTTTTCGAGACAAGTAGAACACAAATCCCATCCCAAATTTCACAGGTTGTACAGCAACTAGGATTACCTCTACAAAGTGATGTTGCGTATACTTTCAAGTCAGAAGATCAGAGATGGAGCCTCTCTCTTACAAAAGATTTCATCGCTTTAACTACTTCGTCTTATGGACGTTATGAGCACTTTAAACAGCGTTTAGAGGAATCACTGGAGATTTTTGAGGACATTTATAAACCATCTTTTTACACAAGGATTGGACTCCGTTACCAAGACTTGATTATTCGCTCAAAGCTTGGGATTGAAGATAAAAATTGGTCAGAGCTGATTGCTAAGCATATTGCTTCAGAACTGCATGAGCCAAGGTTTTCTTCGTCAATTCAGACAATTATGAAAAATTTGGTTTTGAGTATAGAAATGGGACAAATAAATCTAAACCACGGATTGGTGAATGTTAAAGAAGCGCAGAATGACAGTAGTGAAATTGCTTATCTATTTGATGCCGATTTTTATACAGAACAAAGGATAGAGGGTAATAGAGATGTCTGGAACTTACTCAATCAGTTCAACCAATCTGCTGGAAGACTCTTTAGATGGAGCATCACAGATACCCTCCACAACGCAATGCAACCTCAATCAGTTGAATCAATATCAGCATAAACATATTCAAACTACTTCATCAGGAGTCTCTCCTAATAATGTGGTTCTCGACAGGGAGAGTGGTAGAGCTATCACAATTCAGTATCCTTCTTTTGATTTGATGTTATCTGGTTCGTTTTTATCCTTCAGAACTGATTCATGCGACTTGTCGCCAGACAAGCTAGCGCTGCTGATAAAATGTTTGCTCATGATTCAAGCACTGCCTGAAGTTGCTTTAGAAGAGGCTTTAGATGAATTAGAAGGTATTCATCGCTTCTATATCAATCGTCGCCCCCACGCTAATGCAACCATGATTCCTGCTAGTACTATCAGAGGTACGCTAGATGCTAAGCAGGTCAGGCCACCTATTGTTTTGGAACCTTAAATTGTTCGGTAAATCGCTGCATGGAAGAATGGGCTATCTACAAAGCATCAGATCAAGGTTTCTCGCTGAGGCAAGGGGAAATTTTAACAGGTGTGGTTCAATATAACCCTGTTATTAATGAAATATCAAAAGAGTCCCAAGAGCTGTCTTTCACGCCCATTATTCATCCATATGCAATCGTCATTACTCAGGACTGTGATCTCGATTGGGATTATAAAGCTAGAGGAGTTAATAGTAATCCAGCTAAGCTACTGAATTCAATCGTCTTGTGCGAAATAGGTACAGCAGAATCAATTAGAAGTACAGACGGAGTGAATAGAAAGGAGTGGGAACTGGTTGTTGCACATCGCCATGAAAGATTCTATTTCTTTGAAAAGATTCCTCCTAAATGCGAAGTAGAGCAAGAAGGTTTACCGGAACTCACTGCTGATTTCAAGAAAATTTTTGCTATAGATTCGGAAACTGTGTACCGTCAAATCGAACTTGGCATAGTCAAACGCAGAGCACGTTTAGCCAGCCCATACTTGGAGCACTTTTCTAGAAGGTATTATAGTTTTCACAGTAGGGTTGCATTGCCTTTTCAGTATGAAAGTGAACGTGCAGGATAAAAAGAGACATGAACTAATCTTCTCCCGAGGAGATCGGCATCTTTGGTCACGACACAAAAATCGTTGAGTTTCGCAAAGTCCCAAATCTCAGTGTCTGTTTTCTCCGCTAATCTATGAAACTGTACATGGCTAGCACCTGGGAAAATATCGGCTAACCGATTGACCAGCTTCCGACTCAAGTTTTGATCGAAAAGTAATTTCAAGTTGCACTCACAGAAGCAACAAGTCGATGTTCACGATCAGCCACAAACTCCAAACAGGCTTTGATATCGACCTCTGTTAATTCTGGAAAATCATCCATAATCTCGGCACTAGACATTCCAGCCGCTAACCAGCCCAACACATCGTAAACCGTGATTCTCATCCGACGAATACAGGGCTTGCCGCCACGCTTATCAGGCTCAATCGTAATGATGTCGCGATAGCTCATGATATAGGCCAAGTGCTTTTGACTATCTCAGTCTAGAGCAAGCTAACTGTGGGCTACAACCGCCATTCTCCTTAATTGGGCGATCTCAAGCATCGTTCCGCATCATCAGCAACGACGTTATCCTGAATAAAACTGAGCAGGTGACACCATGAACACGATTAAAGTGCGATCGCGTGTCGGTGTAGACGGCACACTTCAAGTTCAGCTTCCCGATCAGCTTGCCAATCAAGAAGTGGAAATCGTTTTAGTTTATTAAACAGTCGGAGAGTCTCAAGAGCAAGCCGCTCCTATAGCGGATGATCCACTGATCGGTTTATTCTCAGGTTCTCCCGATCTGGCAACTCAGTCCAAAGAGATTTTACAAGATGAGATCCACTCCCAGTCTGGATGGACATGGAAACAGTCATAGCCGACACTGGCTTTGTTGAGCTTGCCAATCAAGACATTGATAGAACTGCCGAGATTTTAGAGCAATACGCAGACAGCAAAATTGATTTCGTAGACGCCAATGTCATGGCGATGGCAGAGCGACTCAATATCACAACCGTTTTAACCATTGACAGACGAGATTTTCAGCTTTTTAGAGCTAAGCACTGTGATAGCTTTACCCTTCTACCCTAATCTAAGCAGATGAACGCGTTGAGAACCTAATCTTTGCCGATGGTGCTATTCCCCGCAAACGGGCGATCGCCCATCCAACACAGCACAGCAAGGGCGATCGCCCATCCATCACAACAGGGGCGATCGCCATTCCCTTATTTACAATGGATAAAAAGTCGTTAAGGGCAGGACTGATGACACCGCAAGAAATACAGCATCAGGCACTACGGTTGCCCATTGGCGATCGCTGGCGTCTAGTTAACTCTCTGCTGAGTTCCATCCAACAAGAAACACGAGCGAATCATTCTCCAACACAAAACGTGAATGATTTGACCGAGCTTGATCCCTGGACTCAAAGCCTAGTTGGGGTCATTCAATTGGACGCAGAAGAACCAACGAAATCCTATGTGGATTATCTGGAGGAAAAGTATAGTTGAGGCGAGTCTTATTTGACAGCGACGTTTTGCTTGATGTTCTCGCACAACGGCAACCCTTTGTGGTTGCTTCTACTCAGGCATTAGACACAGCGACACGCCCGGATACACAGGGATACGTCTCTGGTCATGCCGTTACGAACATTTTTTACATCTTGCGTCGCCAAGTTGGTAGTGAGACAGCGCGCCAACATTTGTCTAGGCTATTACAGCAACTTCAGGTAGCCAGCGTGACAGATGAAGCGATTAGAGCGGCATTGCAAAACGCGATGGCGGACTTTGAAGATGCTGTCACCAGTGAAGCTGCAAATGCGGCAGAAATAGAAATTATCGTGACCCGAAACACACCTGATTTTGTCGCTTCTTCTGTTTCAGCGGTATCACCAGAAGAGTTTTTGTTGACGCCACCCAGTTAGATCAGCGATCGCCCACCCACCATCACAACAGAGGCGATCGCTGTTCTTAGAGGTTGAGCAGCTATCCTCGAATAAGATATTTTGAGAGGGAAGTAGTGAAGAGACCGCAATATCATTACTATCGCCTCGCGCTTCCAACCGTGATTAGATCAAACTGACCGAAGAGGAACTGCACCTTGAATACCGCAAAAATCAGCACCGACGGTACTCATCAAATTGTGATACTACCTGACGACTTCCGAGTCAAAGGCACAGAGGTTTACATCAAGAAAATTGGGAACGCAATTGTCCTCATCAATCAAGACAATCCTTGGGAATCTTTATTTGAGAGCCTAGAACAGTTCTCTGATGATTTCATGACGACCCGAGATCAACCAACTCTTGACCGTCGCGAGACTTTTTAGATGCAATATCTGCTTGATACCAATATTTGCATCTATCTCATCAAGCAAAGGCCACCCCAAGTCCTGTCGCGATTTTCAACGTTGCAGTTATCGGATATCGGTATTTCCTCAATTACCGTAGCGGAGCTAGACTATGGCGTCTGCAAAAGCCAGCAACTAGAGAGAAACAAAAGCGCTCTATTGCAGTTTTTAATTCCTTTAGAGATAGTAGAGTTCGATCAAGCTGCGGCGATTGTTTATGGCTCGATTCGGCATGATCTAGAAAGCAGAGGGTTAGTCATTGGGGCAATGGACATGCTGATTGCCGCCCATGCTGTCAGT
>JBARXP010000308.1:0-9766 GCA_049647405.1 Elainellaceae cyanobacterium | reverse complement strand
TAAAGAGTGAGAGTTTTGCCCAAATAACAGCACTGCGATGAATCATGGCCTAAATATCTGCCCCACATGTCGCGTAAACCATTGACCGGAATTCTACCTAAGTTTTAGAAGGGTTGTCTCGTTTTTGGATATTTTAGGCATCTTTGAGGCGAAAGTAGTGGCGTTGGCTTGCCTATGCATCGCCCGCATCGCCCCTATTGAATTGCCCCTACTTACATATCCCACTCATCGTTCCCACATCACATCTCGTAATGTCACGTCACGCATTGCAGATCGATTTCAGTGGGTTGGGCATAATGGTGAGTGCTGGTTCTGACTTAAACCCTCAACAATCCTCAACAATTTTTCCCTTAACCAGTTCGCATTATCCTTCCTGTTTCGCATTATCCTTCCTGTTTCGCATTATTAAGGCACCCCACAGGATTCATTCCGACTCTCCATTTCGACCCATACTGTTACTTAGGTTCATCTCGCCATCTATGACATCCGCCCCGTTTTTAACAATTGATGATCAGGTCGTCTCCGTCGCCGATGCCATTCGCTATCTCCAGGCAGGGCGAAAATTTGACGCGTTCATTGGCGAAATTTTGCGGCAGTTTGTGATTGAGCGAGAGGTCGCGTCGCGAGATGATCTGGCGATTTCACCCGCGCTTACCGAACAAGCCATTATCGACTTCCGCCTCCAGCGACAGCTCACCGAGGTTCAACAGTTTCAGGGCTGGCTGTCAAGCAATGGCATGAACTATGAAACGTTTCATCAGCAAGTTGCGGCTGGGTTCAAACTCAAAAAGCTCAAAGATGTCATCGCGGCTCCAAAACTACAGGAATATTTCATTGAGCGAAAGGTTTTTCTCGATCGGGTCGTGCTGTCGCGCATTGTTGTAGACGATAAAGACATGGCAGAGGAGCTAAAGACCCAGATCTCTGAAGGCGCAGCAACCCTTGAGCAGCTCGCCCGTGAGTATTCTGTCACAGACGATCGGGTGGTCAACGGCATGGTTGGCCCGGTGAGTCGTGGGTCAATGCCCGATATTTTGCGGGTGGCCATTGATGAGGCACAGCCGGGAGATCTCGTTGGGCCGCTGACGATGGAATCACGCTGGGGACTGTTTCGCGTCGAAGAACTGCTGCCCGCAACCCTTGACGACGATCGCCTGAAGCAGTCGTTGCTAGATGAGCTATTTGAGCAGTGGCTAGGCGAAAAAATGCAGACCTTGCCCATCAAGCTACAGGTAGATGAATGATTTCGAATGATTCACACATCAATCTTGATTGGGATCATCCGCCGCTAAGCTGGCTGACGCCTCAAGAGCAAGATGAGCTTAAGGCTCAAGGCACCGTGAAAACCTTTCGCCTGGGCGAGGTGATTTGGTCTACGGAGTCGTTGGGGAAAGAGTATCTTGTGGTGTCGGGCAGCGTCCGCCTGTTGCCCGAAGAGGGACAGGCCATCTTGCTGAAAGCGGGGGATTGGTTTGGCGATTTGCCCCAGTTGAGCGATCGCTGGAAGGTGCGTTCAGCCAGTCGAGAAGCGGTGGTGGTCGAGTGGAATGCTGAGCTGTGGCGCGACCTAACAGGAAACGAAACAGAACCCAATGGGGCGAGTTCTTCCGATACTCTGCGTCGATTTTGGACAACGCTGCGATCGCGCTACCAGCCCGACTATACTGCCGCGCCCAAGCCCGTTGACCAGTTTCCGTTTGTGGCCAGCACTAATAGCGCCGCCGCCTGCCTGACGATGCTGAGCCAGTATCTCGAAACTCCGGTGCAGCTGGAGTGGACACAGCGCCAGCTCCGCAGCCAGCGGCCTCGCCATGTGGTCGATGCGGCGGAAAAAATCGGCTTTCAGATGCGGCGATTACTGGTGGGCAACTGGGATGATTTGCGGCGGTTGACGTTGCCTACAATGCTGTTGTGGCAGGGGGAACGGTGGGTGCTGCTGTATGCGGTGCGGGGCGATCGCCTTGTCATTGCTGACCCGATGAATCCTAACCAGACCTGCGAGAGCATTCTCCGCGATGTGGTGCGCGAAAACTGGGATGGGGAGCTGTGGCAAATCGATCTGGTCAAAAAGCAGGATCAGTTTAATCTGAGCTGGTTTTTGCCTGCGGTCATGCGCTACCGGGGGCTGCTGAGCGAGGTGCTGCTGACCTCGTTCACGATTCAGCTTTTGGGGCTGGCGACGCCAATCATCACCCAGGTGATCATCGATAAGGTGATGGTGCAGGGCAGCATTGCGACGCTAGATGTGATGGCGATCGCCCTGCTCAGCGTGGCGACCTTCGAGGCCGTGCTGGGCACCCTGCGGATGTTTATCTTCACCCACACGACCAATCGCCTCGACATGGGCCTGTCGGCGCAGCTCTTTCGGCACTTGCTGCGGTTGCCGTTGTCGTATTTCGAGTCGCGCCGGGTGGGTGACACGGTAGCGCGAGTCCAGGAGCTTGAAGAGATTCGCCAGTTTCTCACGAGTACAGCCCTGACCGTCATTCTCGACGCGATCTTTGGAGTGATTTATCTGCTGGTGATGCTCTACTACAGCGTTAAGCTGACCGGAGTCGCCCTGGCCGTGCTGCCCCTATTCGCGATTTTGACGCTGACGGCAACTCCTATTTTGCGCAACTGGCTCAACGAAACCTTTAACCGCAGCGCCGATAGCCAATCTTTTTTGGTGGAGACGGTCACGGGCATTCACACGGTCAAAGCCCACGCCAACGAAAAAGCCTCGCGCGATCGCTGGGAAGGGCTTTACGCCAGATTTGTCCGCACAGGCTTTCGGGCGAACACCACGGCCAATATCAGCAACCACATTGGTGATTTTCTGACGAGTTTCTCAAGCTTGCTGCTGCTGTGGGTTGGGGCGCGGCTGGTGATTAATCAAGAGTTCACCATTGGTCAGCTAATCGCGTTTCAAATGCTGTCGGCACGGGTGACAGGGCCGCTGCTGCGACTGGTGCAGCTGTGGCAAAACTTGCAGGAAGTGCTGCTGGCCGTCGATCGCATTGGCGACATTCTCAATGTGCCGCCGGAGGCAGAGCCAGGAACAGGGCTAATGCTGCCGCCACTCAAGGGTGAAGTCGCCTTTGATAAAATCTTTTTCCGCTACCACGGCGAACAGGAGCCGATTTTGCGAGGGGTGTCGTTTGAGGTGGAGGCGGGCAACTTTGTCGGCATCGTTGGGCGCAGCGGTTCTGGAAAAAGTACTCTCTCAAAGCTGATCCAGCGGCTCTATAACCCTGAGGCAGGACGCATTTCCATTGATGGATTTGACATCAAAAGTGCCGACCTCGCCTCGCTGCGGCCTCAAATTGCCGTAGTGCTGCAAGATGACTATCTGTTCAACGGCTCCATTCTCGACAACATTACCCTCGGCAATCCCGATGTCACGGCAGAAGAGGTGGTTGAAGCGGCAAAAATGGCTGTAGCCCACGACTTCATTTCAGATTTGTCTCACGGCTATGAAACAAACGTAGGCGAGCGAGGCGTTGCTCTATCGGGAGGCCAGCGGCAGCGGATTACCTTGGCGAGAATGTTTCTCTCCCGCGCGCCGATTCTGATTTTGGATGAAGCGACCAGCAACCTCGATGCCGAAACCGAACAGCAGGTACTCGAAAACCTGCGCCAGGTGTCGCGCGATCGCACGGTATTCCTAATTGCCCACCGCTTTTCTCCGCTCAAGAATGCCGACCTGATTTTGGCGATGGAGAAAGGAGTCGTGGTCGAACGCGGCACCCATCAGTCGTTGCTGAGCGACAAAGGACTCTATTATTCTCTGTATCAGCGTCAGCAAGCCGCCGTTTAGTCTGCCATCCGTTCTTTATCGATCAACACCCGATTTCAATCAACACCCGATTTAATCAACCTAGTGCCATGACCGACTCTTCTACCCCAGCTTCATCTGATCCTTCTGATTCAGACTCTCACTTGAGCCATGTCAATAGAGATGACTCGATTTTGTCAGCGGGCTTATTGGCAGGCGATCGCGTCCGTGTTGCGGTGCTGCCTCCCTATGTCAAAACCGCTGACACCATGCCCATGTTGCGACCTCCGACTGTTTTAAGCGTTGGAGAAGAGGGCGTTGTTGTCAATCGGCGCTCGGCAGATTATTGGGCTGTGCAGTTTAAGAGCGGCACCTATCTGATGGAAAAACAATATTTAGAAAAGTGTTCCAAAGTAGACAAGTAGGTAATACGAATTTTGGATTTTAGATTTTGGATTCGCAGAAGAGTCAACCGATGAGCCAATCCATCCATGAGCCAATCGATCGCGAGTCGAAAATTCACACCCCACAGTAGCGGCTGATCTGCTCCATCAGTTGCCTCTCGCGGGCGGTAACCTGCTGAATTTGATCGTGCTTGGTTTCCATGTTGACCTGGTTGCCCGTGCCTGCGGCTTCGACAAACCCCCGTGTGGCTTGGCTAAATTGGGTATACACCGAAACAAAATGTTGCTGATAGCGGCGCAGATGATAGTCTGTCAGACTCACCGACTGCAAACTCAGCATGGCTTGGTCAGACAGAGAGGCCAGCTCTGTTAAGGTGCTAAGCAGAGAATCAATGCTGGCAAAATCTCCAGACTGGGAAAGCGATCGCGCTCGGGCATCAATCTGACTGACCACCGTTTCTAGCTCATCGCATTCAGACGTTAAGGAATAGGCGATTGTATCGGCAGGTGAGCTGACTGAGTCAGATGGACCGCTTCTCACCATGTTGAAGGTGGTACGAGGCTCAGCCGTCTCACGGGCTGCGGATAGGCGAGATTCGGCACGGGTTGTCGATAGGCCGGGTTCAGCCGGAGCTTCTGTAGCCGCTTCTGAGGATGTCGCGACAGATTGTCGAGCCACGGGGCGATCGCAGTTGGGCTGGTTCTCAAACACGCTGTCTTGATCGCGCCATTCCATCACCTGCTGCCGAAACTGCGTCATCTCTTGACGATATTGGTTCGAAAGGTTGGGAAAGCCCAGCATGGGGTTGATGAGGCTGAGGGCTTCGTTCCAGTCGTTTTGGCAAACAGCGGCCTGGAGGTCGGCATGGAGATCCCAAATCTCTTGGGAGGCTCGCTGGGCATGGGCGGGCGTGGAGAGTCCTAGCGCGGCACACCCGATGGAAATCGCCATCGGAAGCGCAAAGATTACTGATTTCATCCTCTTCATCGGCGTACACTCGTCGATTTTTCTCAGTATTCGCAGAGTTTTTGCCGAATCCGTTTATTTTTTGAGAATGATGATCTGATCTACACGGAGGCGTTGGCTTGCCTGGGCGTAGCCCGTATCGCCAGAACAATTGGAGATTGGGGATTTTAGATGGGCGTTGGCTTGCCTGGGCGTAACCCGTATCGCCTAGCGATACACCGCTCCATTGCGGTCGATCCAGCCGCCCACGTGGCGACCGTTGGGGTCGTGATGCGTCCAGTGAATCACCCCGCCCCGATCATTCCACTCATATTCGCCATACACGTATACCGAATCACCCACCTGCAACCCAGCTACGCGGGGCGCAACATCAATGTTGTGGGCGACCAGTAGCGTTTGAGAATTGGCCAGCCGCAAAATAAATCGCTGGTGGCGATCGCCGTCATTGTCGTCAGGCAAGATCGAAACCACTCGCCCCTGCACCAAGACTTGCAGATTGCTAACGCGATTGGAGTAAGCTCGCTCTAAGGTTGCCAGCGAGGTCAGCGAATAGCTTTGCTTACTGCTTTGATGATTGCTCTCTTGAACAGCGTTTTCTAGTTTGGCGAGTTGCGCAACGGAAACATTTTGGTCAACGGCATGGGGCAAGACTGATGCTCTGGCGATCGCCGGAGACATCATCATTGTGGCGATCGCCATGAGCGCTGAGATAAAACCGAGATAGGTCATAGTGACGAAGGGTAGCATTAACGGCATAGAAAGCGACATGAGCATTCGCAACAATGTCACGCTCTAAGGGTTCCATTATCCATGAGAAATGATGCAAGATTCGGGTGAATATTTAGGTTTTGAGGGCGATCGCCACTGCTCCGGCTGGCCCGATGTGCATTATTCACGGCCACGGCACGGGTAAGCTAAAGCGAGGCGTTCAGGAGTTTCTCAAGCGCCATCCTCAAATCTCACGATTTGAATTTGCGGATAAGTCGGATAGGGGAGCAGGGTCAACGGTGGCTTATGTTAAGTGAGCTAGATTAAATCTACAGCTCAAGTTACTTGAGATCGCAATTAACTATAAACACTTCCTCGGCAAGAAATATCATAAATGAGTAACGTATTCGATTGCTCATGAATCTTGAAAATAATGCGAATTTTGCCGACTCGAATACGATAGAAGCCATCCCAATTTCCTTTAAGTTGCTTAATATCAAGTTCTGCGAATGGAATTATTCCATCTTGCTCAAGGGAAAGTTTGAGAAAGGCAATTTTTTCTCGAACTCTGGTTTGATTGAACTTATCGAGCTTTTTGAGAAACTTGACAGAGCGTTTACTGTAGCTGACTTCCATGCTCAGTCCACTCTGTCAGGTTGACAAATTCTTCTTCGTCAAAGTCATTGGGAGAGCCGAGTTCTTGATTGATTTCCTCTTGCTCCTCATCACTCACTGTTGGGATAAGCATTTTGCAGAGTTTCAGTCGTTCTTCTCGAAGAAGTTCACCTAAGATCTCGGGTAAAACTTCTCGAATACTTTCTTTGATGATTCCTTTGAGGGCTTGAGTATCTAGAGTGTTGGCAGATTCCATATGGTTCTCTCCAGTTTGTTTGAATTCTAGCGGTTTAGCTGGGTTCTATCTTTTTCCTTCAACGATCGCAATTTCTTTTGGGGTTAGACCGTAGAGTTTGTAGACGATCTGATCGATGAGCCTGTCGCAGCGCATCAGTTTCATTTTGATAGGGAGAAGGGTATTGAGGGTCGATTGGTGTTCTTCTTCCAGGATGTCTTGAAACTGACGTTTGCTAGGGTCAATGGAAAGCTTCTTTTTGTTTTTGCCTTGCCTGAGGATTTTGAGCAAGTCGTCAAAGCTGAGGTGAGGTTCGCCGCAGTCGTTGTCTGGGTCAGCGTCGGGGGTTCTGCCGCTGCGACAGTAGTTGCCTAGTTGACATCCTCTCCACTCAACCGACAGGCGATATGAGCGGAGATTCCTTGGATTACTCCAAAGATTTCCTGCTTCACTGGCTCACGCCTAGATACTTGAGTCAGCTCAAATATCCCTGGTCGGAACGCCTCCACAGGCGACTTGTTTTACGTCCACTGGGTGCCCCCAAGCAGGACGGATCTAAAGGGTTGGGTTTGGCTTTGCTCTATACAGGTTGCCAGTGTCTTAACCGTTCTCTGAGCCGCCTACTGGATGAGCTATCCGTATGTTTTAGCGTTTTACCGCTGAAGTCATTCTATCAATCAGTCGTAGATTTCGGCGTGATTCCTTCTCTCGCTCTCGCATTGTTCAGGGATGCACCTCAATCTACGCGCCCTACACCACAAGCCAAATCAAAGATTATGGCTGGTGTACGGGGCGGTTTCTGATAGGTCATAGTGACGAAGGGTAGCGTTAACGGCATAGAAAGCGACATGAGCATTTGCATCAATGTCACGCTCTAAGGGTTCCATTATCCATGAGAAATGATGCGAGATTCGGGTGAATGTTTACTTGGGGGCGATATGGGCTACGCCGAAAATCTCGTTGATTATTCGGGCTGCTGACTCAAGGCTGTCACTAACTCAGGTTTCTTAAGCTTGCTGTAGCCTGAAATATTGCGTTTTTTCGCCATTTTTTTCAGCTCCGCAGCCGTCATCGAATTCAGCAACGCTGGATCTGTAATGACATCCGGCAACGGTTGTGGAGTTAGATAAAAAACCTGCTTGAGCATATCTAATTTTTTGCCTCTAGAGATAAAACACTTCAGCTTTGTGATCTCATTAAGGGTTTTCCAATATTGGCGAGGTGCTTCGTCAATTCGATTTGTGGCAACGGAGAGCTTGACTCCTTTGAGGGCACTTCCGGGTTTTTCAACCAGATATTGTAGGGCAGAAGCAATTTCATCTCGTGAGGCTTTTGAAAGATTAATCTTGGGAATTTCTTCGCCAGCTAAAACCTTCGAAATCTCGGCGGCGTCTTCGCTATCTTCGGCAATAATGCACCAGACTTTTTCAAGGCCAGCTTCTTCGGCTACGGCATAAATGAACGAATTGCCGATCACTTCATACTTGTCTTCACCAAGCTCTTTGATGATGACAGGAACCCAATTGCGTCCTCCCTTCTGGATTAGCAATTGAGCGGAGGCGCGAATTAAAAAGTCAGGAGCATCTGTCCCTTGTCCTGGATCAATCTCATCGAGATACAGATACATGAGGTTGCCAACATCACTCAAGCTACTCATTGCAAAAAATACTCCTTAGCAAGATTTTTATAGTATTCAAAAGCTGTAATGTCACGATAGACGGCAGGAATTCGAGAAAATGCTGCACTTGCAATATTTGCGTAGGCAGGCACTTCAAAAATATGTAAGTCTTGTTTTGACCTCACTAATTTGGGATAAAAGTAGGACGTTAAATCGTGACCTTGTTTTTTTGATGACTTGATGATTGTACTGATAGCTTCATGAGCAGATCTGATCTGAGCATCGGTTGTCTTCTCGCCATTAAAAAAGATGGGCAGTGCAATAGGAGTTCCATCACCTTTCAACTCTTGAGTTTCTGGAATAAACTTCTGAATTGCCATCGCTGCATTTTCTAAAGAAAACAGATTGTTATGCTTGGTCGGAACTAACACCACATCAGCAGCGTACAAGGCTCTCTGACTAAAAATACGCCAATTAGGGGGAGCATCGATCAAAATATAATCATATTGTGATCTCAATCTGTCCAGTCCCTTAAATAACGCTGAAGGTTTTAACTCCTGCCTAAGCTTAACCTCATCAACTTCGTAGGCTAACACTTTATCGGCTGGAATAACGTCAAACTGTACGCTTTTTTGTGTTTTCTTATTCGTTAGTTTATACGGGAAAATTATTTCAGAAAAATCTATATCTCGATTCTTCAATGCCTCGTATACCTTGCCATCAGACAAAGGAATGCCAAGTGAACTGGTGAGATCCTGCTGATTCGGATCAAAATCGACAACCAACACTTTTTTGTGGAGCAAAGTCAGCACTGCTGCAAGGTTAACTGTTGTCGTTGTTTTGCCGACTCCTCCTTTATTGTTGTATACCGCAACGATTAAGGCTCTGAGAGGATTTTCAATCTTTTTCTTAATGCGAGATACTATCTCGTCAATGTTGTCAAAATTAGTAGGCCAACAAGGCGTCGCTGGATGAATAACCTTGCCGTGTTTTCGGAAGAGTTGAATATGATCAGAATTAGTCATCAATCCCCAGCGAGCAGTTTTACAATACTCACCCAGTAAGTAGCCTCGAAGCTGCCTAGCAGTACTGGCATATCTCGCGCTACCAGGTGATAGATTTATATCTCGCCCTTTCAGTTCTACGAGTAAGTCAGGATTTGTCTTCGTGTGCAGAAATAAGTTTTTTCCCTGACTTTTTCTGGCCGCATAATCTACAGCTAAATTTCTTCCACTTTGTGATTGATACTCAGGATAAATATCATTTTGATCAAAGCCTAATTTTTCTAACAGTACTTGAGCAAACAGCTTAACAACTGCTTCAGGAGCATCATCGGGAAGGCTTTGGAGAGCTGCTTGGAGAGACGAGGCTGTCATAATCATAAGTTGGGTGAGGAGGAATGACTCTATCCGTAGATTCATAGTGCCCAACTGGGTACAGCCTCTAACCAAAGCGCGGTAAT
>JBARXP010000307.1:0-5124 GCA_049647405.1 Elainellaceae cyanobacterium | reverse complement strand
TTAAATCCAGAAAAAACAACTTGCAAATCTTTAACTGATAAGACCGATTCCATGAGCCCAGTTCTTCAGTGTTGAGTTTATGGATAAGAAGCTATCACTATTAAAACAATGAAAATGTGATGAAACCCACATTTTATACAGGCCAGCAATAGAGTGCCAACTAGACCAACTAATCCCTGAGAAAACAGGCTAAGTATGCATCAAGCCGCAACGACTAGCCAGATTGCATGATTGTTTAATCTGCATTAGCGTCAGCTTTTACTCTGATCTTGCAGACCACCGAAGCGATCAACGCTTTCTATTACGTCTGCCTGGAGATATCGATGAGTTTGTGCTTCTTCCTCTGCCCGTTGCACTAGCTTTAAATAAACGAAGCATAGGTCTCAATAGATTCATCGAAGTCTTAACACCTAGGCTTATGATCTGCATAAATGGTGTTGCCCAATCAAAAACCTGAGCATTAACAAACCCAGATGTAGGGCTACTCTCTCTGCTTACAGGCCCTGGTTTTGCGAGTTCCGAAAGGCTCAACTGCTTAGGGAGCAGACTCATTAGCCCATTTGGAATAAACAAGACAACGACGAGCAGCAAGACTCCAACAACGAGCTGCCAATCCTGAGTCACTTTCTCAGCCGAATTCTGAATTTGACCCAACAAAATAGCTGCAACAAGAGGGCCAATGAGCGTTCCTCGTCCGCCAATGGCAACCCAAATGACGACCTGAGTTCCAAAGGCAACAGCTAGATATACCGGAGAGATAAACTTGTTGAGAGGAACAAAGAGTCCACCCGCAATACCAGCCATTGCAGCCGATAGCGTCCAGATGAAAATCTTGAAGCGAGCCACATCATATCCAAGGTACTCAATTCGCTTTTCGTTCTCATTAATAGAGCGAAGAATCAAGCCAAAATTGGACTGAGTCAGCCAGAAACTAAAGCCTAGAAGCAGCGCTGTGAACGCCAAAATAATGAAATAAATGCCCGTTAGAGGAATCGGAGTTCCAAAGAAGCTGAGATCACTAACATCCGTGATGCCGTTAGTTCCTCCCGTATAAGCCTGCAAACTCACAAAAAACGTAGTAAATGCAGAAGAAATCGCCAACGTGATGATGGTGATGTAAACACCACTCACCTTAGAACGGAACATGAATGTTCCGATGATGAACGCAAACAGCGCCGGAACAGCCATCATCGCAATGACTGCTACTGGAAAATACCTTAGCGGTGCAATAAACCAGGGCAATGTCTCCAGGCCGTTCCACACCATAAAGTCAGGCAACTCGCCGCCATAGGTGTTATTCGCCGCAGACAAGTTGAGCTTTAGGTAGTAGGCCATGGCATAGCCCCCCAGAGTAAAGAAGACTCCGTGGGCAAAACTCAAAATGCCTGTGAAACCCCAGACTAGATCCAACGAAATAGCTAAGCTTCCAAACAACAGCAGCTTTGCCAATAAAGAAATCTGGAAATCACCTAATACAAAGGGCAAAATGATAAAAATCAACAACCCAATGCCACTAATTAGCAGTAGCTTTGTGGGTACCGTGCTTTGCTTTAACCCCATGACTGCGTCAGTCATATTTCATACCTCTCAAAGAATTAGCCCCATCAAATTCTAAATGCAGCAACTTATGACCGCTTTTGCACTGTAAATAGTCCCTCGGGGCGATAGCGAATCAACACGATGACAGCAGACAGAACAATCACTCTCGCTATCGGATCGTTGAGCATAAACGCAATCACTGCATTGGCCTCACCGATTAAGAATGAACCCGCCAAGACCCCTATAAGCTTGTCAACGCCCCCTGTTACCACAACCATCCAGGCATCAACCAGGTAATCTTGCCCCATGGGTGGAGCCACACTCTTAAGCGCAGCAATCACAGCACCAGCGATGCCCGCCAAGCCGCACCCGTAAGAAAACGTCGCCAAATCAACAAACTGAGTATTTACGCCCAAACACTTTGCCATATCTCGGTTTTGGGTTACTGCCCGAACGTTTCGTCCCCAAGAGGTGCCGTAGAACAAATACATGGTTAGCCCCAACAGTGCTAACGCGATTGCAATGATGAACATCCGGTAGTAAGAGATGGCAATGACCGGGGTTCCCGCAGCATCATTCATAAGCGACAAATTACCCGAAAGGTAAGGAGGTGCTTTTACGTATTTCAACTGGGCAGTGAAAATCAGCTTCACTACACCTTGCAGCACAATACTTAAACCCCAAGTCGCCAATAATGTCTCAAGTGGACGCCCATACAGTCTTCGAATAATGGTTATCTCAGTAAAAGCGCCAATAATCGCCGTTCCTAGGAATGCGAAAGGAATCGTCAGCAGCAAGTCGAGATTAAAAAACTCTTGCATCACGAATGCAAAATATGCCCCTAGCATGATGAACTCACCATGAGCCAGGTTAATGATGCGCATAACCCCAAACGTGATGCCTAACCCAAGGGCGGTAAGAAGCAAAATACCGACAATCCCTGTTCCGTTAAGTGCTTGATTGAATAGGGAAGGCCAGTTAAACCCCTCAGCTGCCGCTTCTTCCTGGGCAAGGATGTAGGTTGGCCAGAATATCGCAGAAGAAACAGAATGCAACATAGCAAGATAGGCTCTCAAACACTCATATCAGCAATACACAAAGCGATAGAGCAGGGAACCTGGATCATTTAAGCCTGTAGTTGACTCGCAACGATCCAGGTTCTGCAAGCTCTCAAATGCTTTTCAAGGTGATTCGATGCGATTAATTAGAGAACTCTTAGGTTCCTTCTTCAAGGTATTTAACTTCTAGATCTGCTCCAGTTTCCTGAATCGGGCTGCTCCGCTCATCAGGCACGGGACGCGTACAAATCCGTCCGGGATAGAGAGCCTGACTCCAAGCGATGGGCTTCACTGCAGCAGGGGTTGCAAAAACAATCTCTGCCTGACCATCGGCCTGCCACTTACCGATACGGGAGTAAAGATAGGTGTGGTAGTTTTCGGGATCGATTTTGACCATGCCCTGAGGAGCTTGGAAAACCTGTCCACGAGTCGCTTCACGCAGAGTTCCGGTGTTAATTTCGTCGCCAGCTTCGAGCACTTGCTTCATCGCCTGAGCCATGAAGAAGGTTTGCAAGTAAGCCGCTTCCATGACCCCATTGGTGACGCGCTCGTCGCCAAACATGGCCTTAAATTGCTCCACAAACGCCTTGTTTTCTGGAGTATCAACAGTTTGGAAGTAGTTGAAGCTGGTGTAGTGACCCTCAGCATACTCAGGCCCCATTGCCTGAATCTCTTCTTCAGTCGTGGGGTAAGCCATGATGGGGATATCAGCAGATGTGATTCCAGCATCTTTGTACTGTCTGTAGAAAGCAGGGATACTGTCTCCTACCAAGTTGCTGAGGACAAAATCAGGCTTAGCTGCCTTAATTTTGTTAATGATGGTGATGAACTCAGTGGTACCTAGTGCAGCGTACTCATCTCCCACGACTTCGCCGCCCATGCCCTCAAGCTCGGCCCTGGCAATCCGGTTACTTTCTTTGGGATAGATGTAGTCTGATCCGATAAAGAATCCTTTCGGGCCAAAGTTGTCAAACGCATAGGGGACGGAGTCAGTAATCTGCTGGTTGGGAGCAGCTCCGGTGTAGAAGACGTTGGAGCTACACTCGTTTCCTTCGTAGTAAACGGGGTAATAAAGCAGGGAGTCTTTCTCTTCAAAGACGGGTAAGACTGACTTTCGGCTAGCAGATGTATAGCAGCCAAGGACGCAAACGACCTGATCTTCGTCGATCAAGCGCTTAGACATTTGGTTGTATAAATCCCAGTTGGAGTCAGGGTTTACCACAACTCTTTCGATCTTGCGGCCTGCGATTCCGGCTCCGTTGGCTTCCCAAGGGCCTGTGCCTGAATTAATCTGCTCAAGCGCCAAAAACGTTGCGTCTTGTAGCGACTTTTCAACAATGGCGATCGTACCCGTCGTAGAGTACATCACTCCAACTTTAATGGGATTTTCACCCAAATCTTCGGAGCCAGAACCGTCTGCTGTACCTGTACCTGTTCCCCCTGAGCAAGCGGCCAAAACTCCAGTACCGACCGCTAGAGAACCATATTGGATAAACTTTCGGCGGCTCAGATTACCGAAACCATTTCCTGATTGATTAGACTTAACCACAGCTGTTAACTACCTCTCACAACTCAAATTTTGAATCAACAACAATTTTCACTGCATTCCCGACATGTCTATTACGGCTATTTCAAAAATTCTAAAAAACTAGCCGGGTCAAATAAGCAAACCTTCTGTAGAAACTAGAGAATGTTTATGCGTCTTGGTTTATGCGCCCTGTGTTTATGCGCCATATAAGTACGACTTCCCTTGTAGAAACTTACGAAAGCCAAAATGCAACATGCTGCTGATGGATGCAGTAATGACTACCAAACACAGCCCCTACACAATACGGCAATAGTGAAACATTGCTAACCTAAAAAATTGTTAATGTAAGTAAAAGGGAATGGAGTGAAGCTTTTTGTAGTTGCTTATACACAACCAATAATTGGAACAACAGGATTGGGAAAATAAGTCTATTCTTCACGGGGAAAATCATAAGAATTTTCCATTTAATTGGATGTTGTTTCTCGATCCAATGTGAAGATCTACTCGTAAGCGAAAACATTCCTTATCTGTCAACAGCTCCAGCCCTTAAAGAAGTGCGATCGCACGCCAAAACCAAACTACTTTGAGCGCCGCAATGAGACTCAGATCCTTGCTAAGCTTCAAGCAGAGCGCTGCATCCTCTCTTTTTCTTCGCTAAAATTTTATTGAATTCGCGACTCTAGCCTTTAATATTGGTCTAAAGTCACTTTCTTTGACTCCTATGTCGTCATCTTTTAAGACTCTCTTCTGTGGGTCGTCATATTGGGCTTATGGAGCTGTGGCCGGGGCGATCGCACTACAATCGCAGCGCCTCGGTATGGGGTCTCACCACACCCCAGCACATGATAATGATTGATCCGATACCCATAGCAGTCTGTGTTTCGATATTATGGAAGCAAGATGTCTTATACTTGACAAGTTTTTGCGGTTAGTCTCTCACGGTTAGATTTATGACCTCATTTGCCACCTCTACAGCCAGAGCCGATTTAAGCGAACTGA
>JBARXP010000306.1:0-4104 GCA_049647405.1 Elainellaceae cyanobacterium | reverse complement strand
AACTTCGGCACCTGATTCGCGCCAACTTCAGCAGGCGAATCGCATGAACTTCGGCACCTAAATCGCATCAACTTCGGCAGGTCATGTCAACCCCATGGGTGGATCCCGATACACTGCGCTCGACCGCGAGCCAGGGAGAGGAGATCCGAGATGGGACAACACCGCCAAGGAGAGCAATTGCCGATGGTGAAATTTCGAGAGATGATCCGACTCCATGAACTGGGGTACAACCAAAGCGAGATCGCGCGCAGCTGCGTCGTGGCGCGAGCGACCGTACAAGACTACCTACGCCGGGCTGCCGCCAAAGGGTTGAGCTACGACCAGCTGTTGCAGATGAGCGACAGCGAGGCGCAAGCGCTGCTGGGGAAAGGGAAACCACCCCAGGTGAACGCCACGACCGTCGATTTTGAGCCCGTGCACCGGGAGTTGCAACGCAAAGGGGTCACCCTGGCATTGCTGTGGCAAGAAGGGCTTGACCAAGCGGCCTGGACATTTAGCTACGCCCAGTTCTGCCGCCGCTACGGGCAGTGGAAAGGCCAGCACAACCTCTCCATGCGCCAAGTGCACAACGGCGGAGAGAAGGTCTTTGTGGACTATTGCGGCCTAACCGTGACAGTCATCGACGCCGACACCGGAATTGAGCGCGAAGCCCAGATCTTTGTCGCCTGTCTGGGGGCCAGTAGCTACACCTTTGCCGAAGCCACCCCCTCCCAGGCGCTGCCCCACTGGCTGGGGTCTCACCAACGGGCCCTAGCGTTCTTGGGCGGAGTACCCGCGGCCATCGTGCCCGATAACCTGAAATCGGGGGTAAACGACCCCTGCCGCTATGAACCAGGCATTAACCGGAGCTATCAAGAGTTTGCTGAACACTATCAGGTAGCCATCCTCCCGGCACGCCCCTATAAACCACGGGACAAAGCCAAAGTCGAGAAGGCCGTGCAGGAGGTGGAACGCCAAATTCTGGCTCCCTTGCGCCATGAGCGCTTCACCAATTTCACGACGCTCAATGATGCCATTCGAGAGCGGCTGACCGCCTTAAATGAGCGCGTGATGAAAAGCTACGGGTGCTCTCGCCGCGCCCTGTTTGAGCAGGTTGACCAACCGGCCCTCAAGCCCTTGCCCACGGTACCCTTTGTCCTGGCCCGGTGGAAGCAGGCGAAGGTGAATCTGGACTATCACCTAGACATTGAGCGCCACTATTACTCCGTGCCCTATTGGTTTGCCCGGCGCGAGGTGAGCGTCAAAATCAGCGAGTCGCGGGTTGAAGTGTTCTACGACCATCAACGGATTGCGGTGCATCCCAAGGCCAAGGTGCCCTACCGTCACAGCACTTTGGCGGCGCATATGCCCCCGGACCACTGGGCCTACAAAGCCCAATCTAAGGCCTCGTTTCTGGCTTGGGCCACTCAGATTGGGCCTCATACTCACCATCAAGTGGAGGCTATCTTTGCGCTCAAAGACCATGAAGAACAAGCCTTTCGCACTCTCAAAGGGGTGCAAGCCTTAGCCACTCGCTATGGCCCAACTCGTCTGGATGCGGCCTGTCGCCACGCCAATACCTTTGCCTTGGTCGGCCTCAAGCGGCTCAAAGCCATTCTCAACGCCAACCTCGATAGCACCCCACTCACCGTTGAGGACGACGGAACCCCCTCTGCGGCCCATGACCACGTCCGTGGCCAAACCTACTATTCCTAATCGTTTCTGAGCAACCCTGATGCAACACACCCTTGACCAACTCAAATCGCTCCGCTTAATCGGTCTCCTGGAGGCCTGGCAAGAACAGCAGGCTCAGCCTACCTACCATGACCTCGCCTTTGATGAACGCTTGGCCCTTTTGGTTGAGCGTGAATATCTCCGTCGCCAGCAGCAGCGTCTTCACCGTCGACTCAAGCAGGCGACTCTCTTTACCTCCGCCACCCTCAATGACGTCGACTTTGAGGTGCCGCGTGGGTTGAAAAAATCCCAGTTCCTCCAATGGGCCCAGGGACAATGGCTCACCCAGCATCTCAGCCTGGTGGTCGTTGGCCCCACTGGCGTCGGTAAGACCTTCCTCGCCTGTAGTCTGGCGGACCACCTCTGCACGCAAGGCTATGCGGTGCGCTATCTCAAAACCGCTGACCTGCTCGCTGAGCTGAAGCTCGCTAAGGTCGATGGCTCTTTCCCCAAACTCCGTAAGCAGCTGGCGTCCTTTGACCTCATCATTCTTGATGAATGGCTCCGTGATGCCCTTTCCCCCAATCAGGCCCGCGAAATTCTCGACTTCCTTGATGACCGCTACCGCCAGGCCTCCTGTCTCTTTGCCACCCAGTTCCCTGTCGACCAGTGGCATCCTCAAATTCAAGATCCCACTCTCGCCGATGCCATCCTCGACCGCATCGTCCATGATTCTCTGCGTCTTACCCTCAAGGGTGAATCGATGCGCAAACTCACCAGTTCCCTTAAATCACCCGCCGTTCCGCTGCCGGAGACCACTGTCATGACCTAATTGTCGTTTTAGTATTCTCACGATCTATCCACAGACCGCATAATGAGTCTGACCTGCCCAGCTATGCTGTTTTTTCCTCCGCCTCGGAGGGGGTGCCGAAGTTGACGCAACTAGGTGCCGAAGTTATGCAAATACGCACAAGGTGCATCAGTGGTTTTGTGCTGCCCTTCAACCCGCTTACGTGCAGTGGTGGAGTTGGATTCAACAGCCTGGGGTGCGCTGTGTCGATGAGACCAGTTATCGCTTGAACGGAGTAAATCATTGGATTTGGATCGCCACCGCCCCGGAATGCTGCGTTCTGTTCTTTGCCCCCACCCGCAGTTCAGCTGAGGTCAAAACGCTTTTGGGCGAGGACTTCACGGGCATTCTCAGCAGCGACTGCTGGTCGGCCTATGGGCCACAATCGGCGGGTGCCAAGCAGAAGTGCTGGGCGCATCTAGAGCGGGAACTCAAGGCATTAACCACCTCTCGGTTCCCGGAAAATCGGGAGTTCGCCCACCGGATCTTCCCCATTATCCATACGGCGCGCCAAGCCCACCGGGACTATCATCAGGGGCAACTCAGTTTGGCTGAACTCCAAGCCCTCAGGCCCATCATTGAAGCGGAGTTAGCCGACGTGCTAGAGCATCCCCGAATGGGGCGTTGGGCGGCTGATTCCCAAGCCTTGAGCAACCGGTTTCGCAGACATTGGTCGGACTGGTTTACGTTTCTCACCAGTCCTGAGGTCAAGCCTGACAACAATGACGCCGAGCGAGGGCTACGACCGGTGGTGATTCATCGCAAAGTCACGGGCGGTGCCCGCAGTGATTGGGGGGCTCAGTTAGTCGCGATGATGTTCAGCTTTCTCGAATCCATGCGTCGTCAAGGTAAAAACGCCGTAGACCACCTTTTTGAGCTCATCGCCTCATCGGGGTGCTCGCCCCCTGCTCTTTTGCCGGGATAATCCTGGGTCTCTGGAGGCTTTCTCATTAAGCCTCCCTTATTGCTGTGACTAATTACACAAAAATTTCACCAGATTGGTGTAGTGTCGATAATAACGATTTGTCTCAAATGCATTGATAATCGCCTGCCGCTCCTGGCGAGAAAACGGATCAATATCAGCATCCTCATCGTTCTTTTTTGTCAGCTTGACTTCACCGGCCATGCCATCAAATGGATTATGGCTGATGAGGTGCGATCGCACGGCCCACTTACAACAGGCTCCTAACGCCTGCACAAAGCGTTTTGCCGGATCGGGTCTGAGGCTAGCTGTCGCCCAATCAAAGATTTGCTGAGCCTCGTCCAGCTTTTTATAGGGACAGCGGTTAAGGTGGCTGGTATTGACCTTGTAGCCGTTGCGCCAGGTGCCGGGTGCGACTACTGGCTGCCGTACGTCACAATAACTTTCCCAGAGGGCAGGTAGGGTAGGAACCTCAGGTGGCGTCTTGATCGCCTTTTCTTCGAACGCTTTTCGGGCGGAGGGAGATCTGTACTTGTCTAAGGTTTCATCAAAGTTGCCAGAGATGATGTCCAGCTCGATCTGCTTAGCCCGCTGCTCCGCCACGATACGGTTGGTGCGGGTATCTGGCAGGCCTATGGACAGGTAATGGCGCTTACTGCCAAAGCGAAATCGCAGTTGG
>JBARXP010000305.1:0-13501 GCA_049647405.1 Elainellaceae cyanobacterium | reverse complement strand
TTGGCTCAGCAGCGCCCTTCTTCTGTGGTGTTGCAGCGGGGAGACCGTGGCGAGGCCGTATCAGAGCTACAGCGACGATTATCAGAGCTAGGAGTCTACAGCGGCCCCGTCTCAGGCTTTTTTGGTGAACTCACCGAATCCGCAGTGCAAGAGTTTCAGCGTCAGCAGGGGTTGACCGTCGATGGAATCGTCGGAGGCTCAACGACCAACGCTCTGCGGCGTGCCCCGGCTGACAATGTTTCCGCCAGTTCTGGAGTGTTAAGCAATGGGGCTAGAGGCGAGGCCGTGACTGCTTTGCAGCGTCGATTACAAAGCATCGGCTACTACGATGGGCCGATTACAGGGGTTTATGGTTCGCTCACAGAAGATGCCGTGCGTCGGTTTCAGGCAGCTCGTGGATTAACCGTTGACGGCATTGTGGGCACATCGACGGCTGATGCGATTGATCGTGTCAGCCGCAATGCTTCTTCTAATAACAATGCTGGAAATGCTGGCCCTAGGCCCAACGATGGCTTATTAGAGCAAGGCGAAACAGGCGCGGAAGTGGCCTCGCTTCAGCAACGTCTTAAGGGGCTGAACTACTACAGCGGTAATGTTGATGGAGACTTTGGTCAGCTGACCGCCGATGCGGTGATTCGACTCCAGCGATCGCAAGGCATTACAGCCGACGGTGTTGTCGGCCCTAATACATTGGCCGCCATTCAGCGGTTAGAGCAGCAATCTGGCGTGGCGACCAACCCAGGCAGCGCGAATTCAGCGCCTTCACCGTCACCCGCTGCGGGCTCATTTCCGTCGCCTTCTCAGCCTGTGACGACTCCTCCGCCCCAGGTCGTTACGCCGCCGCCACCAGGCCAGACTCCCGTATTTCCGCCTGCGTCATCGTCGGGGTCGCTCCCGTCTGTTCAGCCAACCTCCACTACGTCAGTCGCCTTCCCTCAAGTTGCACCTCAATCTGGGCCTCAGATGACAGTTCAGCAGCGGCGGACGATGCGCGTTCAGCAAGAGCTGACCGAGCAAGGCTTTTACAATGGCCCCATTGACGGCATTGATGGCCCTGCGACACAGCAAGCGATTCAGGCAGCCCGAGAAGCCTATGGGGTCAACACAACCGATTTTCCTGGGGCAACGCCGTTTTAGTTGACATACTCCTCGGCCTGAAGGCGCGAGGATTCCCCGGTCAAACGGCAATTGCAGGCGTAGCCCGTCTTACATTGCCTCCCGGATTGGCGGTTGATGCCCCAGCCGCCTTGATGTTCTTGCTAGCATTATCATCTCTGTCGTTGAGGCTTGAGCAAGATGGACAGCGCCAGTATCGAGTTTTTAAACTCAGCTCATTCAATACATGACCACAATGGTTGCAGGTCTTAGAACTGGGAAACCATCGGTCAACAAACTTCACTGTCTTCCCTTTTTTGGTTGCCACCCACTGAAGGATTTGCAAAAACTCGCCGAACGCTAAATCATTGACCTTGCGCCCCCATAGCCGCTGCATTCCCTTAAGGTTCAAGTCCTCAAAGTACAGCACGTCAAACTGATCGGTCAGCTCATGAGCCAACTTCCAAAACCAATCCCGCCTGCGGTTCACGACCTTTTCATGCACACGACACAAATGGAGTCTTGCTCGCTCTCGGTTGTGCGACCCCTTCTTTTTGCGGCTATGGTTGCGAGACGCTTTTCTCAGCTCACTCAGCGACGCTTTCAGAAACTGAGGGCTTTCAACTTTGAACCCTTCAGAGCACGTGAGAAACGTTTTCAACCCAAAATCAAAGCCAGCGGTTTGACCCGTCTCGGCGGTGATTTGACGTTCGGCAGATTGCTCTACCGTGACGAACATAAACAACTCTCCTAGCGGAGTACGCTTAATCGTCAGAGTCTTGACTGTCCCTTCTATTTCTCTGGAGTTCCAATATTGATAGACCTTGCGTCCAATCTTCACCCTGCCGCCATTCAGGACTTTGTATCCTGCCTGCTTTAGGGTGAACGACTTGTACTTTTTGACCGTCTTGAAATTCGGTGGCCTAACTCCTCTCTTGTGATGCTTGAAAAACAACTGATAAGCCTTTTCAACCCGCTGACAGATATCTTGCACGGCCTGAGAGCCGACCAGTTGCCAAAACGAGTTACGTTTCCTCCGCTTAGCGATGTGTTTCTGAAGCTTGGCACCGTTCAAGTGCTTGCCCCACATTCGGTAGTACCGTTTGTGCAGGGCAATGGCGTGGTTCCAAATTACTCCAGCCGCATTGATTTGCCGCTTAAGGCATCGGTTCCGCTTGTGCTGATAAAGCTTAAACTTCAGAGTTTTCATGCTATTATTATACGGCATATTTCCGTACAAAATTACGATGAAAAAACGGCTGGAACTCAGGGTCGAAGATTGGGAATCAGAGATCCTTGAAGAATATTGCAATGCCACAGGCAGGACAAAGACTGATGTGCTTAGAGAGCTTATAAGATCGCTCACCAGAAAGAAAAAGCCGTCTTGAAAGACGGGGCTTTAGACCCATTACTTTTGGTAAACTCGATGGGGCTAGATATTGGATGATGGAACGTTGAGGCTCAATCATTAAGACTCGCGATCAAAATTGAACCTTGCCCTCACGCCATGATAATTTGAGAGGCTTAAAGGCTGTGATGTGATATCTGTGTCACGATAGCTAGAAGCGAGTGAGCCTGTAGATCTGAGCTATGAAGCATACCCTGTCTGTGTTGGTTGAAGACGAAGCCGGAGTGTTGACGCGCATCGCGGGACTATTTGCCCGTCGCGGATTTAATATTGAGAGCCTTGCTGTGGGTCATGCAGAACAGCCCGGAATTTCTCGAATCACGATGGTTGTTCCGGGAGACGATCAGGCCATTGAGCAGGTGACAAAACAGCTCTATAAGCTGATTAACGTTCTAAAAGTGCAGGATATTTCTGAAGTGCCCTGCGTAGAGCGAGAACTGATGCTGTTGAAGGTGAATGCGAACAGCAATACGCGGTCTGAAATTGTAGAGCTGGCGCAGATTTTTCGAGCTCGTGTGGTTGATGTTGCCGAAGATTCTGTGACCCTTGAAGTGGTGGGCGATCCGGGTAAAATGGTTGCCATTGAGCGGATTCTTACTCGATTTGGTCTCCGCGAAATTGCTCGCACGGGCAAAATCTCCTTGCCTCGTGAATCAGGGGTCAATACAGAATATCTCAAATCTTTGCAGGCCAAGGTGTAGCGCCTAAATCTGAGTTGTGAATCTGCTCCAGTTAAATGCTGGATGAGACGACTGTGGTTTCTTCGGTCTCATGCTGGATTAAAAAACGCTCTAGACATCTCCCACTTCGCGTCGTCTTAGTGGTTCCCTTCGTGGTGCAGACGGTTTTGGCTGTCAGCATCACTGGCTGGCTGGCGCTGCGCAATGGTGAAACTGCCGTTAACGATGTTGCGGCCCGCTATCGCCATGAGATTACGTCTCGGATTCAGCAGAAACTTGACACAACCCTAGCAACCCCTCACCGCATCAATCAGGCGAATGCTAGTGCAATCCGCTTGGGGGTGGTTGATTTAGCCGATCCGGATGACTTAGAGCGGTATTTTTGGCAGCAGCTTTATCGCTATAGCGAGGTCAATCTGGTTTATGCAGGTAATCAAGAGGGCGGAGTCGTTGGGGTTGCAAGGCTTGAAGAAGGCGACTACCGCAGCTTCAGCACCGAGAACTTTACCAAGGGCACGTTTTCGATCTACAAAACGATGCGTCATGGCCAACGAGACTATCGGGTGAGCCAGTCTGAAGATTATGATGCCCGGACACGACCTTGGTATCGAGCGGCTGTTGAGCAGAGAGAGGCGGCCTGGAGCGAGATTTTTCCGTACACTGACGAAAAGATTTTAGGCATTGCTGCGGCTAAGCCGATTTATGACGACACCGGGGCACTGCTTGGGGTGCTCTCGACCGATTTTCTCCTCAATCAGCTGAGTGATTTCTTACGCAAGCTTGAGATTGGCTATTCTGGCAAAACCTTTGTGATTGAGCGAAGCGGTTATCTAGTCGCGACTTCAGCCGATGAGAGTCCATTTCAGGTGATTGCGCCAGGAGAAATTCAGCAGCGGCGTCATATGCAAAGCAGTGACGATGTGCTGGTGCGCGGAGCTGCTGCGAACTTACTAGATCGGTATCCTGATTTACGCGATATTCAGCAAGAATCAGATATGACCATTCGCCTGGATGGCGATCGCCATTTCTTGCGAGTCACGCCGTTTCAAGACGGGCGCGGCCTAGATTGGCTAATTGTGGTGGTGATTCCTGAAGCCGATTTTATGGCGCAGATCCATGCCAATACTCGCAACACCATCATCATGTGTGTGGCGGCGCTGGTGGTCGCTTTAGTGTCAGGCATTCTCACGGCTCGGTGGGTGACCCGTCCGATTTTGAAGCTGAGTGCGGCCAGTCAGGCGATCGCCAATCATTCGGGTCATGCCAACAACTCGGGGCCAACCACCGTAGACATTGACCGCCAGGATGAACTCGGAATTTTGGCTCAGTCGTTTAACCGAATGGCGGCTCAGGTGCATCAGTCATTTGATGCCCTGGCCGTGCGCAACCATGAGCTAGAAGCAGGGGTCGCAGAGCGCACGGCTCACCTCGTAGAAGCTAACCATAAACTTCAAACTGAAATCGAAGAGCGCAAGCGAATTGAAGAACAGCTCCGCACATCGGAGCAGCGATATCGAACGCTTCATGAAGGCTCCCAAGATGGGGTCAATCTGTTTGATGGCAAGACGTTTATTGATTGCAATACCGCCAGCCTCAAGATGTTTGGCTGCACGACCAAAGCCCAATTTTGTGGCAAAACCCCTGCTGACTTTTCGCCGCTGCATCAGCCTGACGGCCAACTGTCGAGATCTCTGAGCGCTGAGCGAAAAGCGATCGCCCTGCGTCAGGGCACCTGCAACTTTGAATGGGTGCATCAGCGTCTCGACGGAACCTTATTTCTGGCTGATGTTTGGCTCACGGCGGTTGAAATTAACGGTCAGCCGATGTTGCAGGCCATGACTCGTGACATCACCGCACGTAAGCAAGCGGAGGACGCACTCTTTGAAAGCGCTAAATTGGCGGCTCTGGGATCAGATATCGGTGTTGCCTTAACCCGAGGCGATTCGTTGACCGATATGCTAGACCGCTCTGCACAAGTGCTGGTCAACAATCTCGATATCTTTGCCGCCCGCATCTGGACGGTGAATGAGGATGGCACGGTTTTAGATTTAAGAGGGCGGGCAGGCGGCTATCAGCATCTCGATATGTTTCAGCATCGTATCCCTGTTGGACAGTCGCGCATAGGTTGGATTGCCCAAGAGCGAACCCCCTACTTTACGGAGTCGATATTGTCGGATCTGCGGATCAACAAGCAGCAGTGGAATTTGGCGCGTGTTGAAGACTCGACTGGAGCACCACAAGACTCGTTGAGTGCCCCATTATCTGAATCGGGAAATCGTCATTCGCTAGAAGATTCATTAGAGAATGCGCCAAAACACTCTGACGATTCTCTCGCAGCAGGGGTACGCCCTGCGTCTCACGATCTGTTGAGCGCACAGCCAGGGGCGATCGCCTTCGCGGGCTATCCGCTAGTTGTGGATGACCAACTCGTGGGCGTGCTGACGCTGCTATCACGCCAATCGCTATCGGGAGCCACTCGACACGAACTGTTTTCCATTGCCAATGAAATTGCCTTAGGCATTAAACACAAGCGGGTCGAGTCTGCCTTACAAGAAAGCGAAGCTCGTTATCGCAGCATTGTTGAAAATACCAGTGACCTGATCGTTATTTTTTCCCTTGACGGAAAATTTTTATACGCCTCTCCCAACTATGGTCAGGTGTTGGGGTATGACAGTGAATATTTGATCGGACAGTCGTGGGCTGTTGTGACTCATCCCGATGAGACTGAAATGCTGAACCGATTTTCGGAACAGCTCGTTCAATCGTCGAAAAGTTTATCAAGCCCTGAGTTTCGCATTCGTACCCAAAACGGCCAGTGGCGGTGGTATACGGCGGCAGCCTCCTGCGTTCGCGACGATGAGGGGCATCCCCTCTATCTCGTCAGCATCGCCCGCGATGTGAGCGATCGCATTCAAACTGAGGAAACGTTGCGTCAGGCCAAAACTGTGGCAGAGGTCGCAAACCGAGCCAAGAGTGAGTTTATCGCCAATGTCAGTCATGAGTTAAGAACGCCACTCAATGGCATTCTGGGGTATGCCCAAACGCTCAAGCGCACCGATCTCTCACCCAAGCAGCAAGAAGGGCTGCAAGTGATTCAACAATGTGGCGAACACCTATTGACCCTGATCAACGACATTTTGGATTTGTCGAAAATCGAAGCCCGCAAAATGGAGCTACGCCCCACCGTGTTCAGTTTGTCAAACCTGCTGACTGAGCTGGTTAACCTGTTTCGACTGCGGGCTCGACAAAAACAAATTCAGTTTCACTATGATTTGAAAACCCCCTTGCCCCGCCTTGTCTGGGGTGATGAGCAAAAAATTCGCCAGGTGCTAATTAACCTGCTGGGCAATGCGATTAAGTTTACCGAGCAAGGTAAGGTCGTGCTGCGGGTGTCGTCTCAGATGTCGTCTCAGATCCAGGGTGATCGCGGAGATTCTGACGAGGGACGTACCGCAAATGCTTGGGTGTCGAGTCAAACAGAAGCCATTGCCAGAATTCGTCACGTTGTCTCAGATCGCTCTCTGCATCAGATTGGCATCGAAGTCGAAGATACGGGCATTGGCATTGAAGCTTCTGTGCTAGAAGAAATTTTTCAACCCTTTCAACAGATCGGGTTGAAGGAAGGAACCGGGCTGGGCCTTTCGATTAGCAAGCAATTGCTCGAACTCATGGGGGGGCAACTTCAGGTCAACAGCACCCCCAAAATAGGCAGCTGCTTTGGGGTTGAGCTAGAGCTGCTGGAAGTTGAAGCTCCCCCTGCTTCGGCGATGGGCGATCGCCCCATCGTCGGCTATCAGGGACGACGGCGATCGGTACTAATTGTGGATGACAACGCACAAAATCGATCGTTTTTAGACGACATTTTGTCTTCCTTGGGATTTCAGACCCTGTCAGCCACGAGTGGCGAAGAGGGCATTCAAAAGGCGGTGGAACATCACCCCGACTTGGTGCTGATGGATGTCATCATGCCGAGGATAGATGGCCTAGAAGCAACCCGACAGTTGCGATCGCACGAAATCCCTGAGGTGCGCGACGTAGTTATCATTGCCGCCTCCGCCAGTATTTCTGATCAGGCTCAACAAACGAGTCTCGATGCAGGCTGCAACGGGTTTCTCTCTAAGCCGATTAAGATTGATGACCTGCTACACCAAATCAAACGGTTTCTGCAAGTAGACTGGGTTAGAGAAGATGACCCAGTCGGCTTACCGAACAGTAGTTTTTCGCAGAAAACGTTGCCTTTCCTGAGTTCGTCACAGGCTTCTTTGAAGTCTTCTCACTCTTCACCGGAGCAAAGAAGTCTCCAGGGGCCTCTGCGGCCTCAGCTTGTCTGCCCTCGGGTCTCTCTCTCTGACTGGCTCGATGATGACTGTTTCCATGATGACGACTGCCATGCTGTTGCCGTTTTGCCTTCCCACGCAGAACAGATTATTCTGGCCGACCTAGCCCGGATTGGCGACATCCAAGGCATCATGACCCGACTCGACGTTCTAGAAGACGCTGATCAGGCGCTCAAACCCTTTGTCAATCAGCTGCGATCGCTCGCCAAAACCTTTCAGATCCGCAAAATTCGTGATCTGCTTGATGCATCCTTAACGCGTCCGTGATTTTTCCTTCGCTCCGTATGAAGATTACCAACCTTGCCGAAACAGCGCCTCCTGTTCCTGCTCCTACCTATACGCTACTTTTGGTTGACGATAATCCAACCAATTTGAGCGTGCTGTTTGAAATCCTCAATGATTCAGAATTTAGGTTGCTTTTTGCTGAAGATGGAGAAGCCGCCCTAGAGCAAGTGCAATACGTCAAGCCAGACATCATTTTGCTCGATGTGATGATGCCCAGATTAGATGGCTTTGAGACCTGTCAGCGACTCAAGGCTGACCCAGACACCCGAGACATTCCCGTCATTTTTATGACGGCACTCCATGAAACCGTCAACAAGGTGAAAGGACTTTCGATTGGCGGCGTAGACTATATTACCAAGCCTATTCAGGTTGATGAGGTGCTGGCTCGGGTGCGGGTGCATCTCGAACTGTATCGGCTGCAAAAGCAGTTGCAGGCTCAAAACCAGCAGCTTCAGACCGAAGTTGAAGAACGACAGCAAGCGGAGCGATCGCTTCAGTTGATGGTAAAAGCGGTCTCCCACGATTTGCGAAATCCGGTGACGGGCATGTTGATGGTGCTGCATAACTTATTAGGCAAGGCTGAACTGGGCAAGGCCGACGCCAAAACAGCTCCAGAAAATGACTCAGATCTTCCAGGTGATACCGTCACGATTGCCCGTTCAATTCTAGAGCGCATGGCCGACAGTAGCCAGCGCCAGCTTAATCTCATTAACTCGCTGCTTCATGTTCATGCCGACAGCGATGCGTCGTCTGTTGATATGGCGAGTCCGGGGTCACTATTAGCGCCAGAATCCGCGCCAGAAGCAGCGCCAGAATCCACTCCAGAATCTACGCCCTCATCAACACCTCCCTCAACGTCAGAGTCTAACTCTGCACTGCCAACCTTGGTGCTGCATCAACAGCCGCTCTACTTTCATGCCCTGGTTGCGAGTGTTGTTACAGACCTAGAGCCCCTGCTAGATAAGTATCAGACACATATCTATGTGCAAGTGCCGGAGACGCTTCCCAAAATTTGGGGAGATGCCAATCAACTGTGGCGCGTGCTCGAAAACCTCATTATTAACGCCGTCAAGCACAATGCTCCTGGCATCGAAGTGGCGATCGCCGCTCAGCCCCAAATTCTAGCTGTTGCCTCAGGGGCAGATGACATTGCCCCGCGCCCCTTGCTCCAGTGTCGCATCACAGATAACGGCAACGGCATTCCCTTAGAAGAACAGTCTCAGTTGTTTGAAGCCTATCGCCGGGGTTCTGCTCACCAGCGCAGCCCCGGCATTGGCCTGGGGCTTTATCTCTGCCGTCAGATCATCGAAGCCCACGGCGGCACCATTGAGCTAGAGAGCGCTTTGGGCCAGGGCGCAACCTTTGAATTTACGCTGCCGATCGCGTGACCTTGCCAAGAACAGTAACGAAGCCCCAGCGCAGAGTGATAATCTGAGGAAAGCAAAGCTGGAAAACACGCCCGCTCCACGCGCAATTCACTCCTACATTTATGAAAAAGCTCATCCGAGGTCTCCACGAGTTTCAAGCTGACTACTTCAGCGAACACCACGAACTGTTTGAGCAGCTTGCCCACGACCAGCATCCCCGCGTTTTATTCATTACCTGCTCTGATTCGCGAGTTGACCCCAACCTGATCACCCAGTCGAAAGTGGGCGATATTTTCGTGATTCGCAACGCGGGCAACATTATTCCGCCCTTTGGTGCAGCCAATGGAGGCGAAGGCGCAGCGGTTGAGTATGCCATCCATGCGCTCAAGATTGAGCATATTGTCGTGTGCGGGCACTCCAACTGCGGCGCGATGAAAGGGCTACTAAAAAAGGAAAAGCTGCGAGATGAGATGCCTCTTGTTTATGAGTGGCTGCAACATGCCGAAGCGACCCGTCGCCTCATCATCGAAAACTACTCTGATCGCAAGGGCGATGAGCTAATGGATACGGCGATCGCCGAAAACGTGCTGACCCAGCTCGAAAACCTCAAGACTTACCCCGTCATTCACTCCCGCCTCCACCAAAACAAGCTCACCCTGCATGGCTGGGTCTACAATATCGAGTCTGGCGATGTTCATGCTTACGACCCGACCAGCCACTCTTACTTGCCGCCCCAAAGCCAAGTTCCGTCGTACAAACCCGAACAGGACGAAATGCCTCCAGTCCATTTTCCGGGTGCAAGGTGGCTTTCGCCTGAGCAATCAGCCCGCATTTACCAAGGTTCTGCCCGTTTGAATAATTGATTAACAGGCTATTGCGGATGAGGATGAAATGAGTCCAGTAGTCGGCATGTGCTGAGTCGTTGCTCTGGGAGCGCGATCGCCTTACGCTAAACTAGAGCTAATGTATTGGAGGGTGATGCAATGTCTGTCCCGGTCACCGACATCCAGACTCAACCCGAGTCATCAAATCCCCATGGGGTGGTGTTCCCTCCAGGCGATCTCTACAGCGATGAACCTGCTTTGGAAAGCTATCTCCACTTACAGCAGTTAATCTTGCTGCTCAACTGTCTAGATTGGTTATGGCGCGATCGCACGGATTATTTTTCCGCAGGCAATCTAACTGTTTACTACAGCCCTCGTCAGCGAAAAACTGAAGACTTCCGTGGCCCAAATTTCTTCGTAGTATTGGGTGTCGAGAAGAAACCTCGCAAAAGTTGGGTGCTGTGGGACGAGGGAGGACGGTATCCCAACATCATCATCGAACTTCTTTCAGAATCGACCGCCACCACCGATCGAGGGCTGAAAAAGCAGATTTACCAAGATATCTTCCGCACCCCTGACTATTTCTGGTTTGACCCTGAAACCCTAGAATTTGAAGGGTTTCACCTCGTTGATGGGCAATATGTCGCCTTGCCGCCCAATGCTCAAGGTTGGCGCTGGAGCCAACAGCTGGGTTTGTATATAGGCGTGAGCGATCGCACTCTCCGCTTTTTCACCCCAGAGGGGCAACGGGTGCCGACGCCTGAAGAAGTGGCGATCGCAGAACAGCAGCATAGCGAGAAACTGGCTGCAAAACTGCGAGAGCTGGGCATCAACCCCGACGATCTGTAGGCGCAACATCCAGGCAACGGCTACAACCCGTTGCCGATGAGAATGAAGGGAGCCCAGTAGTAGGGATGAGCCAGATCGTTGCTCTGAGAAAGCGGCTGTCCGGTTCGGGTGTCGGTGATTTCGACGGTAACGCCGCGATCGCCCGCCAAAACGGTTTCGTCGCTGGTGATGAGGGCTTGCTGCGATCGCTGTAACGCTTCTGCTTTGGAGTAGCCGTTGTTGAGTGCCGTGTAGAAAGCATCCATCAACACCTGAGTGCCGCCATCGCTAACGCTCCAGAGAGAGGCGATCGCCGCTTCGGCTCCCGTTTCTTGCATCAGATAGCCAAAGCCGAGAATTTCGGCACCGTCGCCTAGGGTGTCGCCACCGAGCCCCGTTTCGCAGGCACTCAAGACAATCAGCTCAACTCGGTTAAAGCGTCCTCGCCAGTCGTCGCTGTTGAGTTCTGCCAAGGAGAGGCGATCGCCATTGCCAAACAAGATAAACGACTCTGCTGGGGAACCAGGGACGAAGGCGGCATGAGTCGCCAGATGAACGATGGTGTGACTGTCCATCAGCGGTTCTGTCAGGGAGCGGCTAAAGCGATCGTTCATCAGTTGGGTGGTGTCGGGAAAGGCGGCGGCGAGATTTTCTACTTCTTTGCCTGCAAAGGGTAAGCCCGAAAAGGAAAAGGAGCGTTGCCCAACCTCGAAATCAAAATCTCCTTCGCTGAAGGCAGCAGCGAGGATGAGGGGATCGGCATCGGGAGCGAGGGTGAAGTCTTGCAGGCTGGCAGCGGTGATGTGGTTGATGCGGTAGGTTTCGATTAGCCATTGGTTGCCGTCGTGCAAAGCCGCGAGGGGCACATAGCGCAAAGCTCCGTCGGGGGCGTAGAGAATGGTTTCAGCTCCGATCGCTTCCAGGTCATTTTCCATCGGGGCGATTAGCCAGTTATAGAGTTGCTGGGCGATCGCCTGAGGATTGCTGCGAGGATCGTCGAGGGCTTGGCGAAATTCGACAATGGCGGCGTTGAGTTCGGCGGAGCCAACCGGGACGGGATAGCGGGCAGGTTCGCTGAAGGGAGTAACGAGAACCAATTCCAGGCGGTCTTCCAAGATCAGCGGATAAATCAGTACTGCATTTTGGTCGATGGCGCGGAGGTTGTTTTGCAGGTTAATGAATTCATCGGCGCGTGCCAAAATGTCTTGTTCTTGCTGGGTGGCATCGAGTTGGGCAACGAGGGATTGAATTTCGGGGCTATTCAGAAAGCCTTGGAAGTCGGCGGACATTTCCCGCTGAGTCGTATCGAGTTCGCCGAGGCGCTGGATCTGGGCGTCGGAAAGCTGGCTGGGAGGAATGTCGCGCAGTTGGGCGAGTTCGTAGCCCACGGCGATTGCTTGGTTCGTAATGGATTGTTGGAGTCGTTGAATTTCGGTTTCAGCATTAAGCAGTTCAACTCCATTTTCTGTGTCACCATTGCGCCGTACATCTTGCAAATATTCCTCAAGCTCTTGGACTTTGAGCAGATCCAAAACTCGTTGAGCCTCTAGAACACGGTTTTGCTGAAGCAAAAGATTGGCTAACCGTCGATAAATATCTGAAACACTCTCTGCATAGGCTTGTTGCGTTGTTGGGGATAAGGTTCTAAATTCCCCACGAATTTCTTCAATCACATTAACTGATTGCTTGAAGTAGACAATAGCTAGTTCAGGGCGGTTTTGTCTTTCCAAAATTTCACCGATCCCCCTCAACGCAGCCCACTGTCCTCTTTGATCATTAACCTCTTCGGCAACTGTTAAGGCTCGACTAAGCAAGTCGAGACCTTCTTCATAGCGACCAACATAGCCATAGGTATAACCCAAGTTTCCAATGACCCAAGCTTCATCAAGTGGGTCTTGCAATTGTTGAGCGAATGGTAACGCACGTTCGAAAAATACGATTGCCTGTTCATATTGACCTGCAGATTGGTGTGCCCACCCTAGGTTGAGCAACGCAATCCGTTGTGCCTGGATAGAGTTATGCTCTTCGGCAATGGTAAGAACTTGTTGCAACATTTCAACAGCTTGTTCATGCTGACCTAGAGAAATGGAAGCGCTTCCCATGCAAAGCAATGCTTGCATTTGATCCGTAGGAGAATTATATGTTGCGGCAAGCGTCAACGCTTCTTGAGCCAGCTCAATTGCTACATCATGTTCTCCAAGCTCATCGACAACGGCACATTTACTAAATAGGAGATTTGCTCGTTCATTCTCCTGTGCCAAAGCTAATCCTTGGTCAAGACGGGCAATGGCTTGTTCGTATCGTCCTAGTTTATTGAGTGCCGAAGCTAGTCTGTTCAGAATAACGACCTGAGTTTCCCTATCTTCAATTTCCTGGCTGAGCCTTAAAGCATCTTCAGCCACAAAGACAACCTCTTCAAATTGGTTCAATTGTAGGTGAGTTATGACAAGGTTTCTTAAAATATTGATGCGCTGTTGTTGAGAATCTAACTGGTCGTCTTCTAGTTCGTCTTGAGCGGCTAGAGCCGGGAGCATCCCAGTTTGGAACTAAGCAGAAATACTCAGGCACAGGTCATTATTGAGATAGGCACATCGAAGTTGAAGGATTCGAGGCACGTTCTCCCGTTTCCACAGTGCTCCAGTGATCTTGACGCGGGCGGCAATCTGCTTGATGGTCG
>JBARXP010000304.1:0-18192 GCA_049647405.1 Elainellaceae cyanobacterium | reverse complement strand
CTATCACTGGGGCCAAGCCATGCGCCTTCTAACTTAAACATCAAAGAAGGTCGCCTACATAAGCATTTGTTGAAGTGGAATGGCGTGGGTTCGCCATATGCGGCTGTCCTGTAAAAGACAGCCCGAGGCATTTCATGCTGTTGAGTTGCTTTTGACTCACTTGCTCTCCCGTGAGCAACGGTAGTTTCTGAAGCTAGGTGTTTAGCTCCATTTTTGACAGGCTGAGCACTAGTTCAAGAGACGTTGTTCCTGCACTGAGAGAGCAGTTGAAAGCAGAACGGTTGACCGTACATCATCAGTCTTCGAAGCTGAATTCGGTAGTTGTCTTTTCAGGATGAGCGATCGCCCTAGCATGGCTGTTTACTAAGCCGTGTCAGGGTTATGCCTGTAGTCTCTACGCGATTCGGAGTAGCCTATGTATCTGCCCTTCATGGACACAGCGGCTCGCCCAACCCTGGGTTTGAAGCCACTGCCTCACCAAGATTGGATCGATATCGACGAGGATTTTGATCCTTACTTACGGCGCAAAGCCGAACTCTTAGCCCAGCGTTATGACGATGTGTTTGTTGCACGGTCAGGCAGTGAGGCAGCTCAGGCAGAAGCCCTCAATTTGATTGTGGAGCATCTGCTGACCTACTTTCCAGGCCGATACGAGAAATCTGATCAGGCCATTACGCTTAACCTTGATCAGCACTGGTCGTTTGCGGCGTTTGACTCAGCCCCCCTTGATCTAGCTGCGCGACTGGTGCAAGAAGACCTTTGCATCCTGCTACCGGGGGCGACAGGCTATGAGTTGGCGGCGGCTTCGGTATGTTTTCCCCTGCGCTGGAATTTGCCAGAAAAGCTAGGACAGCCTCTGGGTCACATTCATCAGCACGTGCCTACCTATGGCGATCGCCTAGAACGCCCTGTCGATAACGTCTTTTCGCGACTGCGAGACGGTTATCCAGGCTTACGGTTTAACTGGACGATTGTCGATTCCCCTGAGCTGTTTCTCAACCAAGAGAAGTCGATTACTCAATTTGCACCCGAAATTACAGCGACCAATGCGGGTCAAAAGCTGTGGCTGCGAGTAGAGCGGCAAACGATTTGTCGATTACCCATGAGCGGTGGAGTGCTGTTTACCATTCGCACCTATGTTTATCCCCTAGAGCGAGTGGTGCAAGAGCCCGCAGTGGCATCAGGGCTAGCCACCGCCGTGACACAGCTAATGCCAGAAATGCAGAAGTACAAAAACTTGCTGCCGTTTCGCTCGGCTCTGCTCGACTATCTGGCGGAGCGGAGCGGCAATACCCCGTCAATCGTGAACTTGTGATGATGCAAAGGTCTTAAATACTATGGGCTTTAGACCAAATGAATTTTGAGTTTTTTAGGGAGCATATCTACACTCATGACTCGATTGATGACTGATCAACAAATGGCGGGTCAAACGGTGCTGATCACCGGAGCCAGTAGCGGCATCGGGGCTGCTTGCGCGCACTACTTTGCGGCAGCAGGAGCAAGGCTGATTGTGACGGCTCGTCGCAAAGAAAAGCTGCAAGCCCTGGTCGATCAGCTGCAACAGGCGACCCCTGGCGAAACTAATCCTGTCGAAACATTGGTGCTGCCGTTAGATGTACAACAGGCTGATGCTGTCAGCAGCGCTATTGCGGGACTGCCCGAAGACTGGCAAACCATTGATGTGTTAATCAACAATGCTGGGCTGAGTCGGGGGCTAGACAAGCAATATGAGTCTCCTCTGCAAGACTGGGAGGAGATGATTGACACCAATATCAAAGGGCTCCTGTACGTGACGCGGTCGGTGGTGCCTGGCATGGTGGCACGAGGCCACGGCCATGTGGTGAATATTGGCTCCATCGCTGCGCGGCAAACCTATCCGGGGGGTAGCGTTTATTGCGCTACTAAAGCTGCGGTGAAGTCTCTCTCTGAAGGCTTGAAGATAGATTTGCTGGGCACTCCAGTCCGGGTGACCAATATTGAGCCGGGGCTGGTGGAAACAGAGTTTAGCGAGGTGCGATTTAAGGGGGATGGAGAACGAGCGAAGTCAGTCTATCAGGGCATGACGCCTCTGACTCCCGATGACATTGCCGACACGATTTTGTTTGCGGTGACTCGTCCGGCTCATGTCAACATCAGCGAAATTTTTGTGATGCCCACTGATCAGTCATCGGTATCTCTGGTGCATCGGAGGACGATATGAGTCTCACGCTGCTGCTGATTGTGACCGCGTTTTTGGGATCGTTTGTGCAGGGGGTGGCCGGGTTTGGCTTTGCTTTGGTGACGATGCCTGTGTTGGCTAGCGTGACCAGCATTTATGTCGCAGCGCCTTTGGTCGCCCTGACGACCCTGACCAACGACACTCTGCTGGGGCTATATTATCGCCGCTCGTTTGATCGAGGGATTGTCGGGCAACTGCTGATAGGGTCTGTGCTGGGCATTCCCTTTGGGTTTTGGGCGCTGGAGCATGTGCCGACGGCCTGGATGTTGATGGCACTGGGAACGCTAATTGTCGCCTATGGCCTTTATTCTCTGTTGGGGCCAGTGATGCCAGTGTTGCGATCGCCCTCTTGGCGTTATGGTGCTGGATTTGTCGCAGGGGTGCTGATTGGCAGCTACAACCTCCCAGGGCCGCCCGTTGTGCTGTACGGCAATAGCCAACGCTGGGCTCAGGCGGTATTCAAAAGCAATCTAACCAGTTTTTTCTGGGTAAATGCCGTGTTAGTGGTCGTGGGACATGGGCTGCAAAACCGAATTTCTGCCGTAATTTTTCAGCAGTTTTTGATTACCATCCCCAGTCTGATTTTGGGCTTGACGTTGGGAACTTTTTTGGCAAAATTCTTTGATCCACTGCTATTTCGACGGATCGTATTGGGGCTTTTGATCGTGATCGGTTTCAGGCTTTTTATTCTGGGAGTGCAGTCATAATCTGATGATCAAGTTGTTAATTTTTAAGTCAGAAATTGACGGCTTAAATATTTTGTTTGATGACCTTTGAACCTTGTTTAAGAAGTCATCAATGCGACTTCAGATCCCCCCTTGCCTCTCTTGAAAAGGGGGGATCGGTTCAAAAACCCTCTCTTTTCTAGCTTTGGCGGCGCGAAGTGCGGGGGGTTAGGGGGATTAGTATTGTTCCGGTGTATTGTCTAGTGCTTCTCAAATATTCTCTAAGAAGCTTTCGAGAGGTTTTGGATAATTGTTCAGAATTTTTAAAGATAGAATTCTGATTTGTTCCTTATGGGCAAAAATTTGTTGTGAAGCTGGCACTGTTTGAGTGTCGATTTTGTCGTTTCTATATTCATGTCGTTCTTTTAACTTGTTCGTATATAGATATACATAAATTTTAGGGTTGAGTTGTTACTGTAATCAGGTGAAGAACTCCATGCTGATGAACTTATATGGGAGTTATCTAAAAAATATTTCTGTTGCTTTTATTTATATAAGATATTTATAGGATTTCTGTTGCGTCATTCACTTTTTTGAGGAAGATTTTGATGGTTGCTAGTTTTGACCCAAAGACGATTGACTTAGCCCAAATGGATGCTGATTCGTTGTGGCATCCGATGATGCAGCACAAGTCGTTTGCCCAAAAGCCACCTAAGCGCATGACCAAAGGGGTCGGGTGCTATGTCACCGATGCGGATGGTAAAGAATACTTTGATGGCATCTCTGGTCTTTGGTGCGTGAATGTCGGTTACGGTCGCCAGGAGTTGGCAGAGGTCGCCTACGAGCAGATGGTAGATCTGGCTTATTTTCCCCTCACGATGAGCCACGAACCGGGCATTCGGCTGGCTCACAAGCTGCTAGAGCTATTGGGCTATGACGGCAAGGTGTTTTTCTCCACTAGCGGCTCTGAGGCTAACGAGACTGCCTTTAAGATCGCCCGTCAATACCATGCTCAGACTGCGCCCGCTGGGTCAGGGCCTCGCTATAAGATTATTTCCCGCTATCGGGGCTACCACGGCCACACGATGGGCGCTCTCAGCGCCACTGCCCAGGCTGAGCGCAAGCTGAAATATGAGCCTCTGGTTCCAGGGTTTCTCCACGTTAGCCCCCCTTATGCCTATCGCTTTGGGGAAGATCGACCCGAAGAAGTCTACACCGCTGCCTGCCTGCAAGAGCTGGAGCAGACGATTCTCTACGAAGGGGCTAAGTCAGTGGCTGCCGTCATTGTGGAGCCGATTATCTCGGGCGGAGGGGTGATTGTGCCGCCGGAGGGATATCTGCGCGGGGTGCGAGAAATTTGCGATCGCACTGGCATTCTGTTGATTTATGACGAAGTGGTCAACGGCTTTGGCCGCACTGGGCGCATGTTTGGTCACCACCACTGGGGCGTGCAGCCCGACATCATTTCCTTTGCTAAAGGGCTGACCAGTGGCTATATGCCTTTATCTGCCACAGTCGTGAAGCAGCATGTCTTTGAAGCTTTTCTAGACGACCCTGGCAGCGATAGCCACTTCCGCCACATCACGACCTATGGCGGCACTCCGGTCTGCACCGCCGTTGCCCTGCGCAACATCGAGATTGTAGAGCGTGAGGGTCTCCCCGATCGCGCCGCCGAAATGGGGGACTACATGCTGGGGCGGATGCAAAGGCTGCTAGATCATCCCAATGTCGGAGATGTCAGAGGTAAGGGACTGCTGCTGGGCGTCGAGCTGGTGCAAGACAAAGCCAGCAAGACGCCCCTCGCTGACGCCCCCATGGCAGCGGTGCTGAAACACTGCATGGATAACCAGCTGATCATTGGCCGCAATACAAACACCGTCCCCGGCTTCAACAATGTGCTGATTCTTTGTCCGCCGCTGGTGATGACCCGCGAAGAGGCCGATCGAATGGCAGACACCTTACATGAGGCTATTTTTGCCCTGCCAGCTACCGCATAGTCAGGCGCAATCGGTTCGAACTGTATTGATTCGAACTGTATTGAACTGTATTCGAAATGCATCCGTGCGGGTGGTCTTGCCCGCGTCTCTCTCTTATCAAGTCCGGTTTCGTTGCCCTCTCTCTACCAACCGCCATGACGTTACAAACCGATTCAAAATCTACTGACTCGGATACACGACTCAAAAAGCCAACTCGTAGAAGAGCGTCTAAAAAGCCCTTTAGGTTACCCACTCGACTCTTGTCTGTTGGGTCTGTGGCGATCGCCCTATTCGTCTGGTTTCTCGTCACCAATTTGGGGCTGGTAGACCCGCTATTTTTCCCGTCACCCCAGAGTGTGTGGGCTTCGTTTGTCGATATTTTGCTAAACGGCTACAAAGGCACGCCGCTGATTCAGCACATCGGATCGAGCATGGCGCGACTGGCCATTGCCTTTGTGTTGGTTTTGGCTACGGCGGTGCCTACGGGCTTAGCTAGCGGATATTTCAAGCCAGTACAGGCAATTTTAGAACCCTTTATTGAGTTTTACCGACCGTTGCCACCGCTGGCTTATTACACCCTGCTCGTAATCTGGTTGGGGATTGAAGACCCCTCTAAAATTGCCCTGCTGTTTTTGGCTGGGTTTGCGCCCCTTTATATCGCGATGGTGTCGGGGGTGCGGCGGGTGCCCCGTGACCGAATCAATGCGGCTCTGTCTCTCGGGGCGTCTCACTGGCAGGTGTTTACCCGAATTATTTTTCCCTCTTGCTTGCCAGAGCTGTTTACGGGTCTACGGACAGGGCTCGGATTTATGTACACCACTTTGGTGGCGGCAGAAATGGTGGCGGCGGTATCTGGCATCGGCTGGATGGTGCTGGACGCCAGTAAGTTTCTACGCAGCGACATTATTTTTGTCGGCATCATCATCATGGGGATTATTGCGATCGCCCTAGATTTGGGCTTGCGCTGGCTCCAGACCCGCTATCTGCCCTGGGTCGGTCGCGAGTAGATGCATGTCCTGATAAAGACGTATAGCTTTGCACCTCTATATCGATTCTGAATGTTTTTTCAATTGGAGTATGGATTTTGACGATGACTCAATTCAAACGCCTGTTTCGACGCCAATTTAACCTGCTGCTGGGGTTACTCAGCGTCGTTTTGGTTATTTCTTTTTCGGCCTGTTCTCAGCCTAGCGCTACCACCTCTCCGACAGACTCTTCTAGCGCTGAAGGAGCCATGCCCACCGAGTTTCGCATTGGCTATCAGGTGATTCCCAACGCTGAAGTCTTGACCAAAAATCTGGGCATCGTGGAAGAAAAATTTCCCGATGTTGAGATCAAGTGGCTCCCCTTTGACTCTGGACGAGATGTGAACACCGCGATGGCCTCCGGCGGTTTAGATGTCGGTCTAGCAGGTTCCGTTCCTGTCTCCACGGGCATTGCCCAAGATCTCCCCTACCAGGTGTATTTCATTCACGATATCATCGGCGACAACGAAGCCCTGGCGGTCACAGGCGCGTCGGGCATTGCCAGCATGGCTGACCTTCCGGGCAAAAAGATTGCGGTGCCCTTTGGCTCCACGACCCACTTCAGTTTGCTTTCGGCGCTGAAGCAAGAAGGCATCGACCCCAACGACCTGCAAATTCTCGATATGCAGCCCCAAGACATGTTGGCTGCCTGGACGCGGGGCGATATCGACGGTGGGTTTGTCTGGCACCCGACCCTGTCTAAGATGATAGAAGCGGATGGGAGTTTGCTGGTCACTGCCAAAGAGCTGGCCGAGAGCGGCATTATCACCGCTGACCTAGGAGTCGTGAGCAAAGACTTTGCGGCTGAATACCCAGACTTTTTGACCAGCTATGTCGCTGCCATTGATGAAGCGGTTGCTCTCTACCGCGACGATCCGGAAACGGCCTCCGCAGCAATTTCAGAAGAAATTGGGTTATCTCCAGAAGAAAGCTTGTCGGTGATGAACGAGCTGGTGTGGCTCAGCGCCGAAGAACAGGCATCTGACAAATATCTCGGCACCCCTGAAGCTCCAGGAGCTATGAGTCAGGTGATGAAAGATTCTGCCGAGTTCATGGTAGAGCAGGGGGCGATCGCCAGTGCGCCCGACCTAGACGCATACAAAGCCGCCATGTTTAACAAAGCAGTGGCTGACGCCAACAAATAGAGAAAGACAATAGGGTGGGCAGTGCCCACCCTAAAAATCATGTCGTAATGAGGTTATTCTCATGGTTCATCCCTCTACCCTCGATGCTCCTGGTGCGTTAAAGCAAGCTCTGATTTCTCTAGACAGCATTGATCTGGTCTATAACGTCGATGGCGGTGCCCCTTTCCACGCTCTGCAAAATGTTGACCTTGATCTAAACCAGGGCGATTTTGTTTGCGCCATTGGCCCTTCAGGATGCGGTAAAACCTCACTGCTGCGGGTACTAGCGGGCTACGAAATGGCGACCTATGGCATGGTGACCGTCGATGGTCGGCCTCACACCAAGCCCGATGCCGAAGTGGGAGTGGTGTTTCAGCAGCCCAACCTGTTTCCTTGGTTAACCATCGAAGATAATGTCGGCTTTGGCCCCCGCATGAAGGGCATCTCTGCCCAAGAGCGGCAGCGACGCATCGACCATTTTCTCGGCATGGTGAGTCTGTCTAAGGCCGCGAAAAAACTGCCCCATCAGCTCTCAGGCGGCATGAAACAGCGGGCGGCGATCGCCAGAGCCTTGGCCGCCGACCCCAAAGTCATCTTGATGGACGAACCCTTTGGCGCACTCGATGCCTTCACCCGAGAGTCGATGCAGCTCAGCCTGCACGACATCTGGAGCCGCACCCACAAGAGTATTTTCTTCATCACCCACGATGTCGAAGAGGCGCTTCTCCTCTCGACCCGCATCATTCTGATGTATGCCAACCCCGGTCGCATTGTCGAAGATATTGCCAACCCTTTCTCGGCGCGGCTGGGCGATACTCCCCCAGCAGAACTGCGCTTGTCTAAGGAATTCATTGAGATGCGAGAATATTTGGTGCGGCGCATCAAAGAGTCTGGGGCGTATTGATGATTGCCGTCAACCTGAGTCGTGACCTGGACTCGACCCAGCGCAGCGCTAGACGCTGACATAAATAAAACGAATATTGCTTGAGGAAGCCGCGCACCGCACGGCTTCCTCAAGCAATGTTTGCCCTGAACCTAGAGGTTTCCTTCGCTCAGTCCCAACCTTACAGAAAGTCGAAACGACTTTCAGCAGGAACGTTTTGAAAAGATTTGACCTAACGCAGCGCTATCGTCTCGCTCGCTTCAAAGGCAACATGCACGAATTTGGGATATTCTTTGCAAAAAAGCGCCTTAGTGGCAGCCTACTCCTAACGTATGGTGGCGAACTTGGTGCATCTGATTATGGGTAGACGGATAAGCAGAAAAGTAAAGCAACCAGACGGTTAAAGACCCTAACCCGATAAAAAGACATGCCTGGACAGGGCGTGACAGAACAAGTTGCTGGGTCTTTTTTAAGGTGGTAGTCGTACTCATCATTTCAGTCTTCTCTCAAAAATTATTGCGACACACTTCAATCAAACATCTATCTTTTAAGCAGTACGAAAACCACCCTTATTCAGTGATGGTTTCCGCGAGGCTATCTGGGGCAGCAATAGGCATTTGCTTACAGTTCAAGAGCTGGTTCATCTGGGTTTCTAATTCACCCGCATCGATGACTCCTGACTCGACGGCCACTTTCTCTAAAGCAGTCAGCCAACATTGGTAATAGTCCCATTCCGGATCGTCGGTTGCATGGGTAGCTTCCCAATCGGCAATCGTCGCGATTAGCATTTGCCGAAACTCTTCCCATTCGTAATGGCCCTGCTTAGAAAGTGCGATCGCCACACCAAAGGCCATCTTTTCCCAATCACGGTCAAACTGTAGATGACCGTCTTTGCGAGGTGGAGCCTCTTCGGGTGACCCCATCAGACTCGTGGTTGCAAAATGCTCAAACTTCGTAAACATGCACCGATTACTCTCCAGTTCGTGCAGCACTACACATGCCTATCGGCCAATCTCGAATCCAAAATCCAAAGTAGGCATCACACCGTCACTGTGGCAACGCCCATCATCGCTTCTGGCGTGAGTAACGCGGCTAACTCGGCTTCACTCATGCCTTCTGTGCCCGGAGGACGCATCGGCAAAACCCACCACCGAATTTGGGCACTGCTATCCCAAACCCGAACTTCTACATCGTCATCAAGCTCCACCCCAAACTCAGACAAAACAACGCGGGGTTCACGCACGACCCGAGCCCGAAATGTCGGATCTTTAAACCAGTAAGGCGGCAAGCCCAACGTCGGCCAGGGATAGCAAGAGCACAGCGTACAGACAATGACGTTATGCACCTCAGGCGTATTTGCCACGATGCGCATGTGTTCTCCTTCGGCTCCAGACATCCCTTCCGGAAAGTCCATCTCTTCACAGGCCGCATTACAATCTGCGACAAGGCGTTCCTTAAAGGCCGGATCAACCCAAGCCCGAGCCACTAATTTTGCGCCATTAAACGGCCCCATTTCTGTTTCAAAATAGCCGAGAATGTTATCAACGGTGTCACCCGTGATAATCCCCTTTTCAATCAGAAGAGACTCTAGGGCTTTAACTTTGGCAGCGCTGAACGTTTCTCGATCTGCACCATACCGAAATCCTGGATAATTGCTTGGCATAACGCTCCCTTTTAGATTGCCTCTACATACACTTCGAAAATATCGTTGTAGTAAACCGAGTTCGGCTCAGTCAGCGATTCTTCCCACATATCTGTTGGTTTGAAGGCTAGGCTATAGACTGGCATCGGGGTGCCAATGCCGTCGGATGTGGGGAAGAAATAAGTGAATGCACCTTCATACACACGTACAACCTCGGCCACTCTCCCTTTCAACTGTCCCGGTAAGCGACTGTGATCTCCCGAAGGAACGTCTTTAACTCTGACCTGATCGCCCACGCTAAATTTTGGCGGAGCAGGCAAAGGCCGCTGGGGTGAATCCCCTTCCTGCAAGTATTTCAAAACTTGGGCATCAATTTCAGGGCTGCCTCCACTGGGTAGCGGAGATTCAGCTTGTTCGGCATCTTCTAAAAACTCAGCCGTGCGGGTATCGAGTTCTTCCTGAGTAATGTAGCCTTCTGAGACGAAGAATCCGGAAATGCCTCCGAGCCATTTTTCGTAATAGCGCAGTCGAAAATATTCAAAGGGATGCATCGCTTCTGCACCCATGCGCAGATGCCCCCACGTCCAAAAGCTTTGGAAGGTTGTGGGTACCTGATCAATGGAGTATTCGGGCAGTGACGTATCAAGGTGATTGCTGAGGGCCATCATCGCCGTGTGAATGCCAAAGATGCGCGTTTCCCAGTCTTCTACAAAGACCTGTGTTTCTGTATTGACGGGGTCTAGACCTTCTAGCCCTCCAAGATAATGCTGTAATTTCATTCGGTTGCCTCCTGCTCAATAGGGTTAAAAAATTAGGTTCAAAACAGTTATGCAGAGTGAGCATATGCCTTAATCAGACAGTCTTGAAACCCGGCTCGTAGGGCGTCTGCGTCTAAGTTTCGACCGATAAAAACCAGTTCATTGCGACGAATTTCATCGGGCTTCCAGGGCTTGCCCGGACGACCATCAAGGGTCATGTGGACTCCCTGGCAGACAAACCGCCGCTCGGCATGGTCTACATCCAAAATGCCTTTCATGCGGAAAATGTCGGCCCCGCGATCTTGCACGAGCTGATAGAGCCAGCGGTTGAGCTTGTCGCTGTCTACCGACCCGGCATCGGTAATGGCAACGGAATACACCGACTCGTCATGGTCGTGGGCGTCTTCGTCTAAGAAGGCTGGATCAATGCTCAGGGCATTTTTTAGGTCAAACGCTTCTACGCCGAGCAGGGCATCCAACTCGATATCGCTGTTTTCGGTAGGGTAAATGCGGGCGATCGCATTCATTCCCCTTACTTTGAGTTCCAGTTCTTGCAGGCGCTCAGGAGAAACCAAATCAGACTTATTGAGCAAGATGACATCGGCAAAAGCGATCTGCTCTTGGGCTTCGCTGCTGTCCCAGTGATCTCCGATGTGTTTGGCATCGACGACCGTGACCACTGCATCGAGCTGGGTTTGCCGCAGCATTACCTCATCAACAAAAAACGACTGAATCACGGGAGCCGGGTCGGCTAACCCTGTGGTTTCAATCACGAGATGATCAAAGCGATCGCGGCGAGTCATCAAATCACTGATGATCCGAATTAGATCTCCTCGAACGGTGCAACAGATACAGCCGTTGTTCATCTCAAAAATTTCTTCGTCGGCATCCACCACCAGTTGATGGTCAATGCCCACTTCGCCAAACTCGTTGACAATTACGGCAACTCGTTTGTTGTGCTCTTCGGTGAGAATGCGATTGAGCAGCGTTGTTTTGCCAGCTCCCAAATATCCGGTGAGTACTGTAACAGGAACTTTCTGAATCAAGGCCATGGGTCAAATTTCTCTACTACGGCAAAGGCGATCGCTAAGGCTAGACCATGCTGACGCGGAACCCAATGGTTCGATTTAGCCCTGTTTCTCGATAGCTAGAACGGCTAGCGGAGCGGATGTTGGCTGGGGCATCGAGCCAGCCGCCGCCGCGAATGGTACGCATGGGCGATGGTTGCTGGGCGCTTACCCAGGGCTGGCCGTTGGCTGGGGCTCCCCGATAATTGGCGTGCCACTGATCTGCGCACCACTCCCACACATTGCCGTGCATGTCGTGGAGACCGTGGGCATTGGGCGACAATTGACCGACGGGCAGGGTCGCTTGGCGATAATCGCTGACGGTCTCAGATTTGTAGGTGTAGGTGCCGACGTAATCCGCAAACTGGCTGGTGATGGTTTCTCCAGTAGAAAATGGCGTCTGGGTGCCTGCCCGACAGGCATATTCCCACTGCGCTTCACTGGGCAACTGATAACGGCGACCCGTGTGTTGACTGAGGCGATCGCAAAACTCCATTGCATCGAGCCAAGACACGCTTTCTACGGGGCGATCGCTGCCCTGGAAGTGAGAGGGCGCAATGGGTAACTCGCGCTGCACTTTTGGCAAAGCTGCAACGGCTGCCCATTGGGCTTGGGTAGTGGGATATTTGCTAATAAAAAAGGGCGATAGCGTAACGCGATGGCGAGGAAATTCATGATCTTTCGCCTGAGCCTCAGTGCGTGATGCTCCCATCCAAAACTGACCGGGGGCGATCGCCACGAGTTCTAACGTCTCAGTGCTATTGACAGGCTCTGTAAAAAACTGAGCCGAGTGTTTTTGTTGATGCTTTAACTGACCGAATTGATCCAGAGTCGTAACATCAAAATCAAATTTGCTGAGGCTTAACTTTTCTGGGTTTGAATATTGCTGCCCGTCAGGAGATGCGACAAAAGCTGATGCAATGCTTTGGTTGCCAGCTGCAACGAGATAACCGACGCTGCCTAGACCTACATACTGGAAGAATTTTCGTCGCTTCATCAACTCAGGCACCCCTCTTTGGACTGATCTCAACACTCAATAAATAACTAAATACAATAATCAAAGTAGGCAATAAAAATCATAAAAGATTCGCACATGCCTTGTTTATTTTTCAATTTCTTATAGAAAAAGTAAATATGAAAAGCTCAATGGTTATTGTATTTAAAGTTACAAGAAACCATGGGTCATGCGAGAAAAAGTCCTGATTTTGGGGGTATGACAAGCCTTTATTTAATCAGCGTTGAGGCTGTGTGAATAAGAGACTCAGTTAGCCTTTTAATTTGCACTAGAGCGTTACAAATAGAATGCTTTTAATCACAATTATGTACTTCGTTTTAACGATTGCTGAGTCTAGTTGCTAGGCTGTGATGTATTGATGCGATTTACATAACGCTAAGAAGACCTGCATTCCTTGCCCAGGATGCGAGTCAATTGATTTAAGGTTTGAAGAATGTCTAATCCAACATTCAGAATTTTGCAAATAGACGTTTGCGCGATGATTTTGCTACTCCACAAAATATCGACTAGCGGCCAAATCCTTTGCTTGGAATCGATTGTTGCCACAGGGTGAGCTTTCCCGAAGCACCGCCCGCTGCAAGATATTGTTCTGTTGGGTGCCATAAACAGCTCCAGGACAAAAGAGCGATCGCCTGATTCTGGCGATCGCTCTCCATCATATTTCGATTGCACCCAAGTCATGCCGATGGCGTGAACAAGTCCCGCATCTCATCTCGCGGCAGCTCTACACGTAATTCACATCCGAGTTGAGGTAGAAGTTTGTGGTGTCTTCTAGCACGCCGATGTAGTCGCCATTCTTCTTGATGATGGTGTCTAGGCTAGAGGAACCCGTAATACTCATGGTTTTATCTAGGGTGTAGTCGCTAGAGAAGCCCTTGAGCTGCACTTTGTCGCCTTCGCCCCAGTAGAAGTCGTTGATGATGGCGTAGCCGTTTCCTTCGTAGTAGACACTGTAAGAGCTACCCAGCACGAAGGTATCGCCCCCTGTCCCACCATACATTTGGTCATATTCACTAGTGGTGAAGCCGTAGCCGTTTAGCTCATCGTTACCCGATCCTCCTGATACGGTATCGGTGCCGCTGCCGCCTGTGAGGTCGTCATTGCCAGAGCCGCCATACATCGAGTCGTTGCCAGAGCTGCCACTCATGTAATCATTGCCGGAGCTGCCACTCATGTAATCGTTGCCTGTGCCGCCATACATGTCGTCATCACCGTACCCGCCATACATGGTGTCATTGCCGGCATAGCCATAGAGTGTGTCGTCACCGTCGTAGCCTGAGAGCACGTTGCTGTTACTGTTGCCCCAGATGGTGTTGTCGAGACCATTGCCGTAGCCATTGTAGGCACCTGAGCCTTGAAGCCACAGATTGTTTAGCGCGGTGCCAAGGGTGTAGCTGCTGATGTAGGAGTTAACCTGATCGGTTCCGTAGCCTAGAGACTCAACGACGGTGTCGTAGATGCTATCGACAACATAGGTGTCATTGCCGCTGCCACCGTTCATGTAGTCGCCGCCGCTACCCCCATTCATGTAGTCGTTGCCGCTGCCTGCGTAGATGGTGTCGTTGCCGCTGCCTGCGTAGATGGTGTCGTTGCCGCTGCCCGCATAGATTACATCGTTGCCGCTGTAGGCATAGACCGTGTCATTGCCGCCGTAGGCATAGATGTAATCGTTGTAATAAGTGCCGTAAAGAGTATTGCTGTAGTTGTTGCCGGTGATGACTGCCATGATGTTGCTCCTTAGGTGAATCGAATTGAGTGCATCGTTTGTGAGGCTTGTCTTTCAGGTTGTCTGCCTCGCTTGTTGAATTCAGAATATCGGGAAACAGGGAGAGCAATCTCCACATAGTCATGGGTAATTTCGTGGGTGATGTGGGTCACTCTGTGGGTAAAGCTGTGGTGAATTCTGCATGAAGCCAACATCAAACGCAGGAAAATGCACAGGGCTCATACCTTTGCGCTTTTCCCACGTTCAAGTGCTCAAATGCGAATTAGATTTAAATCAGAGACACATCAGACTGTTGCTTTACCCATTACTCAATTAGGAATGCAGTAGCTGGGATGCCAAACATATGACACCGCTAGGTTTCACAAAAGTCGAACCCATCATTCAAACAAGGCTGTAATGATGCGATGCATCTTCCTTGCTCTACCCATGACGGTTTGAAGATAGATCTGACAATGCCCTTGATATCAAAAGCGATGCAATTCAACCTGAAAACATCAGCGATGAGTTGTGTGGATGAAGCTTACAGGACTTACGCAGTGTGTTGAGATAGTGGGCGCGTCGCGCCCACTATCTCAACGAGTTTATTCAGTCTTAGGCGAGTTGTGCGTAAGTCCTGGCTTAGTCTTATCCGTCTAAATGGCCGCATAGATTTGACGTGCAAGACCTGTAGCTACAGCCAGTAGTTGTAGGACATGTACATTTTTGTGGGCGCGCGCCGTAGCTAGCGGCCAAATCCTTTGCTTTGAATCGATTGTTGCCACAGGGTGAGCTTTCCCGCAGCACCGCCCGCTGCAAGATATTGCCCTGTTGGGTGCCAAACCAGAGAAGAAAACTCTGCTGCGTCACCCTTGAGCGTTTTCAACAATTTTTTGCCTTGTTGCCATAGGCAGAGCTGGCCGTCTTGCCCTGCGGAGGCGAGGAGCTGAGTCCCTGGTTGAAAGGCGATCGCATTGACTCGTGCCTGATGCTGCTGCAAGACCGTTGACTGCCAGCCCCGCTGGGGTGCTTTCTGGCGTTGCCAGACGGTGATGCCTTCGACACAGGCCGCTGCTAGAAGGGGCGAGGACGATGTATTGGCCTGATCAGACCAGGCAATCTGGCGCACTTTGCCAGGAAAGCCCTGCATGAGCCAGGGGGGTGGGCTGCCCCACTCTGCGACGGTGAGGGTGCGATCGAGATTACCCGAACCTAGGTAACGACCATCGCTAGACCAGGCCGCATAGAGGCTTGCGCCGGGTACCGCAACGAGCTGAGGCTCAGCGCTCCAGTCATCTGACGGCCAGACTCTAACGCCGCCATGGCCGCTGGCAGCTAGAGACGTGCCGTGAGGGTGCCAGGTTAGATGCAAGATTGAGGAGGCTTGAAAGTCAGGCTGAGCCAGTTGAACGGAGGTTGCAATATCCCAAATTTGTGCCTCAGACCCGACTCCATAGGCAAGGTAAGGATGCTGAGGGTGCCAAGCTAACTGGTCGATCCAGATGCCGTGATGAGACTGGGTGAAAACGATTGAGGGGGAGGGCGATCGCACGTCCCACACGGTCACGTCTCCTGCTTGCCCCGCCGCCGCTAAAAACTGACCATCTGCGGAAAACCCCAGGGTGTTGATCGACTGATGGTTGGCTGTTTGCAGCGAAACCGAGTCTTGATCCAGGCGATGCAAGAGTACTTCTCCCACCGCCGATGCGGCAGCGAGCCATGCTCCATCGCCTGACCACGTCAGCGCCGTAATGTAGTCGGCCAGAGCGCTATGCCACCGTTGAGTGAATTGGATGGATGCCGTCTTCACGCTATACAGGCCCGAAATTCTTGGCGCAATTTGGCTTCATCTAGGTTGCGCCCGATGAACACGAGTTCACTGCGGCGAGATTCATCCGGTTTCCAGGGGCGATCGCTGCGGCCATCAAAAATCATATGCACCCCCTGAAAGACGTAGCGATGATCTTCTCCCTCGAAATTGAGAATGCCTTTCATGCGAAAGATATCAGGCCCTTTGGTCTGCAAAAGGTTTTGCACCCAGGCACTGAGCTTGTCTCCATCGAGAGGCTGCTCTTCTACGATGGCAAAAGAATAGACCGACTCATCATGTTCGTGGGCATCTTCGTTGAGAAACGCCGGATCAACCTGGAGGGCTCGGTTTAAATCAAACGCCTTGACACCTAAAACTGATTCGATATCGAGTTCAGAATCTTGAGTTTTATAAATTTTGACCATGGCATTGATGTCGAGAATCCGACGCTCTAGTTCAAGCAATTCTGATTCAGAAACCAGGTCAATTTTGTTGAGGAGAATGACATCGGCAAAGGCAATTTGCTCTTGGGCTTCATCGCTATCCCAGTGTTGCCAGATGTGCTTAGAGTCAACTACCGTAATCACGGCATCCAGCGCTAGCTGTGACTGGATATCTTCGTCTACAAAGAAAGTCTGAATCACCGGAGCGGGGTCGGCTAACCCGGTGGTTTCGATCACGAGATGATCAAACTTATCGCGGCGCTGCATCAGATTGCCAATAATGCGAATCAGGTCGCCCCGGACAGTGCAGCAAATGCAGCCGTTATTCATTTCAAAGATTTCTTCATCGGCATCAATAACCAACTGGTTATCGATACCCACTTCACCAAACTCATTGACAACAACGGCTACCTTTTTGCCATGTTCATAGGTCAAAATTCGGTTGAGCAACGTGGTTTTTCCGGCTCCTAAGTAGCCTGTCAAGACTGTTACTGGAACGGGTGCGATCGCTGTTGTCACCATTGTTATCAATCACTTAAAGATGAGGAAATCCCCAGAACTTAGGCATTATCGATGACGCTGCTTCCCCGCAAAAGTTTATAGTGAACATTTACTGACTGGCTGGGGCGATCGCCCCAGCCTTGTCTAGACTCAGATTATTTTGAGTCAGGCCGTTGAGAGTCAGACGCAGTATGAGATAGCACCTTGACCCACTCTTCTCTACAAATATCTCCCAGGGCAGCATGAATCTTAAAGGTCTGGATTGGCTGCGTCATCACCGAAACAACGGTCTCAACAGGGGCACAGCCCGGTTCATGACACTGAAGCTGACTAATAGAAATAGGAATATCAGCAGGGAGTGTAAGAATCTCTTGAGTCCAGGTTTTCAGTTGCTGAATATGCTCGGGACTGGCCGTAGAACGAGGCTGCTTAAACAAGTTCATGACACGTCTTTCTTGAGATACGCCTATTAGATGTGCGAGTTGTAGATGTGTGAGCTGTAGATGGGCGAGTGGGTTATTGCCAGGAGTTTTCAACTCATCGGTAGTCGAACTGTAAATGTTGTTCCTTTGTTCACCTGGCTCGTCACTGTAATGGTTCCATTTTGCAGATCGACAAACTGTTTGACGATGCTCAAGCCCAACCCTGTCCCCGGAATGTTGCTGACATTACAGCCCCGATGAAACGGCTCAAACAGGTGCGGTTCATCGGCTGGCAAGATGCCAACTCCTTCGTCTTCGACCTGGAAGATGAGCTGCTGTTGCCGTTTTGATACCTTTAGCAAAATCGCCTTATCTTCTGGAGTATAGCGGATGGCATTAGAGAGCAGATTACTCAAAATTGAGCGCAGGAGTTGCTCATCTAGATTGGCCACGAGCTGACGGCTACGGCAGCAAAACTGAATAGAGGCATGAGGGCGCAGATATTCTCGTTCTGTCAACAACGCCCGACAGAATTGAACCACATCCAAAGGTTGAGGAATGACGTTTAAAACCTTGGCCTCAATTTTGCCAATCACCAAGATATCGTCGATCATCAGGGTCATGCGCTCAATATTGGCAGTGATGTTAGACAAATAGTCCGCTTTCTCTGACGAGCTGAGCTGAGTGTCGTAGCGGTTGAGAGATGAAACCGAAAGACTCATGTTGTTGAGTGGATTGCGAAACTCGTGACAAACCATGGAGACAAAGCGCGATCGCATCTCGCTCAATTCTTTCAACTGCTGGTTGACCTGGCGTAGCTCTGCCGTACGCTGCTGCACTTTCAGCTCCAATTCTTCATTGGCACGTTGCTGAATTTCTTCTGCCCAACGTCGCTGGGTGATATCTCGAAAGGTGACCACCGCACCAATCAGCACGCCCGC
>JBARXP010000303.1:0-5023 GCA_049647405.1 Elainellaceae cyanobacterium | reverse complement strand
CCTCCGACTTCAGCTTTGACTTCCAGATCCGCTTCAATGGTTGACGTTTCTAGACGAGTCTGTTCGCCAAACCAGCGATAGAAAGCCTTTTTGATGGATGGCTTAATCTTTACGTTTCGGTCTTCTGCTGCTTCCATCAGCTGAACCGCGATCGCAAACAAGATATTGACATGGTTGACATCCGACATCTCGATCAACTCAGCAATCGAAAACATCACCACAAAGTAATCGCCTTCAATCTGCCGACAAAATTCGGCCAGCAGCGTCGATTTGCCGCAGCCGCGATGACCTGTGAAGATAATCTTGTCGTTTCCAGGTACAGAGTCCAAGACAGACTGCTCCAACCGTTCCAGAACAGCAACACCATACTCAACCCAGAAATTATCCAGTTGCTCCTGGGTCAGCAATGGCAGGAGTTGCAGGTTTTGATACGCCTTCTGAAAAGCAACGAGACGTTCTTTAGAATGCTCAGCACTTGCCATGTTGGAGAAACAATTCGTGGTTTTTATTGTCACCCCATCTTAGAACGGGTTGAGGAAAAGCGATCGCTGTCCTTTAGGGCGATCGCCATTCTTGAGAAGGCATGAGGAGCGATCGCCCGATACTGCTTCAGCTTCGCAAATAAGTCCTCTAGTCGCTCCCATTAATGATCTCGGAGGGCGTGACGGCTCAAGATACTTACTCCTTGGATGACACGCCCTAAGAATTTCATTTTCTTAAGCCTAAGATTACCTTGGCTTAAGCTGCTCTCGATATGGTTTGGGTTGGTGTGCCTCAATCTGTGAGCGATGCGGCTTGTCTACAGCATTTTTCTTCATGGCCTGTTGTGGCCTGTGTCATTAGAGTGCTGCTGCATGTGAGTTCATTCAAACTGAGTTCATTCAAGCAACATTGCCGTAGCCCGATGATCGCTCGTTCTCAGAGATAGGCCAAAAATTTAGGATTTCTGACGAGAGCAATTTTCTACCTATGAGTCTTAAGCGCCGACAATTTCTAATGTTTATGGGAGCAGCAGCCGGAACTGTTGCCCTGTCTCCTCTAACAAAGCCAAGTTCGCTTAGCGGTGGCGACGCAGCCCTTGCCTCCACCCTTGACAGCCTTACCTTTACCCCGGTCAAAGGGCCAATGCCCGTTCGCTCAATGGGTATTGCGTCTGGGTCTCAGGCATCTGAGTATGCGACGTTTGCAGTACAAGATGACCTAGTTTTGCCTGACGGCTATGTCTACGATGTCATCGCAGCATGGGGTGACCCCGTCGGTGATTCTCGCTTTGGGTACAACAACGATTACCTGTCGTTTGTAGAAACAGCTCCCAACGAGGGGTTTCTCACCATCAACTTCGAGTACATTAGCGGCGCAACCTGGATGCAGTCCTACCCTGAAGTGATCGGAAAGACGCTGCCGTTTGAAGAGGTTAAGGCAGCTCTAGCCGCAACTGAAGGTGAGATCAATGCCTTTGCTTTGGCTGATAGCGACCCGCTCAAGGCGCAAATTATTGAGCTGTCTAAAGAAGGTCTGATTGATCAGGGCATAGGCGTTATCTCCATTCGCCGTGAAGCCAATGGCCAGTGGGTGCGGACTTACTCTGATGCCGATCGCCGCATCACAGGTATCTCTGGATTAGAAGACGGTCGCTACCTGACGGTGACAGGCCCTGCGGCGGCTATCTTCAACAAGTCTGACAAGATGGGCTACGACGATGGCTTGGGCGATCGCATCATCGGTACATTCCAAAACTGTGCCGGGGGCACGACGCCTTGGGGCACGGTTCTCAGTGCTGAAGAAAACTTCCAAGATCAGGTCTATGAGCCTGTTATGACAGATGGTTCAGCGTTTGATCCGTCAAATACACCGTTCCTCCTTACCGATAGCGACTTAGATGGTCGTGCCAACACCTTCGGTCTCGCGGGCAACAAATATGGCTGGATGGTCGAAGTTGATCCTGCCAATCCTGATGATTATGGCGTCAAGCATTCTTGGCTCGGGCGATTTCGGCACGAAGCAGTAGCCGTGCGCGCGGTCGCAGGAAAGCAACTGGCGGTTTACTCAGGGTGCGATCGCCGTGGCGGGCATCTTTACAAATTTGTCAGCTCAGGCACGATCAGCGACATCACGAATAAGTCCAATTCAGCGCTGATGGCGGATGGAATGCTCTATGCGGCCAAGTTCAATGCTGACGGCACCGGACGCTGGATTGCGCTCAACCCTGATGCTGCTGTTGATCCTGAAATGCCCAGCACGATTGCAGGCAACATGATTACATTGCCATCACGTCCCGATGGCGGCTTCTTCAAGGCAGACAGCAATGAGGCGGTAGACACCTTCAAAAGCCAATACAGCACCCTTGCCGATCTGTACGAAGGAAACCCTGAAGAAAAACAAGGGGCAATATTAATTGACGCCCACTTTGCGGCAAACGCGGCAGGAGCCACTCCGACGGCACGTCCTGAAGATACTGATGTTGCTGATGATGGGACTCTTTATATTGCCTTCACCTCCGGTGGCCCCGGTGGCGATGGCGGCCCCAGCAACCTGATCTTTCAGGGGCCAAACGGTGTGACTCCCTACGAGCATGGTTGGATTATGAGCCTCAAGGAAAATGCTAACGATCCTGGCTCAATGTCTTTCACCTGGGCAACCCTCAGCATGGCGGGTGAGCCATACGAAGGCGGCATGGGCTTTTCTAACCCTGACAACTTAGAGATTGATGCCAATGGTCACCTGTGGATGGTGACGGATATGTCTACCAGCAGTCACAATAAGGAAATCTCTAGTCGCATTGACGCGGCAGGAAATCCGGTCAGCTATTCTGACCTGCGCGGTCTGTTTGGCAACAACTCAGTTTGGTTCTTACCCACTTCTGGTTCTATGGCTGGCGAAGCCTATATGTTTGCCTATGGCCCAATGGAGTGTGAAATGTGCGGGCCGTTTATCAGCAGGGATCAGGGAACCTTGTTTCTTGCCGCTCAGCACCCTGGCGAGCGCAACGGAGCCCGCATGAATATGGCCTCTGAGACGCGAAAATACGCCATGAAAACCGTTGAAGGCGAAGACTTCATGCAAGATCGGGAAGTGCCTATTGGGTCTAACTGGCCTGAGAAAAGCGTGAATGCACCTCCGAAACCAGCAACTGTCGCGGTACGCCGTATCGACGGCAGAGCGTTGGTCTAGTTAATAGAAAGTGAAGGCTCATCTAATCCTCTTGGAGGATTAGATGAGCCTTCACTTTACTTAGACGGAACTTGTTAAAGAATTGGCGATCGCCAATCCTAACGGCCAATACCGATATATTGATACCCAATTTCTTCAAGCGCTGACTTGTCTAAGAAGTTGCGGCCATCAATGATAATTGGGCTATTCATATTGTTCGCCATCTTTTTATAGTTCAGCGACTTAAACTGCTTCCAATCCGTCACCAGCACCAGGGCATCACAGCCATCGGCCAAGAGTTCTGGATCAGTCTCTACCGTCACATTTGACAAGCCATGACGCATACCCGTCTGTGCCACGATAGGATCATAAGCTTTGACCTTGGCTCCCAGTCGAGTCAGTTGCTCAATCAGATTTAGGGCCGGGGCATCTCGCATGTCGTCTGTATCGGGCTTAAACGTTAGACCCAACAGCCCAATCGTTTTTCCTTTGAGAATTTTCAGCGCTTGCTGAAGCTTCTCAACCGCAATCAGACGCTGATGCTGATTCACTTCTACAGCGGCTTTGAGAAGTTGAGCGTTGTAACCGTAGTCGTCTGCGGTATGAACCAATGCAGCCACGTCTTTCGGGAAGCAAGAGCCACCCCAGCCGATACCCGCCTGTAAAAATTTGGTGCCGATTCGAGAGTCGAGGCCCATGCCGGAGGCAACTTGAGTTACATCAGCACCGACGCGATCGCAGATATTTGCAATTTCGTTGATGAAGCTAATCTTCGTCGCCAAAAACGAGTTAGCCGCATATTTCACCATCTCTGCGGAATTCAGATCCGTCACCACAACTGGCACCGTTGGCATTGACTGATCATCAGCAGACTGTCGAGAGACGATAGGTGCGTACAGATCCTTCATCATGGCGATCGCCTTTTGACTGTTGCTGCCCAGCACAATCCGATCAGGGTTAAAAGTATCAAAGACAGCAGAGCCTTCTCGCAAAAACTCAGGATTGCTCACAACATCAAATGCAGGCTCGAAATCAGAACCGGATGATACGCCACCAGCAGCTACCAAAGATTTCTGACGCTCAGCAACACCATCTAAAATAATCATGCGAACCCAGTCTCCTGAGCCAATAGGCACCGTAGACTTGTTCACAACAACCTTGTACCCACCATTTAAGTGGGTGCCAATCCCTCGCGCGACTGCTTCAACATAACGAGTATCGCTCTCACCTGTGGGTAAAGGAGGTGTTCCGACAGCAATGAACAAGATTTCGCCATGCTCTACCCCAGCTCCCAAATCAGTAGTGAACTGAATGTTGCCAGCTTCAATCGCTTTTTTCATAAGCTCAGACAGACCAGGTTCAAAGATGGGAGACTGCCCTCCCTTCATCACTTTGACCTTCTCTTCGTTGTTGTCTACACAAATAACGTCATGCCCGATACTAGACAAACATACGCCAGTGACAAGGCCCACATAGCCCGTACCGATTACACAAACACGCATAAAATTGGCTCCTCTAAGAAAGATGAGAGTTTACGTCTAAGATTTCTGTAGCAAAGATTTTTGAGCTTTAAATACCCAAAATATTACTACAAGCATATTGCAACTGTTATGTGCCAAATTTGAGACTAAATCTAAAGCTTGAGGGCTTCAGGGGCTTGAGTGCTAGCTACGCGAGCACGAAAATCATCGATCGTCATCTTTAAGCCTTCCTGCAGTGGAATAGTCGGCTCCCATGCCAGAAACTGCTTGGCTCGGGTAATATCAGGTTGACGACGGCGTGGGTCATCCTGAGGTAGTGGCTGAAACTGAATATCAACATCTGGGTTAATCATATTTTGAATCGTCTGAGCCAGCTGTAGAATCGTGTATTC
>JBARXP010000302.1:0-57186 GCA_049647405.1 Elainellaceae cyanobacterium | reverse complement strand
ACCCCGGCACAACAAACGCTTTGACATGAGATGAGACGCTGTGGCCTTCGGCAACTCTAGCCGCTTCTCGTAAATCGCTGATGCGGCCATTGGTGCAACTGCCAATGAAACATACATCCACTTTGGTTCCTTTAATGGGAGTGCCTGGAGCGAGATCCATATAGCTGTAAGCTTCTTCTGCGATGAAGCGATCGCCCTCTAGAAGCGAACTTGCAGCAGGTACCGTTTCACTAATGCCAAGCCCCTGCCCTGGCGTGATCCCCCAGGTGACTGTAGGCTCAATCTCTGCGGCATCGAAGACGACCACGTCATCATATTCGGCGTCGGCATCGCTGGCGATCGCCTGCCACCAGCCCAACGCGTGATCCCAGTCATCGCCCTTCGGCGCAAAGCAGCGCCCTTTGAGATAGGCAAACGTTGTCTCATCAGGATTGACATAGCCGCAGCGAGCCCCACCCTCAATCGACATATTGCAGACGGTCATCCGTTCTTCCATCGACATTTGCTCGAAGGTGCTGCCTGCATATTCATAGGCGTAGCCGACGCCGCCTTTCACCCCAAGCATACGAATAATGTGGAGAATCACGTCTTTTGCATAAACCCCAGGTCGTAAGTCGCCATTGACCTCGACTCGCCTCACCTTCAATTTTGATAGTGCTAAGGTTTGAGATGCCAACACATCACGCACCTGGCTCGTGCCAATGCCAAAGGCGATCGCCCCAAAGGCTCCGTGGGTAGACGTATGACTGTCACCGCAGGCGATCGTCATGCCGGGTTGGGTTAAGCCTTGCTCTGGAGCAATGACATGAACAATGCCCTGGCTGCCGGAGCCGATGTTATAAAACCGAATGTCGTGATCTTTACAATTGTGCTCTAGCTCCAAAATCATCTCTTCAGCAAGAGCATCCAGAAATGGACGTGCCTGATTTTCAGTCGGAACGATGTGGTCAACCGTGGCCACAGTACGCTGGGGGTACATGACACTGAGATTTCGCTCTCGCAGCATCGCAAACGCTTGCGGACTGGTCACTTCATGAATTAGATGCAGTCCAATGAAGAGTTGAGTTTGCCCAGAGGGTAGAGTGCCTACGGTGTGTGAATCCCACACCTTATCAAACAGGGTTCCTTTGCTCATAACGGTTCTTTCTGGCAGTGCTTGGTGATTGCGGAGTTCTGATTGTTGAGTTCAGAACGGAGTGCCACAAGCCGCTATCGTAACGCGAATTGAGGAACAGCGGCGAGCATTTCAGGTTAGCCTAATGACGGGCTAATGGCGAGAAATTGCCGTGTCCTGTTCCTTCATCCTGTTTGCAATCAGTGGGGATTCTTGACCTTACTTTTTCACCGTACTCCTTTCAAAATGCACTCAGGTCAAATGCACTCAGGTCTGAAGTGATGGCTCGGATCTTTTTGATATGGCACCAGATTTCAACGGGCTTGCATTAGATTCGCACCGTGCCCCCATCAAAGAGCGGCACCGTCATCGAGAAGTTTTCTCCATAGGTGAGTTTCTGCTCTTCTAGGATGCCGAGGGCGATTTTTTCTCCGAGTCGAATGGACTCAATATAGTCGGTGAAGTAATGGACTCCAGCCCAGTTGCGGCCAATCGCGATGTTAGAGGCCAGCTTGTTGAGCTCACCCTCGACGGTGAGCGGCTGTTCGATCTCTACCCGCCGAAGGGATTGACCTAAAGAATCTGGCTCAAAGCAAATTGATTTCTTAGTCGTGGGATCAAGCAACAGCGCACCGTGGTCAAAGAAGGCTTTGAGAATCGTGACGCAGGCTCCGGCGACCGTGCCATGTCCGGCTCCGTAGGCGGGGTGCATGGGCGATCCTTCGGGAAAAGCCATCGGTAACAGGAAGGAGTCGAGCCAGCCACAGTTGCGATCGCCAACGCGGTCATTAAACATCTCGTTTTGCTTGGCGTTGTGGGCTGCGATTTCGCTCAGAAACCCTTCTCCCATGCCGTCAGCTAGAGCACCAATGACTTCTAAGCCCTCTCTATCATCATTGCAATAGCGGCTGAGCCAGCCCCCCACAGCCTCAGGACGTGCCCGACGATGCACATTAAACTTTTGGAAACGGACGGCCTTGAGCGCCCGAGTTGCCACTTCTGTCACTAGAGAAAGAATGTGGGGGCCACCGAACTGAGCAAAGCCCTGTTGGCGATCGCGGAAGTCTTCCCCTTGGAACGGAATGCCTGGGTCAAAGGGCATCTTCAACCCCAGTAGAATCAGGCAAGCATTGAGATAGGCTTCATACAGCGCATCGTAGTGAACGTAGGTCGCAAGGTCGCGAGGGGTCGCCATAAACCGATATTTGGGATGACTTTCATAGGTTTCGACGCCACGTAAGTCAGCTCCGTTTTGCACGTCTAACCACGCTTCCCAGGTGGTCATGTAGTCTTTTTCGGGGGTCGCATTGCGAACTCGCTGGTCGATGCGAATCGAGCCATAGGCAATCTGCCCTTCTTCAAGGGCTTGGGCACACCCCAACCCTGTGTTGCCAATCAGCAGAAACTGCGACAAGTAAGGCCCCACTGCATCACCGGGGGTGATGCCTCTGAAGATGGTTTGGCGAGTAAATGGGCCTCGCAGGCGCGATCGCTCAGCTACCGTCAGGTCATCGATCTGCAATTCGTGCTCGGCTTGAGAACCCCTGACCCAGTCGGTTTGGCTCATGCGGGCGATCGCTCGTTCTACCTTGGGATCGCTAGAGCAACCTGCTTTGAGTTCTGAGAAAGGCAGATCTCGCAGCAGCGCCATCGAGTAGACTTCGACCATCTCACTGATCAGCTCAGGACTGTCGAGCACTGGAGCGGACGGCATCGTAACCGATTGGGCATCGGGGCCTTCTAAGTCAAAGGTGCTGCCTGCTCCGGCACTTTCCCAGGCTCGAACTTTGGTGGCTCCCCGGAGGGCGATGCTCGATTTCCAGCTTGGATTTGCGGGGTCGGCCTCGCCTCGGGAATTCAGTGGCCCTAGCGGTGTCGCTTGAAAATCGCGCTCATCTCCAGAATCAATCCCCCGAACAAATTGCTGAAAGTCGTCGGCATTGTCAATCACGCCGTTGTAGTCGTGGGGTAAGCCTTTGGTGTAACTGCCAAGCAGGGTCGGCTTATTGTCGCCATCGCGATATCGCAGCTCTTCCCCGTTGCTGACATGGGGCGGATGGGGGCGATCGCTCGCGAGTTGAGCAGCGTCTTGGCGAACGCGTAACGCTTCAAGTCTACGGTCATTCATATATCTTGCTCTCCAGCTATCAAAGCAATTCACGAGAAGAGATCCGGCTAGGGTCTCACTCTTTCTCACTGACCTTGCAGTTCGTTGCTTTTAGTCTGGCAATGGCATAGGCAACTCCACAGCACCCCACAGGGTACTTTCACCAATCACTGTTTTGAATGCCCGAACTCTGGATGCCCGAACTCTGGATGCCCGAACTCTAGATGCCTGAACTCTAGATGCCTGAACTCTAGATGCCTGACAAATTTCGTTAAGATAGATGAAGTGAATGGCGCTCTTAGCTGCCAACCGCCGATATAACCGACGATGCAATCGCTAGCGAGGGTAGAGCATGTACTTGACCTATTACGGGGCAAATAGCTGGCTCATGGACTTTGACCAACTGCGCGTGTTGGTTGATCCGTGGTTAGTGGGATCGCTCACGTTCGCCAATATGAACTGGCTGTTTAAGGGCGATCGCCAACAACCCATTGAGTCGATTCCCGAAAATATTGACCTCATCCTGTTATCTCAGGGGCTAGAAGATCACGCCCACCGCCCGACCCTGAAGCAAATGGATCGGCAGATTCCTGTGATTGCTTCGCCCAATGGCGCAAAGGTAGCCAAAGAGTTAGGCTACACCCAGGTCACGGCTTTGGCTCCCGGTGAAAGCACAACATTTCAAGGCAAGCTAGAAATCAAGGCACTCTCTGGCGCGCCCATCGGATTGCAGGCCGAAAATGGATATTGGTTCAAGCATCTCCCGTCTGACACCACGCTCTACTACGAACCCCACGGCTTTCCTCCGTCTGACTTAGACGAGTTGGGATCGGTAGACATCGCGATCAGTCCCATCGTCAGTTTAGAACTCCCGGTCGTGGGTGCCATTATCCAGGGCGATAAGACGGCGATTGATATTGCCAAAACCCTCAAACCCCAGATCTTTTTACCCACCGCAGCAGGGGGCGACATCGAATATCAAGGATTGCTGAATGAGGTGCTCAACACCGTCGGCAGTGGTGAGAGATTTCAGGAAAAACTGTCAGAGGCCAATCTTGCCACTCGATTGATTGAGCCACAGGTACAAACTGCATTTGAAGTTCCTTTGGCAGAAAGAGCCTCGACTTAACCCGACGCGATTCGGGATGCAAGCCTGTATGCGAAATCAGGCTAAGGGCGATCGCCAAAGTTCAGGGCGATCGCCAAAGAACCTTAAGACAGCCATTCTTGGAGTTGGGTCTGACTATCTTGAGTCGTGTCTAGGGTAAACACGTGAGCCTGTTCCTCTGCGGTAAAGTCCTCAAATTTTTGCTGGGGAATCAGAGCTGCCGTGGCATCTGCAATATCTCCCGAGCGCTGCTGGAGGCGATCGCGCCGTACCTGTTCGGGGGCATCGCAATAGACAATATCGATCGGAATTTGGTACTGGTTAGCCTGGGCGATCGCCTCTTGCCGGAAGTTGGCCCGATCATATTTGGCATCGAGAATAATAGAGTATCCAGCCTGCGCCAGCTGCACGCCCAAAGCCAGAAGCTCAGAGTATGTTTTCTGGCTCATTTCGGCGGTGTAGAGCGAATCATCGCCCCGCTGACTTAAGGGAATGCCTGCGAGATGTTTCCGAACCGCGTCAGAACGGATTTGCACGGCACCACACTGTTTTGAGATGAGGCGCGCCGTTGTACTTTTTCCAGAACCAGACAAACCAGACATGAGGATCAGACGCCCCTTTTTGGGTTGCGTATATTTCCAAGCCAGGGTGTAGTATTTCGCTGCCGCTTCACTAATCTTGGCTTTCTCAGCATCGGCAATAGACGGGTCGCCCAGCAAAAATGAGGTGACTTTTGCCCGCACATAGGTCTGACGGCTGACATAGATCGGCAAGACTTCTAAACCTTTCCAATCCCCAGTCTGCTCTACATAGGTACTGAGAAATAGAGCGCTGAGGTCAGGGCGATCGCCCACTTCCAAATCCATCACGATATAGGCAATGTCGAACATGACATCGACAAAGCGGAACGGCTCGTTGAACTCAATACAGTCAAATAGGTAGAGGCGATCGTTCCAGTAGCAAATATTGCCGAGGTGCAAGTCGCCATGACATTCGCGGATCAAGTCTTGGTCAATGCGCTGCTGAAATAGGGCTTGCTGCTCCTCAAAAAAGCGATCGGTGTAAGCCCGAGTTTCATCAAACTGCTTCTGAGTTTGAGGCCCACCGATATAAGCTTCTGTCTGGGCATAGTTTTCATCAAAGGCTTCGCGCACAGCAGCAGCTTGACCAAAGCCACGAATATAATCGTTGGTTGTCGCTTTTTTGTGAAAATCGGCAATGGCGATCGCCAACTCATTCAACAGCGATTCGGGCAGGCGATCTTCGGCAAAGAGACGACTCAGCAGGGTGTCTTGAGGAAACTGCCGCATCCTCACTGCGTATTCCACCGCTTCACCTGAGCCATTCAGGCGAAACTGCTCGCCATCTTGAGTGAGGGGCAACACATCAATATAGATTTCGGATGCTGCCCGCTGGTTTAGCCGCAACTCTTCTTCACAAAAGTGTTTCCGCTTTTCCAGGGTTGAATAGTTGAGAAACCCAAAGTCCAGAGGTTTTTTGACTTTGTAGGCATATTCTCCCGTCAGCAAAATGTATGAAATGTGGGTCTGGATTAGCTGCACAGGTGCCTCTACCGAATGAGGGTAAAACTCCGGCTGAAGCATGTGCTGAATTAGGGGAGGAAACGTTGCATCACTCATAACAATAAGCCGTTGAGAACAATAAGCCGTTGAGACGATAAGCCATTCAGACAACAGAACACACGAATTCAGAAAACCCACTAAAAAAGCCAGGAAAACCCTGGCTCATTTAGATATGGTTACAGACTAAAGCCGTCCAAAATTAGACTAGCCTTCCTTCGGTTGAGCACCCAATGCCGGAATTCCGGTCGTTACTGTAGTTTCTTCATCGGTCGCAGCCTTGCGCTGGGCAAAGATTGACGCCAATGTGCGATCGGCATCGATCGCAGGTTCTACACCTGCAGGCATCGTAATATCGCTGATGTGGAGATTCTCACCCACTTTCAGATTAGTAACATCGACCTCAATAAATTCAGGAATGCTAGCGGGGTCACAGCGAACTTGCAGCTCATTCAGAGGCGTATCGAGCACCCCTTTCTCTTCTCTGACTCCGATGGGATCACCCACAAAGTGAAGGGGAACCGTCACCTCTAGGGAAGCCTGAGATGCAACGGAGAAGAAGCTGAGGTGATAGAGATATCCTTTGGCTGGATGCGTGTGAACTTCTCTGATAATCACTTTGCCATTCCAGGGCAAATCAGACACATTCACTTCAACCAAGGTGTTATTGACAGAGGCTTTACGAACCAATGTTTCTGCATCTTTTGCCCCTACACAAATAGAAATAGATTCTGCACCTTTGTGGCCATATAGCACAGCGGGGATCAGCCCCTCTCGGCGCAAAGCTTTTGCTTTTGACTCGGGCGATCGCGTTTGACAATCAATTGACAGTTCCATAGCAGACTCAGCAACAACGATAACGTAAACAACTTCAAATCTAGCGACAATAACGCAGATTTAACTCGGCGCTCTTGACGGGGTGCCCCAACGGTAGCCGCTAAGATCGGGCATATTCAACGGGTGATTTATCCGTCAATAAGGCTCGCTTTGGCCCATGAATGGGGTCTTCAACAATAATGGTCTGATCGCGGCTAGCCCCCAACGAGACAATGGCGATCGGCACTTCCATCAGGTCTGCCAAAAACTTAAGATAGTCTAGAGCTTGCTGAGGCAAATCTTCCAAATTTCGGCAATGAGCGGTTGATTGTTTCCAGCCAGGAAGGGTTTCGTAAACAGGGGTGCAACGAGCAAAGCGGCTAGAATCACCCGGCAAATCATGGCATGGCGTTCCTTCTAAATCATAAGCAACGCAGACCTTAATTTCATCTAGGCTGTCTAATACGTCAAGCTTGGTAATGGCAAGGCAGTCTAATCCGTTAATGCGAACGGCATAACGGCCAATCACCCCATCAAACCAGCCACAGCGCCGCTGCCGCCCCGTTGTTGTGCCAAACTCAGCGCCGCGATCGCACAACTCAGCACCAATCGCCCCATTCAGCTCTGTCGGAAACGGCCCCTCACCCACACGAGTCGTATAGGCTTTAGCAACGCCAATGACCCGGTCGATCATGGTCGGCCCTACGCCTGAGCCAATGCAAGCTCCCCCCGCCACAGGATTAGATGAGGTGACGTAGGGATAAGTGCCGTGGTCGAGGTCAAGCAGAGTTCCCTGGGCACCCTCAAACAGAATATTACGCTTCGCCTGAAACGCTTCATAAATTCTCAACGATGTGTCGGTGACATGGGGAGCAAGACGTTCTGCATAGGCCAGGTATTCTTCAATCACCTGATCGGGATCTAGGGGCGGCAACTCATAGAGCTTGTCGAGCACAACGTTCTTTTGCTCAACCGCCCAGCGCACCTGCTCCTTCAGCGTGGCAGGATCAACTAAGTTGGTCATGCGAATGCCTGTCCGCTCTGACTTATCGGCATAGGTTGGGCCAATGCCCCGACGCGTGGTGCCAATTTTGCGGTTGCCGCGACGTTCTTCTGATGCCTGGTCGATGATGCGGTGATAGGGCATCGTCACATGGGCTGATTCAGAGATCATCAGCCTGCGGGTTGAGACCTTGAGCGCCTCTAGACGGTCAAGCTCAGCAATGAGTTCTTTCGGATCAATGACCGTTCCGGCACCGATGAGGCAATCTGTTTCTGGATAAAGAATGCCAGACGGAATCAAGTGCAGCTTGAAGGTTTGACCCTGCACGACTACCGTATGTCCGGCATTGACACCGCCCTGGTAACGTACGACAAGGTCGGCTGACTTGCTCAGCAAATCAGTAATTTTTCCTTTTCCTTCATCGCCCCATTGGGCACCGATTACTACAACGTTAGCCAAGGCTCTACCACAGTGTTAAAGTTGCCACAAACTCAAATTATCTCTAGACTGCGGCAACTCTGTCAAGGTTTGATCGGTGAACTGATGGCTGGAGGGTTACCATTTGCCAAAGTTACAGGGCAGCAAAATCGGCTTTGGCTCAGGCACGACCGCCCGTTTTGTATCTCTAAAACTGTCTATAAAACAGCCATATTGAAACTTCACATCGTCGAGCTGAGAAAAAATAGTGTGTGAGTCATCTAGATCATCACCCTGAAACTGCACAACCAGGCCCGTATAGGGTCTACCGTCTTCGCTCTTGAGATTCTGCTCTACGGGATATTGCAACAGGCCATCAAGCTGATCTAGGGCGAGAGAGGTCTGCATGTCTTGCCAAAATATTGGGCCTGCTTGCTGCACCCCTGTCGCTAGGGCAACGGCATCAAACACTTCTTCTGGAAAAGCGCTATCGGCTTGGCCGACAGGTTGATAAATTGATCGCACCGGATGGTTAGGCAGCGGATTTTTTGCCATGCGAGCCATGTAGACCATCGGTTCTGCGGCTTCCCAAGAGCTTTGCAACAGCCGTAGGGCCGGGTAGAGGTGATCTAAAGGTTCGTCTTTATTGAGCACATCGCCAAGGAGGTTGGCAATACTCTCAAGGTCTCCCCCTTCTTGGCGGGAAAGGGAGGAGAAGAGCAGCGCCCAAAAGCCCCCAGACCCCGTCGGAACCACGGCCTTAATCTTAGGTTCTACGGCAGCCATCATAACGGCGTATTGCGCGCCCTGAGATTGGCCAAGGGCGATCGTCGAAGAGGTGTCAAATCGAAAGGTTTTGACTCCTGGGGGCAAGGTTGGGCCTTGGCAATCTTCTAAGTCTTGGGCAGAAATTTCGAGGCGATCGAGCGCTTCTAGCAAAAGTCGCTGCTCGAAGACCCCCTGTCGAAAGGTGTCTCGATAGGCAGAAGGGTTTGTCGGATTGAGATAGGGGCGATCGCCAAATAGCTCAGACACAACTTTGGGAATGCGCTCTGGATTAACAGGCAGCGCACTGCCCACTGCTGCAAAGCCAAATCGTCCGACCACATCTGCGGGGCCTCGACCCGGAATGCGATCGCCTCCCTCATCTCGCACCGGGCCGCGATCGACCACCTGAGAACTCAGCCCCCCGGAGCCGTGATAATACGCCACCAGCGGATAGCCCGTCTTGGGCATGGGGGTCTTGGGCAATGTAATGACCAAGGGAACCGTATCGTTGCCCTTTTGCTTCAGGATGCCATTGGCATCAAACTCAAAAAGCCCTGCCCGTTTTTCAAAAAATAGAAAGGGAGGCGACCCCTTCTGAAACTGAGGCAGCTTAATCTGAGCCTCAAATTTGCAGTACTCCAGATCAGAAATGCGGTTGTCGGGAGCGTATTTGAGATCGGTAATGGCAGGATTGTATCGATGCAGCACCTGATCCGAGAGCTGCGCGGTCTCGGCTACGACATCTCCGGTGGTAAAAACCGTTGCGGATACAACGCTATTGCGATTGACCCGGAGCTGATCGAGAGTTTCCCATAGCGGTTTGTACAGAAGATAAGTCTGGAACTTGATTTTTTGAGAGGCTGGAGGAACCTCACCCTCTCGCAGTCGCTTAAATGCGGCAGCGGGCTTGAGCACACGACCGCTGGCGTCTCCTATCTGTCGCCGCACCACATAGGCATATTGACGGTTGGGCTTGAGCAAGATTCCGGGATAGGGTGAGACGCCCAGCAGATAGGGCGGCACGTAGTGCTGATCGACTTCTGGAGTAGCCGCAACGGTAGGAAACAGCCGCCCCCGCTCTGGAGATGCGGGATCGATATCAATTAGCAGAATGGGAGAGCTAGACGTTGCCGGAATCAGCTGCGTCGGATCTTGGGCTGCCAGCGGTTGACTAAACCGAAAATAGCCCGCCGCCGTTAGCGGAAACTTGGGGCGATCGCTCGCAATCGTTCTTAGACGCTTGAAAAATCCGTAGAAATCGGTAAATACGGGAAAGCCTGATAAGTCAGGATGGCCATCGGCGTCAAGCCGCAAGTCAGAAGGATAGGGAAGATCGTAAAAATGGTCAGGATCGGTTAAGTCGGCATCTAGATCAAAGGTGGCGATCGCCCTCTGCATCGCCCTCTGAGACGATGCCTGCGCTTCTAGCCTCACGCCCCAATCGGTTAGCCCCAAGGCAACCACAAGCAGGACGATCATTCCTACCTTAATGCCTGCCCTGAACACGCTGTTTGCTGTAGCCATAACCCTGCCTGATGCGATCGCCTTACTGCTGCCTGAAGCATAACAGTCACCTATCTATGACCTGGTAGTACCCATGCGGGTGATCTTTTAGCCCTGAGCAACGAGATGACGAGTTTGATGACGCATCAGGCCGATGCTATTGAGCCGACTGTCTCAAAGCTCAACGACCTCAAAGCTCAACGACGGGCCAATCGGGTTGACGGCTGTAATTTCTCATCGTTTCAAATTGACGTAGTTCTGCTCGACCAATACGCAGATTTTTGGGTGCCGCTGATTCTAGCCATAGCTGGTGCAGGTCAGCCAATGTCTGAGCCAACTCCGCTTTATCGACTGTGTTGGCTTGGTGAGTAAAGTAACCCAACGTAATATGAGCCGTGTAGTGATATTGCTGTTCGATCCCCAGAGGCATGAGGGATGAATTTTGGTAAATAGCTCGGCGAAAGCGAATGATGGGGTTGTAAGAATCTTCGCTCGTTGGTGCGAGGCAGAGAGCGATCGCCCGTGGTCTGATCATCAGCCCCAAGATTTGCCACTCACACATTGCAGGCGTGCCTCGACAGGCTTCATACATGTTAAAGCTTTCGGCGATGCGATCGCACAGCTTTGAGTCATAGTCAGACGATTTACTCACCGCCAGGTAATTATCTTTCCAGATGAGATCGGCCAAGGTGACGTGGTAGCTCGACGGCGGAACGGTTCCCACAAGACCTTCGGGGAGGCGATCGCTCATCATGTCGGCAAAGTGCTGCACTCCGGCATAAGCCTCAGCGTTCTCAGACTCGTCTTGCCAAGGGGGCGTAATAATGGTGTATCCCGGAAAGGGAAGCGCCTCAATCTTGCCTGATTCATCGAGGCGAAACTTGGCTGAAGGCTGAATATTTTTCGCCTGGGCTTGATGCTGCTCAGGCATCGTCATCCGCACGACTCGATTGACATAATCTCGATATAGGTCGTCCATACTGCCTCACTGGTTGATTCGACGGGTTTGTCCAAAGGACGGCTCAGCAGAGTGACTTACTTGCTGAAAAATAAATCAGTCTCAGAACACGATAAAACTAAACAAGATCTAAACAAGATAGAAACCTCAGGCTATAGTCCTGACTGAACCCCACCTCGATCCTGATCTGATTCTGAAAATTGACTCTGAACTCATGTTCATGCATTGACGGGTTTGCCCGCGCAGAAACTAACCTATTATGCCGATTTATGTCTACTGGGGAGAAGACGATTATGCCGTGATGAGAGCGGTCAAGGCATTGCGCGATCGCACCCTTGACCCCGCTTGGGAAAGTTTTAACTACGAAAAAATCACCCCTGAGCAGCCTGACTCCGTCATTCAAGCCCTCAACCAAGCCATGACGCCGCCCTTTGGCATGGGGCAGAGGCTGGTGTGGCTAGTCAACACAGCGCTGACTCGCAGTTGCTCTGAGCAAGAGCTGGCCGAGCTTCAGCGCACCCTGCCCGACCTGCCCGATGCTTCTATTTTGCTGATCACGAGTGCCGCCAAGCCCGATGGGCGGCTCAAATCAACGAAGCTGCTCCAAAAACACGCCGAGATTCGGGAATTTAGCACGATTCCTCCCTGGAAAACGGATTTGTTGCTCAAACAGGTGCAGCAGGCCGCTAAAGAACACCAGATCAAACTCACGACCCAAGCGGCTGAAATCTTGGCCGAAGCAGTGGGTAGCGACACGCGCCAGCTCCATACAGAGCTAGAAAAGCTTCAACTCTATGCCGATGCGAGTCAGCGTCCTATTGACGAAGAGGCGATCGCCACCTTGGTCACCACTTCGACCCAAAGCAGCCTCAAGCTTGCCAGCAGCATTCGCGATGGCGACATTGACAAATCTCTCACGCTCATTAGCGATCTGTTTAACCGCAATGAGCCTGCCCTGAAGATGGTCGCGACTCTGGTGGGGCAGTTTCGGACTTGGCTGTGGGTCAAGCTGATGGTCGAGTCAGGCGAACGAGACGAACGGGCGATCGCCCAAGCGGCAGAAATCTCAAACCCCAAGCGCATCTATTTTTTGAGAAAGGAGGTGCAGCCCTTATCTTTTTCGGCTCTACAGCAAAGTCTGTTTATCTTGATAGAGCTAGAATCAGGCTTAAAACGGGGTGCAGATGAGCTGATGCTGATGCAAACTAAAGTGATTGAGCTGTGTCAGATTTTTAATCGCTGAGCGAGAGCTTGATGGCGTCTTGGGCCATGAAACCCGCAGCGACGGGGCGACAAGATAGGTGTTGCTGGCAAACTTCATGGATGACATCAAAAATGTCATGCTGAACCTACATCAACAGGCTGAATCTGCATCTAAGCGTAATCTGCATCTAATGGATTACAGTCTCACGTACCATTATCGAGTTAAGATTCATCCCGTGGACTGAGGTGACTCAGCCATTGGGTTAGTTTTCTTTAGGTATTGAGCCCGTTATGGGATTAATAACCAGTGAGGATCGTAATTGTTAGAAGAGAACTTGTCAGCCCCCAAATCAGTTTGCTCGTTGAGCGATTGCGCGCGCTTACCCTTTGGAAACGATTTATGGAAAATATCAAGACGACTCCGCTTATGGCTCAAGACATGCCCACAAAACCCTCCTCTCAGGCTCAAACACCCCAAGAAGCCCCAGATCGAGAGCTGGCATGGCAAGTCGCGTCTAACCTGTTTGTGAGCTTCAAATATGCCGGAGCAGGATTAACATACGCGTTTAGAACTCAGCGTAACTTTCGGATTCATGTAGTGCTTGGGTCTGTGGCGATCGCCCTGAGCCTGTACTTCCAGCTTTCTTCCACTGAGATTGCCATTATGGGGCTAACGGTTGGGGGAGTGTTGACCATGGAATTGATTAACACTGCGCTAGAGTCTGTTGTAGACCTGACTGTTCAGCAGACGTATCATGAGCTTGCCAAAATTGCGAAAGACTGTGCCGCAGGGGCTGTTTTAATTTCAGCGGTTGTGTCAATTTTAGTGGCTGGAGTTCTCCTAGTCCCCCCCTTGCTTGAGCGTTTTTCGTGGCTGTAGCACTGCGCGGCCTGCACAAAAATATTGGTTTGACATCAGCGCATGGCGCGATATGAGCCTTAGTGGCTTGAGTGATATCGAGTCTCCAAAGCGCGAGTTATTGCTGTAACGTGCAGGTTACTATAGACATATTCAGCTCAACACCCTTCAAGCTAGACACCTTACAAAGTCTGCGGTGCAACGTTTTATGATTCTGGTTATTGATAATTACGACAGCTTCACATACAACCTGGTGCAGTATCTAGGGGAGCTTGGGCAGCGATTTAGCATCGCCCAAGACATTCAGGTTTATCGCAACGACCAAATTACCCTAGAGCAGATTCAGCAGCTCAAGCCTGATGGCATCGTGATTTCGCCAGGGCCGGGTCGCCCTGAAGATGCGGGGATCTCGATGAAAGTCATCGAAGCGTTAGGAGCTGATTTTCCTGTGCTAGGGGTCTGCCTGGGGCATCAGAGCATCGGACAGGTGTTTGGTGGCACCATTACTACGGCTCCAGAGCTGATGCATGGTAAAACGTCTCAAGTGCATCACACCGGAGTGGGCGTATTTCAAGGGCTAGAAAGCCCGTTCATCGCAACCCGCTATCACAGCCTGATTGTCGATCGCGCCACCTGCCCAGATGAGCTAGAAATTACGGCTTGGGTCGATGACGGCACGATCATGGGTCTCCGCCACCGGAACTATCCGCACATTCAGGGCGTCCAGTTTCATCCAGAGAGTATTTTGACCCAGGTTGGAAAATCGCTGCTCAGCAATTTTCTCTGTGAGCTGGGTCAGCATCAAGTTGCAGCCTAGTGATTCTCGGTAGGGTATCCGCGAACTCAGTCAAGGTCTTGGATTTTCTGGCCGCAATTCTCATGATGGTTACGCCACCGAGAATCACTAGGCCGCAAATAAATTTCGGGCTACAAATGGATCAAGTCCCTTCGGAACTGATAACCGACGGATCTTAGCCCCAACGGGGCTTTCACTGATTAGCCCGCAATTTATTCGCAGGCGGGTCGGAAGCGTAGCCAGGTAGCCAACTCGCCAAACTGAGAATTGCTGGAGATTGTTTTGCGGATTCTGTTCCGTGACCAAACCACTGTAAGCTAGGAGATTGCAACACCCAAGGACTCTCTGGGGTGCAACATCACATCGACGATTCCTGTGATTGAGGAGTTTTATGAAGCGGCGTACGTTTGTTCAATATGCAGGGCTGAGTGCCCTATCGGGGGCGATCGCCAATCTTGCAGCCTCTGCCCCCCCTAGCTATGCCCAATCAGGCAACTCAGTGACGATTAAGGCGTTGGGGCATACCTGCTTTCTCTTCACCGGAACTGGGCGCAGAATTTTGGTCAACCCGTTTCGCCCCATTGGCTGCACCTCGGGTTACCGTAAGCCTGATGTAGCGGCTGATTTAGTCATGATCAGCAGTCGTCTGTTTGACGAAGGTGTGGTTGATGGGCTTCCGGGCAACCCTCGCATTCTCAGCGATACGGGCATCTACGAATTCCAAAACATGCAGGTGCAGGGCATTGCCACGGATCACGACCGCTTTGGAGGGCGGCGCTTTGGGTCTAATGTCACCTGGCGCTGGAATCAGGGCGGCCTCAATATTTTGCATCTGGGCGGGGCAGCAGCTCCCATCACCGTAGAACAGCAGATTTTGATGGGGCGTCCTGATGTGCTCTTGATCCCCGTGGGAGGCAGTGTCAAAGCCTACAATCCCCAAGAGGCCAAGGCAACGATTGAAGTCCTCAATCCCAAAATTGTGATTCCGACCCATTATCGCACTGCCGCCGCTGATGCCGAAAGCTGCGATATCAGTGGGGTAGATGAGTTTTTATCGATCATGGGTGACGTGTCTCTGCGCCGTTCCACCGATGCCATTACGCTGAGTCCGGCTTCTCTTCCTCAAGATGGCCTCAGGATTGAGGTAATCAATTACGCCTTCTAGAGTTCTCGGCTCGGCTCTGATACGAGCCCTGCTCTAACGTCAGGGCTGTCGTTTCAAAACAGTCGTTTCAGGACTGTCGTTTCAAGACTATCTCTTCAAGACTGTCGTTTTAAGGCTCTCAGAGTCTGATAAATCTCAGGTAAACGGTTGTAGACTGCCGAAACTTTCAACCACATTTTGTTGGGAATCGCAGGATAGCCCGACACGATTTCTCCGGGGGGCACGTCTTTGTGAACGCCTGTCTTTGCGGTGGCGATCGCGCGATCGCCCATCGCTACGTCATTTGAAATGCCAACTTGGCCCGCTAAAATAACCTGTTCACCAAGGGTGACTCGTCCGGCTAGGCCCACTTGAGAAGACAGGGCGCAGTTTTCGCCAACCGTGCAGCCGTGGGCAACCTGCACGAGGTTGTCAATCTTGGTGTTGCGCATAATGCGGGTTTCGCCTACAGCAGGCCGATCCACGGCGGAATTACAGCCCACCTCAACCCCGTCTTCCAAAACCACACGGCCCGACTGCTCCATCTTGAACCAGCCTTGGGACGTCGGCACAAACCCAAATCCTTCGGAGCCGATTGCTGATCCACTATGAATCACGCACTGAGCACCGATCTGGGTGCGTTCGTGGATGACGCAGTTGGCATGGAGCACGGTGCCGTTGCCAATGTGAACTTCAGGATAGAGCACAACGTTGGGATGGATGCAGACGCCATCTCCAACGACCGCATTGGCCTGAATCACAACGTGAGCGGCGATCGCCACATCTTTGCCTAAGGTGACAGACGGATCAATCACCGCCGTAGGATGAATGCCAGGAGCTTGCTGAAACGGTCGGTAGAAGAGGGCGATCGCCTCAGCAAAGGCAAGGCGCGGGTGAGGCGACTCAACCCAGGCGATATTTCGCTCTGATGCCGCCGCCTGAAGGTCAGAGTTCAAAGGCAAAATCAGCGCTGCCGCCTGGGTTTCGGCAAGCTGAGATGCGTAGCGATCGCCCTCAATGTAGCTCAGGGATTCAGCGGTCGCCTCTTTAATGGCAGCAACTCCCATCACGTCGGGGTCAATCGTAGGGTCTATCTCTACACTGCTCCGCCGCTTCGACTGAAGCTTTGTCACCAGCTCACTAAACTTCATGACGAGATCCGCTCCAAAAATACCGCACATTCAACATGAGCGGTTTGGGGAAAAAAATCAACTGGCTGAACTCGTCGCACCCGATAGAGCGGTGGTGAAGCGTCTTCTCCTGAGCCACACAGCGCCTTCAAATCTCGCGCCAGAGTGGCCGGATTGCAGCTGACATAGACGATGCAAGTCGGGGCGATCGCCAGCAAGCCATCGAGCACGGCTTTGTCACAGCCTTTGCGAGGAGGGTCAAGCACAACGACATCGACGGCTTCTTGGATCTGAGGCAACAGCGTTCCGACATCGCCTATATGAAAAGCGGCATTGTCTACCCCATTGAGGGCTGCATTGACTTGGGCTTGCTGCACGGCCTCGGCCTGAGATTCGATGGCGATCGCCTGTTTGACGTGCTTCGCCAGCGGCAAGGTCAGCGTTCCAATGCCGCAATAGGCATCGACTAACACTTCATTGCCCGAAAGATGCAGCTCATCCAAAATGATCTGAAGCAGCACTTCAGCCTGCTCGGTATTGACTTGAAAAAACGTGTTTGCCGTCACCTGAAACGTCAGCCCTGCAAACCGTTCGGTCAAAAAGGGCTGGCCTGCAATACAGCGAGTCTCTGCTCCAAAGATGGCGTTGGTGCGCGCTGGATTAAGATTTAAGCAAACGCCGACTAGTCCCGGATAGCGGCCGATCCATTCTTGAGCCTGAGCCTCTAACCCTTCCAAAGCCGCCTCTGTCGAAACCAACGTCAGCAGCATCTCACCCGTACGGCGACCGATCCGCAAGGAGAGGTGGCGCAGTCGCCCTTGGTGGCGCGTCTCGCTGTAGATACTCCAGCCCTGCTTTTGAATATCTTGTTTGACACCTGCCATTAAGGGATTAAACCGCTCATCTTGCACGGGGCACTGGTTGAGATTAACCAGCTTGTGGCTCCTTTTTTGGTAGTAGCCCGCCTGCACCTGGCCTGTGGAAGACGATCGCCCCAGGGGATAGGTTGCCTTATTGCGATAGCCAAAAGGCTCAGACGGCATCACCGGGTGAATGGTCATGCCTGGGAGCCCGCCAATGCGCTCTAGAGCTTGGCCAATTTGGTCGCGCTTAGCATTGAGCTGTTGGGCATAGGCCACCGCTTGCCACTGACAGCCGCCGCACTTATCCGCAACAATGCAGCCCGGACGCACTCGCTGAGATGACGGCTGGAGAATCGCCTGAAGGGTGGCGTTGGCGTAGGATGGCTTGACTTGAGTCAGCCGCACATCAACGCGATCGCCAGGTACAGTGTCAGGAACGAAAACAATGCGATCGCCCCAACGCCCAACGCCATCACCTCGATTACTCAGGTCATGGATGTCTACAGCAATATGTGCTCCCTGTCGCCATGAGTGCTCTGATGCTGAAGTCGGTGTAGCTGAAATAGGTTCATCGATCGAGCTACTCACGGTTGGCCTCAGATATGTTTTGCCGGATATCTAGAATAGCGTGAGATTGAATCAGAACCTCGATTCAATCAGGATTTATCTCAATCGGGGTTAAGAACTATTACGCTAGTGATCCGCGATGGGTGATCCCAAGACCCGTGAGCCTTGATGCTGCGCATCTTCATCAGACGACGACTGCTTTGACTGGGATTTGACTGGGATTTGACTGTGAACAGTCAGGCTATCGGTCAGCTCATGCGTGAATCCGACGGGCGATCGCCCCATTCACAGCGGCAAATACATCATTAATGGGGGTCTTTGCAGGCAAAACATCGCTCACCAAAGACTTGAGAGTAGCTTCGACATCAAGCTCTTGCGAATCAGACGAGGTTAACCCATGAGCCCCCGTTGGCTCAGCCTGAGACGACTCATCAAGCCAGATGAGAATAGGCATGAGCGGATCAAGCTGAGCTAGCATCTTCAACTTCAGCAACAGCGAATCTAGGCTCGACCGGGTGGCAGCGCAACAGAGCAGCAACACATCGACATTTTTTTTGTCGATGCGCTGAGTCATGTCTGAAAAATCAGTGATAACTGAGCTGCGTAGACCTGCTGCTCGAAAATATTGGCTAGACACTTGCAGCCGACGGTTGACAACAGGCTGGGTCATATAGCCTGGGTCATACACCTGAGCCACATCACGATGGAGGAGATAGTCACTGTGGGTGACGACAATGTGAGGCAACCATTGAATCCCCGTCGCGATTTGAATCACCTGGAGTAGGGAAGATAGCCCAAATTCGCAGTTTGGCTCTGCCCCCGTGGGCACCTGCATCGGATCGAGACATGGAAACACGTTCAGATTTTTGGTGCGGTTGGCGACCTGGGTGGTGCCTCGACCGAGGGTGACGATCGGCAGGTGTGAAAGGCTCAGTCGCTGGCTTAGACTCGCAAGCACCTCCTCTGGCTGCGGAAATGGCTCACCCAACAACATGATGTCGGGTTTCCAGACCCGTGACAGCAGCTCTGCCTGATCGAGATCATCGACTTCAATGAAGCGACAGCGATAGGGATGCAGCAAAATATTGAGGGTCTGGGTGTCGAGGGCGATCGCCCCTGGACTCGTTAAGGCTAAATCATCTTCACCGCTAGCCCCCGAAGCAATACCCTCCCCTGAAGACGAGGATGCACGATGCTCAGGATTCAGATAAAGAACCGTAAGAGCCTCAATCGAAGGTTCAATCTCTTGGGCTGCTGAAACTTGATTGATCACCCGCTGAATTTCATTGGGGTGAATTGGATGAGTCAAAATGCCATCAGCTTTATTTTCAGTTGCTTTTGCCGATTCTAGGGCAGAAGCCATCACCACAAGGGGAATGTGACGCGTCAGCACATCTGCTTTGAGCAGGGTCAGCACATCCCAGCCCGACAGCAAGGGCAAGACTGAATTGAGCAGCACAATGCGAGGCTGTAATCTCCGAATTTTTCCAATCGCTTCTGTGCCCGATCGGGCGATGACCGCCCGATACCCCAGTGTCGTCACCTGCTTTACCAAATGCTCAATCAACTGGCGATCGGCCTCAACAATCACAATCAGCCGATTGACAGGTGAAGGAGTAATCTCTGGGCGATCGCCCGATTCGCTAGAACCCGATTCACTGGAACCCGATTCGCTAGAACCTGATTCGCTGGAACGGGATGGAGAGACGACAGAAGAATTCGCTACAGGATTCATCGCCCATGCTTCTTCTGGCTGCAACGGGCGTGGAGGCAACAGCAGCGTAAACTGGCTGCCTTCATCTTCTTTAGACGTAAACGTCAGATCTCCACCGTGAAGCTGAGCCAGCTTTTGAGCCAGCACTAAGCCTAATCCTGTACCCTCAAACTGTCGGGTCATGGGATCTTCGAGCTGCTGAAACCGTTGGAAGATGAGATGTTGCTTGTCGTTGGGGATGCCAATGCCTGTATCCCAAACGGTGAAGGTAACCCAGTTGTCCCACAAGTGGACGCGCAGGCCGATTTCTCCCCCCGCAGAGGTAAACTTCAACGCATTCGATAGAAGGTGAGACAAAATCTGTCGCAGTCGCAGCTCGTCAGCAATAACCTGCTGTAAGCCAGGTTGAATCTCTAAATGAAACGAAGGAAACGTGCGTCCTTCTTCAAAATCAGCGTCAGCCTCTGCCGGAGTCACCAGTTCAGCATTTTGGCTATACAGGCGAGCCTGGAGCGCTTCTTTATACGCCTGTTCACAAACATCACGAATTTCAATTGGAGACGAATTGAGACTCACTTGCCCCGTTTCAATGCGGGTCAGGTCAAGGATGTCATTCACAATAAACACCAACCGTCGGCCACTATGGTGAATCAGCTTGATATATCGCTGCTGGCGACTGTTGAGCGTCCCGATTGCCTGATCTTTCATCAGACCTGACAGCCCCAAGATTGACGTGAGCGGAGTTTTTAACTCGTGGGTAATGCAGGCTAAAAACTCATCTTTTAATCGATTGGTCTGGGTTAAATCAGCGTTGCGAGCGGCAAGTTCTTTGAGCGTCTGACGCTGTTCTGTAATGTCTTGCACATGAATCAGCCACAGAGGTTGCGTGCTGTGTGCTGCTTGCGTCTGATGAAATCTCTCCCCATAGGAGATGAGGGGCGCAAGATGAAACGGGGAAGAGGGGTCTGAGGGTTGAACTTCAGTCTTAACCTCCTGGGAGCGATTAGCATGAGTCACCGACCCTACACCCGTGGCATTAGGAGTCTCTAGCCCAAGCCCAGGGCTGTGAGAAACCGATGGAGACGCTGAACGCATTTTTACCCGATGGAACTGCCAGACCCTTTCTTGCCCATTTTTTAGGGTGCAGAGACACAGGCAAGAATCGGCGGTAGACTGCCCATTTGCGGTGGGTAGGGCGATCGCCCTAGAAAACCCATCCTCTTCAGATGCAGATCGAGACGCATCGGAATTTTGCTGATAGATTTGATCCTCGTGGAGCGGAGAATCGAGAGCTGGATAAGACGATGACGAGTTGAGGGCTGCATCAACCAGCGGATCTAACGTGTGCTGAGCTGAACCTGGCTGATGTGTGTCTTGACTGGCATCAGGAGCAGAAAAAATATCTTGCAGGCTATAGGCAATTTGCTGCCAAAGCCCGTTAGCATCGGCCAGCTCGGCCATTTGCGATCGCCAGGTCTGATTTTGTGCCACAATCGCCCCATCCGTGGTCTGAACCATGAGAGGCAGGGGCAGATCGTCTAAGGTTTCTAAAAAGAGAGACCTTTTAGACTTGGGCAAGGGCGCAGGGGCTGAATGGTGTGAAGTCTGTGGTGACACCCTTTCAGATGTTGACTTTTCAGATGTTGACGGTTGCTCAGCCACAGCAGCCGTCTGAGAAAAGAGACGCTGCCACAGGTGCCCAAAGTCAATGGCCCCGAGGTAGCGATCGCACTCATCTACGACTACCCACTGAATCGATTGTGGGTGAGCCATCTGATGAACCTTGAGCAGCTTAGCCAGAGCGTGAGGCGCTTCATCGTCTCGAAAAAACTCTCCGTCTCCAGGCTCAATCTGTAAAGGACAGCGCGAAAAGCTGAAGTTTTGCTGGTACAGGTTTTGCTGAAATTCTTGCAGCGACCAATAATTGGGAGCGATCGCGACAGGGTCGAGCATCAACTGCCCTGTTTCGGCATAAACCTTGTGGATGAATTCATAGATGGGAGTCTCAAGGGTCACTGTCGCCATAATCTGCTGAAGTGGCGCGGCCTGACTTTCTTGATCATCTGAAACGTTGCGGCTGTCGATACTCACGCTTCTCAGGCGAGCGGTATCATCCATCCGCTTCCGCACAGATTCCCCCTCTCGGTATCGAGAGGGATAAAGGTGTAGAGGCTGGCTTGACTGGCCTGACTGTTCTAAAGCTGAAAAGTAGGGCAACCATCGTTGAGCTTTAGCAAGACCCAAGGGTCGCTGAAATGTGTCGAGAATAACAATTTGGCCACCTTGTGGGGATTGACCAAACTTCACGACCAGGTCAGTCAGCGCTCCCACTTGCATGCATGTTGGCAGTTGATCGATGAAATCTCGAATGCAAAATGCATTCATAACCGCACCTTAAATAACGCGCTGGAAGAAAATCGAAATCGGAGGGGAGTCCCCGCTGGTCTATTCAGGAATCTATCTGAAACTTTTATATTCAGTCGCCAAACCTCAATCTTCCCTTCACACAAGGAATCTCTTGCTAGGCTAACCTTTTTTTAACGGTTAGGCTAACCTTCTGGTTACGGAACACAACACAGCATTTGGCGAACAAACAGCCCTGCTATAGGAGGGGAAACACCGTGAAGCTATGCCTTTGAGTGTCTCAACCTTGAGAGCTCAAGAGCGGGCTTCTCAACATTACGTAACCTATCGCAACGTAAGTTTTCATGCGAGTGATTAATATCACCTTAATGAATAAGCCATTTTATCGACACACATTAGCTTAAAATTGATATTCTTTTGCTAGAGACTGCGCATTGCGACATCACTCGTCTGACTTAAGATTCAAGAGCGCTGGGGAGAGTAGAGCTTGTTGCGCCTGCTTCGCAAGATGGTGTAAGGCGATCGCATCTGGCGCTATGGTCGAGCTTGCCATCTGCATCCACAACAAATACTCAATATTGCCCGCAGGCCCCACCAAGGGAGACCACGTCAGTCCAGCATAATGCCATCCTAACGACTGAGCCGATTCTAAAACCGTGGCGATCGCCCCTGCTTGTTCAGCCGCATCGCGAACGACGCCCTTCTTGCCGACCTTGCCTTTCCCCACCTCAAACTGGGGCTTCACCAACAACACAATTTCTCGCGGAGGCGCGAGCAGCGACCAAAGGGCAGGCAGCACTTTAGAGAGCGCAATAAACGACACATCTACGACGCCTAAATCAGCCACAGGAGCATCAGAAGAATATAAATCTTCAGGCTTCAGGTGGCGAATATTGGTGCGCTCTTTCAAGACCACGGCTGGATGTTGACGAATCGTCCAAGCCACTTGCCCGTAGCCGACATCGACGCCGTAGACTTTTGTGGCTCCATGCTGAAGTAAACAGTCTGTAAACCCCCCCGTAGAGATGCCGCCGTCAAGACAGATGCGACCCTCAACCTGAATGGAAAACTCTTGTAGGGCTTTGAGCAGCTTTTCCCCGCCCCTCGACACAAAGGGCGATCGCGCCTTGACCTGAATCTCTGCCGTGACATCAATTTCTGTGCCAGGTTTATCAATAATTTGCTGGCCCACCTTAACCTCACCCGCCCGAATCAAGCGCTGAGCCTTTTGGCGAGAGTCACACAAGTTCTGCTCTACCAGCAGCATATCGAGTCGGCGCTTCGTCAAGGGTATCGGTACCTCAATGGAGTCAATGTCTAAAGCAGAGTTGGGGGCAAGATCTGCGGGTAAGCCATAAACAATCGAGTCTCAACGAAGAAACGCGGGGAGATCGACAATGGTTGTCTTATTTGGCTTTGTCCGTTTTGGGTCAAGCAGCGGTGCCGGACTGTTGGCCTGGGCTGGGGGTTGGCTTGAGGGCTGGGGGTTGGCTTGAGGGCTGGATGGGGCTGAGACATCAGAGCCAGACTTAGGGGGCGTGGCTGATTGAGGCGCAGGCGTAGCCGCAGGCGAATGGCTCACCCAATCGTCTACATAATACGGAGCCAGGTTGGGGAGCTGTGCTTCTCGTGCTTTTCGCCCTTGAGCCTGCAAGGGTTCATCTTGAGAAGCTGCGGTCGGTAAGTCTTGAGCCTGTGACTCCTGAGCCTCTAATCCTTGAGCCTCTAATCCTTGAGCCTCTAATCCTTGAGCCTGTAACTCCTGAGCATCTAGCTCCGGCTCAGCAGCCTCTAATGGGCTTTCGGGATTCATGGGAGAAGAGGCTAGAGAAGGGTCGATCTGGCGATCGCCATCGGCTTCTGACAACGGCTCTGATTCTGGCTCTAGCCACGGATCAGACAGCCAATTAGGCTGCTGGGCCAGGGCCGTCAAGGTCGCCTCGGTCTTCGCAGGCTTGGATTGCGGGACTGAGAAAGGCGGAATTTGGTTTTTGGCGATCGCAGCATCGGCTCTCTTTGTGGCAGGTGTCGTCGTTGACTCATCGCTAGCCAGAGCATGAATGCCGCTCTCTTGCTCGGCAAATGTGGAGGTTTCAAACTGTCCGCCCAAAATTGAAGCATCTGACTCAGACAATCGATTTGTCTCTGCCGTAGAAGGTTCAAACACCTCGGTATGCTTGGCTTTTAAGATATCGTCAGTGGAAGCATCGACCAGATGGGCAAGGTCACGCCACAGACCATCTAAAGTCGCCGCACCAGACTCGGCATCGTCAGAGTCTACCCGCTCCGAATCAGATCGTAAGGTGCTACCGTCACCAGTATTTGAACCGAGAATGGAGAAGGAAGCAGGAAAATCGAGTGGATCGGTGCTGTCAGCTTGGCTTGCTAAAGGTGAACTATTCCGTGGAACGTCAGCCGCTACATCTGGGCGATCTGGGTGTGGAGGCGTGGCCGATCTCTCTTTTCTTAAATCAGGTGGCAAAACCAATCCACCCGTGGCCTGAGAAGGCATTCGTTGAGGAGTGGCCGGAGCCTCTGGCATGGCGATCGCCTGTGGCTCTGATGACGACTGGGGCAAAGGCTCAGAGGTCGGTTCTTCTGGCACGACAGCAGCATCTGACTCTTGTGAGAGAACGTGCAAATCTGGCTCTGCAAGAGTATCAGGCGCTGTCTGGGGCGCTGTCTGGGGTGTTGCCTGGATAGTCGCAGGAGACGAATCGCTGACGGAAGGCTGGGGTGATGCTTCCACAAGATCAACATGAGCCAACTCCATCAGAGTGTCATGGAACTTGGAGGGCAAACCGATAGGGGCGGAGGGCGATCGCCCAGGAGCATTTTCTACGGAAGTTTCTGGCTCAAGTTCACGGCCAAGCGGAATCCGGCTACTCGTCGGGTCAGCCAGATCAGGTTCGGCATCAGGGGCAGACCAAGGCCGAATTTGATCTGTTTTAGGAAACAGCGACGGCATATTGATCGGCAGGGGTTGAGTAGCTGGCGTTTCTGCGAAACCGACTCCTGTAGTCTCAGCGGCCTGGGTCAACTCTTCAGCAGGCGTCACTTTTGGATAAGCCCGATCCGAGGGTTGGCCTGTCCCGTGGCCTGTCTCACCTCTCGCTTGTGAGATATTTTCTGGGAGGTCTTCTTGCGGTATTTCAGGCTTAAAACTCAGCTCTTCGGTAATCTCCTCGCCAATCTCTTCGCCATTACGGTTGGGCAGTCTCGATGGAGCCGTGTAACCCGTCTCATAGCTCGGAGGCGGCACCTCTAAACACTTTTCTAACGCAGCTTTGAATTGGAGTGTGTAGCGCTGCTGCCGCTGCAATCGCATCTGAAGCTCCCGACATTGACTTCTCACCTGGCTCAATTCGCTTGTTGAATCTTTGGCCTGATCCTGTAGCTGCTGATACTCATATTCAATTTGCCCCACCCGCTCTTGACTGGTTTGCAGTTGTCCCGTCAGGGTTTCGATTAAGATTTCCTGACGTTGACTAGTCTGCTGAGAAAACTCAAGCTGATTCAGTAAATAGTTCACTTGCTGGCTTGTCCCAGGATTAGACTGCGATGGAGGCACCTCATCATCATCAGATGCTCGTTCCACCTCGTTCTGGAGTGCCTGACGACTTTCTTCTAAAGCTCCCTCTAAATCAACAATGCGGTTGAGCAACGCGTGATTGCGCTGATTCGCGTCCTGAATGAGGGCAATCAGCGCTTCTGGTGTGGGAGGCCGAACCGGAGCCGATGACTGCGGCAAATCTCTAGCGGGTTGGGATGATGATGGTTTCGTCAACTGAGCTGATTTAGAACGGGTGTCGGTAGACTTTGCTGGATGAGGAGGTTGAGGTTTGGCCGCTTCGCTGATGATGCTGGGAAACTCGACGACCTGCCAACCCGGCACAGATGGGGGGCGCTGTGCGACTGGGCTAGAAGACGGTTGCTCTGACACTGACGTTGCCTTTCGAGAACGAGACTCTGGCGCTGAAGAGGCGCGAGACGACGGTTTTGCCGAGTCGTGAGGCTTTTGCCGCTTCGGAAATGTCGGGCGATTGTCTGGGCTCTTGCGATTGGGGGAACCGTTTGCTTCATTCATGGATAATACGCGAGTCAGGCAACATCAAGGCGAGAGATAAAGCGAGAAACAAGGCGAGAAATTAATCAAAATCAAAAGCTGGAGAGAAAGCAGACCATACTGAATCTCTAAATTATGCCTAACTTCTGAAAATGTGTTAGCCCTAACGTCTTATTTGATCACAATTTATCGCCTCAACCTTTAAAGAACGAAATGACTAAAGGTTCACGTTCAAGGGCTGAATTCCTTTTCTAGCTAGACTTGTGGGCGATCGCCCCGATTTTCATGCCCTCGCTCAATTTAGTCTGATCGGGTTAGCCAAGACCAGATTCGTTCTGCCGTATTTTCAAGCCAAAACATCCCAAAATCAATCCATTCGAGGATTTGTTCTAAGGGATGTTTGATATAGCCTACCAGCGTTGCAGGCGCTTCAACAATCGTCGGTACCAGCGCATCCGCCTCTTCTTCATCGATGGCTAGAGCGCCTTTTTGATCAGAGTTTTGCTGATTACGACTAGCAGACAATGACCCTTGAGATAACGCTCTGGTGTTCCACTGATTTTCTGCAACCGCCGCAGTAGAAGGCCAATCTGGATTGAGAACATCGTTGTTGGGGTCGAGCAATCGCAGATTGTCGCTCAGACCAGACGGAGAGGATGGGGCGATCGCGCCTGTTGGCACATCTTCCGCATCGGCCAGATCCATATCGAGACTGTCGCCAGGGTTAAAAAAGGAGCTGGCCCAGTCGGGCATCCAGCGGCTACGTCGAGGCAACGAGGGTATTGCAGGAGCGGCTTCGGCTTGACGAGCTTGGCTCAGGTCATTGGCGTTAACCCAGCCCTGGGTGTTGCCTTGAGAATCAGGGTCAAACCAGCGTTGGGGCGCAACAGGTGCGGTTGGCCCTGAGCCAGAGTAAACGATTGCCCCTTGGGAAGATGAAGTAGGAGCCGAGCCAGAAGAGTTGCTAACACCCAAAAAATCGAACAGCCCTTGCCAAAATGGGCGCTGAGGCGAAGGAGACGCAGGCGCAGGCCGTAGAGATTTGGGCGGCGCAGAGCTAGGCGGCAAAGATGCTGTCACTCGACGAGACCTCTGCAAAGTACCAGAGGCGATCGCCGCAGAATCTCGCGGCAGGGCGATCAGCGCTGACTCTTGAAATAGATTGGTGGCGATCGCCACCGGACTTTGCTGCACCCATCCCATCAACACCTGAAACGCCCGCACGGGAGGAAGAATTTTTCTCTTTTGACTGCGGGAAGGGCGTGACGGCGGCAAAAATCGCCAAGTCCATTTTCCCGACAAAGCACGGGCACGAGCCTCTGCCTGCTGCGCCCCTAGCTGGAGTCGATGACGACGGTAATAGGTCGCCGTTTCGAACACAATCCGCTGATGCAGCTGCAGTTGCTGAAGCGGCGTCAAGATGTCGAGCACCTGATTTTGATGATTGACCAAAACAATCGACTGGGTCGCCAACAAACAGGCCACACCCCGCACCATCTGCGTCACATTGACTGTGCCAGCAGCGGTGTCATGAACCGGAACTACAGCCTGTCGCAGTCGGGCGATCGCCCGTTGCAGCGCCCATTGTTTCTCTCGTTGAGGCAGCGGAACCAGTTCCGCAAAACCCATCACCGCCAGATCGCCCACCAAGGGGTCTGACGGCGGATTCGGTGAATCAATCACTACTGAAGGAGAAACGACCAGTTGCCATTGAGGTGAAAGGGCGATCGCCACTCCAGCCGTTCTTGCTAAAGAATTTGCATTAGGATTCACCTGAAGAGAATTCGACAGAGGCGAATCCTCGGTTGGCTGATCAGAAGTTTCTTCAGACGAATCCCCGCTGAGCCGCTTCTGCTCAAGCTTTTTCAAGGGGGCATTGGAACCAGACGTATTTGAATTAGATAAGAATTCTAGAGAGAGCGATCGCTGCAAATCTGCATCGAACTGGAGCGGAACTGCGGGATAGATCCAGCCTTCCAGACGAAAACCCTCAGCCGACTCCAACCGCTTCTGCTCAGCCCCTGGAAGCGAGCGAACATTCTCCTGCGGTAGCGCCCGAGAGCTGAGAATGACAGGCAGATCCAGAGTTTCCAGATAGGCCAACGTGTTGTGAATCAGATCGTCGCTGTTGACCGGAGGCGCACCCACCTGGGGATCAAAATCCTCATCTTTTACTGCCGCCAACAGCGGCATCAACCGCGTCACCGCCTGCCGCAACTGATAGCCCGCCAGCCGAGTAGACTGAAACAGCACATAAATGGGATAGAGCGCCATTTGCGTCCCCCACGTCACCGCCAGCCGAGTTTGCCGCGCAGCCTTCGCCGCGCGATCGCGCCACTGCATCGACTGCTGTGACAAAAAACTCAAAACCCGACTTTGATATCGACCCGAAGACGGCATACTGCTCAGTGCTAACCTGCTAATGAAAACGGGAAGAAAACTCTAATCCAGCCAAATATCTAGGCAGATATCTAGACTGACGCTATTGTCTGAGATTTTGGTGTAGATTCAAAAAAATTATCCTATCCCTCTTTCAAGGCAGCATATCTCCGAAGAAACTTAACTGCTTATCTCAAGCTCAACGACTGTCAAATTGTGGAGAACTCTCTCTATGTCAAAATTGCTCGAACGAATTACAGTCAATCCCAACCAATGTGGTGGTCGCCCCTGTATTCGCGGCATGAGAATCCGAGTGTCTGATGTCCTTGACTTATTTGCGGCAGGTTTGAGTGCCGAAAAAATTTTAGAAGACCTCCCCGATCTAGAAATGGATGATGTGAGAGCATCCGTAACGTACACAGAGCAAAACTCCATCAAACACGCCTAAGCTCAAGAGCTTCACCATCTGGATCGAAACTTACCGCTCTAAGCCAGCGAAACCTTTCGGAGGGGGTCTGGGGGACGCGACCGTCCTCCAGCGGGGGTTTGGGGGCAAGCGCCCCCAAGACAAACGGTTCTCACCCAAAAGAGTCCGTCATCCTCAGCCAATCAAACTCTTGACTTCAACTAAAGAAAAATCTTTTCGTCCCAATGACCCTTTCCCCATCCAAACCCGACCAAACCGACCTCAACAAAACCATCAACCAGGCGATCGCCCGCCTCCAAGCTTTCTCACAACTCGATATCCAATCCTCCTGGCACTGGCAGCAGGCCGATTTGCCCCAAGATCAAGCTCTCGACTCAACCCAATGGCAAAAATGGGCGATCGCCCCCCTCAACAGCCGTCAGCACATCGCGTGGCCGAGAGGCCAAAACGTCCTGTGGCTCACTCAGACCGTCTGCATTCCCCCCCAGCTTAACGGATTTGCCCTAGAGAACCTGACTCTACGACTCGGCCTCACCTGGTGGGCAGACGACGCCCAGATCTACATCAACGGCACATTAGTTCACACCGGAGACCTATTCGACTGCTTCACTCGCCTTCTCCTCACCCCCCAAGCAAAACCCGGAACCTCCATCGAAATTGCCATTCGGCTGGTCAGTCCAGGTCATGATGACGGCGCACTAGTGCGATCGCGCTGCCTCTACGAAAACCCCGACCAAGCCCTAGATCCTATGCCCGAACCGGGCTTTGTCGCCGATGAGCTGGCCGTGATGCAGCACTTTTTAACTGCCCTCGCCCCCGACCAACTGCCGCAACTGGCTGGGGCGATCGCCCCCCTCGAACATCTACCACCCGCCGAATCCAAACTCTTCAGCGACCAGCTCAACTCCGGCTTAGCTCAACTGCGTCAGCAGCTCATGCCCCTGAGCAACTGGATCAAGCAGCGCACCGTGCATCTGTTGGGTCACGCCCATCTCGATCTGGCGTGGCTGTGGCCCATTGCCGAAACCTGGGACGCTGCCCAGCGCACCTTCGAGTCAGTGCTATCGCTCCAGCAAGACTTTCCAGAACTCGTCTTCACCCACTCCACCCCGGCCCTCTACGACTGGGTCGAAACCCATCGTCCCGATCTCTTTCAGGCCATTCAAGCCCAAGTCCAGCGGGGAACATGGGAAGTCGGCGCTGGGCTGTGGGTCGAGCCAGAGTTCAACATCGTCAGCGGCGAGGCGATTGTGCGGCAAGTCCTTTATGGTCAGCTCTACACCCAAGAAAAATTTGGCCAGATTAGCCGCATCGCCTGGTTGCCCGATAGCTTTGGCTTTTGCTGGCAACTGCCGCAAATTCTCACCCAAGGCGGCATCGATTACTTCGCAACCCAAAAGCTGCGCTGGAACGACACCACCACCTTTCCCCACGATCTGTTTCGGTGGCGATCGCCCGACGGCACCGCCATCACCAGCTTTACCCTGCCCCCCATCGGCACAGACGTTGACCCCGTGAAAATTGCCGCCCATGCCAGCCAGTGGGAAAGTCAAACCCAACATTCCGACTCTCTTTGGCTTCCCGGCATGGGCGACCACGGCGGTGGCCCCACCCGAGACATGTTGGAGGTAGCCCGTCGCTGGGCGCGATCGCCCTTTTTCCCACAGCTCAATTTCACAGCAGCAGAGCCGTTTCTCGACTCCCTTTGTGAGACTGCACCTCCAGACACTCTACCGATCTGGGACGACGAACTCTATCTGGAGCTTCATCGCGGCTGCTACACCACCCACGCCGAGCAAAAGCGCTGGAACCGTCGCTGCGAAGTGCTGCTCTATCAGGCTGAGCTGTTTGCGGCGATCGCCAGCCTCACCACCGGAGCCGAGTTTCCTCACACAGACATCGAGCAGTCCTGGAAAAACGTCCTGTTCAACCAGTTCCACGACATTTTGCCCGGTTCCTCCATTCCTGAAGTTTACGAAGAAGCGAATCCTCTGTGGCAGCAGGCCGAGTCCACGTCCGAGAGAGTATTATCTGAAGCGCTAGGGGCGATCGCCCAGGCCATTGCGATTCCAGAACCGCCGATTCCCAATAGCATTCCACTCATACTATTCAATAGCCTCAACTGGGATCACTCAGAAGTCGTGACGGTTGCCGTGCCTGACCACGGAAAATCTTGGCGCGTTTTCGACATAGACGGTCAAGAACTGGCAGGACAAATAACAGAAGATCATCGCCATCTCCGGTTTCTGGCTCCGCCAGTGCCCGGTGTGGGATATCGCTTGGTATGGCTAAGTTCGAGCGAAGATTTGGCTCACGAATTCCGAGAAGCCGAACAGCCGAAACAGCCCGCTCAAGAATTTCTGGATGAATCAAAATCTGACTGGATTTTAGAGAATTCTCATCTGCGGATTATCGTTGATCCCAAAACGGGAGATCTGGCCGAAGTGTTTGACAAAATAGCTCAGCGCCAGATTCTCGGCGGCCCAGGCAACCAACTGCAAGCGTTTCGCGATCAGGATCAATATTGGGACGCCTGGAACATTGCGCCTGACTACGCCGATCACCCTCTCCCTGCGGCAAAACTTCTCGACATTCAGTGGATTGAGCGCGGCTCGGTGCAGCAGCGATTGCGAGTCGTTCGGCAAATTGGGCGATCGCCCATCCAGCAAGATTATGTACTCAACGCCGCATCGCCCCTGCTGCGTGTCGAAACCGAAGTAGACTGGCACGAAGATTTCACGTTGCTGAAAGTCGCCTTCCCGGTCGATTTTGCCGCCACCACAGCCACTTACGAAATGCCCTGTGGGGCGATCGCCCGTCCTCTCGTGCCTCAAACGCCAGCAGAGCAGGCCAAGTGGGAAGTGCCCGCTCTCAATTGGGCAGATCTAAGCGCAGATTTGAGCGCAGATCTAAGCATTGAATCTAGCGAGTCTGAAACAGAATCCTACGGCATCAGTCTGCTAAGCGACTATAAACACGGCTACGACGCCACCCCTAACCAACTACGGCTAACCCTGCTCAAAAGCCCCAAATGGCCTGATCCCCAAGCAGATCGCGGGCAGCACCGTTTCACCTATGCCCTCTACCCTCATCGAGGAACTTGGAAGGACGCGGCAACGACTCGCAAAGGCTATGAATTCAATCAGCCGTTACTTTCCGTTCCAGTGATGAAACAGCCTCAAGGTTCAAGCCAGAGAGCATCCTGCCGCCCACCGATTCAACAATTTATCAACCTAGCCGATCCCAACCTTGTGCTGATGGCATTTAAGCCCGCCGAATCTCAGCCCCAAGGGCAGCCAGAAGCCTCTCATCGCTGGATGATGCGCTGCTATGAAACTCATGGGGACGGTGGGCAAATCATCCCTAGTCAGCTTTTCACCACCGATTCTGCCCTCGATCACCTGCGATGGAAGGGAACCTCAAACCTGATCGAAGAGGCTGCACCTGAGGTATCTACCAACGCTCCTACAAAAAATCCAGGGAGCGACTTAGCGATCGCTCCCTGGAAAATTGTGACGCTTGTTTTTGAGTCTTGAGCGAGTTCCGTCTTGCTCATATGCCTATCTCATGTGGCGACGATTAGTCTTCGTGGTCATCAAAGGGATCAGCCAATTCACCAGACGGAGGCCCAAAGGACATGTAAATCGAGTAGCCTGTGACCGCTATTAAGGCGGCTGCGATCGAAATGATAAAAACTGTTGCAGTGTCCATGTGGTTAGTTAATGTGTGTTACGAACAGATGATATGCTTCTATATTATTACGGATCGTTAAATTGTTAAGGATTTACGTAGGTCACTCATGGCACAACGGACGCGACTGGGAAATCTTCTCAGACCCCTCAACGCTGAATACGGTAAGGTAGCGCCAGGTTGGGGAACCACCCCGCTGATGGCGGTTTTCATGTTGCTTTTCTTCGTTTTTCTGCTGATTATTCTTCAGATTTACAATTCATCGTTGCTTCTCAACGATCTTGAAGTAGATTGGTCAAGCCTATCTGGCTTCTAAGCTAAGAACATGGATAAATAGTACTGACCTATGTGTTTTGAGGCTTTGGGGCTACAAAATATGTAAGTCAGTGTTAGCCCCGGCTCGACCGGGGTTTTTCGTATCTATTGCTTGAACGTATCTATTGCTTGAAATGCATTTTGACTTGAAATGCATTTAGAATCATGGCTCAATGAAGAAAGTGTAGATTTGTTATACATTGTGGGTCTGGGTAGAAACAGAAAGGTCTAGGTTGGGCGATACGGGCTGCGCCCAAGCCAGCCAACGCCCCACGGCTTGACGCAAGAGGATGGGCTATGAATATTTTCGGCATCGGTCTGCCAGAAATGGCAATTATCTTTATCGTGGCGCTGCTCATTTTTGGGCCTAAAAAGCTGCCAGAGATTGGGCGCAGCTTAGGCAAGGCTCTCAAGGGCTTTCAGGATGCGTCTAACGAATTTCAAAACGAGTTCAAAAAAGAAGCCGAACAGATTGAGAAAGCAATCAAAGAGCCGATGAAGGCGACTTTAGAACCCAAGTCACCGAAGGCTTTGTCTTCAGCCCAGAAAGCAGCGAATGCTGAAGCGCAAGAAAGTGCCGCGATAGACCCTAAAGAACCGGCCACAGAAGAATCTACGGAGCCGCAGGAATCTTCTCCAGAACCAGAACAAGAAGCAAAAGCAGAAGCAGGCTCGAAACCCGATGCCCATTCAGAGTCTGAGGCTGATAGCACCCAGATGGCTGATAGCACCCAGATGGTAGAGGAAGGCGATGCACCCGAGGCGGCATCATCAGACGCCGTTACTTCCTCTGATGTTCCACCGACGACTGCCGATGATGCCGCTGAACATTCGCCAGAGCGATCGCCAGAGCAGCCTTCTGACTCAGAAGCCTCAGACAAAGCAGAACAGCCTGTGAGTTAATTGCCCTTTTGTATTTCCTGCGTCATGGCAGACTCGACTGAATCGACCGAACTCGTGATTCCACAGTTGATTGTGGGACTAGGTAACCCTGGTAAAAAGTACGATCGCACCCGCCACAATGTGGGTTTTGATGCCGTTGATCTGCTCTCCAAAACTTGGAATATTCCTCTCTCTGAACAGAAAAAATATCAGGGCGAATTTGGAGAAGGCATGGCTTCCTATGGGGGCAAAGTGCGCCTTTTGAAGCCCTCGACCTACATGAACCGTTCGGGCCAGTCTATTCGCTCAGTGGTGGACTGGTTTAAGGTCGAACCCGGATCAGTTTTGATCATCTACGACGATATGGATTTGCCTGTGGGTCGGTTGCGGATGCGTCTGTCAGGCTCAGCAGGCGGGCACAACGGCATGAAATCGGCGATCGCCCATTTGGGTACGCAAGAGTTTCCCCGCCTGCGCATCGGCATCGGCAATGCCAGCGGTTCCTCAAACAATCCGGGTGATCCGGTGGTGTCTCATGTTCTTGGCAAGTTTCCGCCCAAGGAAGCAAAAGCCATCAACGAAATGATGGAGTGGGTTCTCAGCGCCGTTGAGCTGAGCCTCAAGCAGGGGTTTGAAACAGCGATGAATCGATACAATGGGCGATCGCTTGAAGTCTAGGGTCATTGTTTTTAGGATGGAGTCGCTTTCTTGCTATGACTTCGCGGGTTGACAGCGAGGGCAAAAGTAATAGCGGCGTCCGCCCGACTGTTCTTTGACGATGGGCGTGTCGCACTGAAAACAAGGTCGTCCTTCCCGGCTAAAGACGTAGAACCGATAGGCCGAACGAGAAAATCCCTGTGCTTTCAACTGCTCGACCCGCTGCAAGTCATTGGTAATACCTCCAGTCGCATAAGACTGTCGCGGCAGGGCGATCGCCCCTTTCGCCAAAGCATGAATCTGCGGTTCAGAACAATCCGCAGGTCGCCGTTTGGGATGAACTCCCGCCACAAACAAAATTTCACTGCGCAGATAGTTGCCCAAGCCTGACAAAAACCCCTGGTCGAGCAACAAAGAGGTGAGCTGCCGTCGATAAAAGGCTTTGTCCTGAAATCGAGCAATGACGGCGTCTAGAGTCGTGTCAGAGTGCAGCACATCTGGCCCAATGCGGTTGAGAAAGGGATGGCTGGCCAACTCGTCATCGTGCAGCACCTCAATATCTGAAGCGCTATAGAGCAGGGCTGATTTTTTCGCCGTGTGAAGCGCCAGCCGCAACTGTCGGTTGGTCTCAGGATAGCTGTGGGCTTTGCGAATCATCCATTTGCCGTAGAGCTGATTGTGGCTGTAGATATTGAGCTGATTAGCAAAACGAGTCAGCAGCGCCTTGCCCCGAGGTTCAACAGCGATCACCTGTTGTCCTTTCAGCTTTTCTGAATAGGGCTTCAGATGCTCAAATGCAAAAAAGACTTCTGTTATGGGCTGCTGGGCGATCGCACGGGCGATCGCATCAGCCGCGCGTTTAATTTCAGGACCTTCTGGCATGGATTTGGTAGAGATTGATAATTTTTACGAACCCTTCTCTTAAGCAATACCGTAGATTCTCGACCATTGCAGAATTTCACTGATCTCGGCCAGAGATTGTAAATCAGAAGATTTACCCAGGCATAAATCCGGAGTGAATCAGATCTAACCTCTGACTCCAACGCTTCACTCAAACTTGATGAATGAGCATGAACAAAGTTTAAAGTCGGAGTCCTGAAGGTTCCAACTCGTCGAGAAAACCTAAGTAGAAAAACGCTCACAACTCTTTCTGCATTTTTGCTTTTGGGGTTCTACTTTTAGGGAAGGTCACGCATGAGTCAACAAAATCTAGCCGAAATTAGCGCAAAACTAGTCAAAGTTATTCGAACTCGCGATGCATCTCGGGTTCGGACAATCTCTGATAAGCTTGACCGCCAGCGCAACTCCGTTATGGCGATGGAGCTATTTGCAATGATCGATCGCACCCTAGGCAACACAGACAAAGAACTACAGCATTGGTTTCACGAAGTTTACTTCGAGGGTTGCCCAACCGACTTTAGAGATCTCTGGCTCGATTTTGCCGGACAGGCTCTCACCAGTCAAAGTGCCATTTAATTCTTCACTTGACTCAGGTCGTAGAGTGGTAAGAAAAATAACGATCTCCACTTCAAAGGGGTCGCTATCCCTACGGGACAACGCCTTGTAACGTTGACCCTAGAAGTTTCAATTCATCACAGTCACAAAGCATTGGGTCTATATCAACAGACTCAATGCTTTTTTTTGATCTGCTTTATTGTCATAAACTGGGACTCAACCTGACTAAAATAAATCTGCAAGGTCTTCATCCACAAACCCCAAAGACAGAGCAGGAAGATAGATCGCTTTTCTATCGCAAGGTTGATCCATCGCAAGGTTGATCTATCACAATGCTGACATCGTTAACCCACATCAAAAATGACCATTTGGCAGGTTGATTTCTATCGTCGTCCCCTGAAAGATAAGGCCAGTAACCCGCTGTGGGAATTAGTCATTTGCAGTTCTGACAAAACCTTTGCAGCCTATGCATTTTGCCCCCAGCCCGAAGCCAATGCCCAGTGGCTGGCTCAGCAATTTCAAGACTTAGTGCAGCAAACCCAGATTCCAGAACGAATTGAGATCTTTCGGCCCCAGTCTCTTTCTCTGGTCGAAGCCGCTGCTGCTGACCTCAATATTCCTGTTACCCCGACTCGCCGCACCCTCGCGCTGAAAGACTATTTGGGCGATCGCGCGCAGTTCTATAAAACTCTACCCAACTATACGGGAGAAGCCTATCAGCCCATTCACCTCGATCAGCCGCCACCGATTCCCTTAGATGAGTTTTTATGGGGCGATCGCTGGCGATTTGGGGCTTTGTCAGCAGGTGACATTCAGATTTTTCTCCGTGATAAGCCCATCCCCATTCGAGAAGTGCCCGACGATCTCGCCCCGATACAGCTTGGGCTACCGTCTAACATTCAGATTCCCGGTGTCATCATCGATGGCGGACGTGCTTCGATGCGTCTTGCCCGCTGGCTACAGGAGGCTTGTCCTGTTGCGATCGACTACATTGCTGGAGCACCCGATGGCCTGATTTTAGAGGCAGGACTGAGCGATCGCTGGATTATCGCCACAGCAGACGACCCGACTGTGCAGCAAGCCGCCCAAACGTTTCAGAGCCGACTTCAGGCTAGCCAAGGACTGCACTTTTTGCTCATCCAACCCGATGAATCAGGCATGACCTACACGGGTTTCTGGCTCCTGCGCGCCGTACCCTAATCCCTTCAAAATCAGAGCCTATTCAAAACAGCGATCGCTAACTTTGCAGCACTTGTCCACCGTCAGGAGCCTCTAGCTGCTCACGTTTTTCCCGGTCGAGGCGACGCTTGCGGGCATAGAGCTGAATGCTAGCTGCCATCAGCACCACCAGCCCCACAACCACATAGGATGTAGCATTGGTCGGAAAATTGTTCTTAAAGATGGCAAGCAGCACAATGACCACCAGCAAAAGCGTCGGAAACTCATTCAGCGCTCGCAGTTGCTGACCGCTCCAGCCGCACTCGTTTGCAGCCAATTTCTTCATCAGACGACCGCAGTAAAAGTGGTAGCCCAGCAGCACCGCCACAAACGAGAGCTTCACATGCAGCCACCAGTCATGCAGCACAGCAGGCTCTTGCCAGAGAATGCCGATCGCCATGGCGATCGTCACAAACATCCCAGGGTTGGTGATGATGTGATAGAGCCGCCTTTCCATTAGCTCATACTGCTCTTTGAGAATGCTTTTCGCTGGCTCGGGCTTGGCATCAGCCTCAACGTGATAGATAAAGAGGCGCACGAGGTAGAACAGTCCCGCAAACCAGACCACAACGCCAACGATATGGAACGCTTTGAACCAGAGATAAGCCATAAGAATTCAAATCACAATTGCTATTTCAGCTTAAAAGAGGATGGGGATGAGCTTTGGGGGATGAGTTCTGAGTTTTGAATGAGTGGTTTAACTCATCACTCAACATTCAGAATTTAGAACTCAAACTTCTAATGCCTAAGCATGGAGCCAACGAGCGATGTCTTTGGCGTGGTAAGTCAAGATGAGATCCGCACCTGAGCGCTTAAAGCTCATCATGGTTTCCATCACGACCTTTTCTTCATCAACCCAGCCATTGAGCGCCGCTGCCTTGACCATAGAATATTCGCCCGACACGTTATAGGCCGCAACGGGAAGATTGCACGCCTGCTTCACTTGCCAGATGATATCCATATAGGCGAGGGCAGGTTTCACCATCAGCATGTCTGCCCCTTCTGCAATATCGAGGGCGATCTCTTTGAGGGCTTCGCGAGAATTGGCCGGGTCCATTTGGTAGGTACGGCGATCGCCAAACTGGGGAGCAGAATCAGCCGCATCGCGAAATGGCCCATAGTACGACGACGAATACTTCGCCGCATAAGACATGATGGGGATGTCTTCGAAACCTTCCTCATCGAGTCCTTGTCGAATGGCGCGCACAAACCCGTCCATCATGCCAGACGGTGCAATGATATCGGCTCCAGCCTGGGCTTGAGACACAGCTGTTTTCTTGAGCAGTTCCAGGGTCGGATCGTTGAGCACCCGCCCGGTTAGGTCGCCTGTTTGCAGATAGCCGCAGTGCCCATGGGACGTATATTCACAGAGGCAGGTATCGACAATGACCACCAGATCAGGCACGGCCTCTTTTACCGCCCGTGATGCCTCCTGAACAATGCCGTGGTCGTGCCATGCCCCGGTCGCCTCGATATCTTTTTCAGCAGGAATGCCAAACAAGATGACTGCGGGAATCCCTAGATCGTAGACTTCTTTCGCTTCTTCAACAATCTTGTCAATCGAAAGCTGATAGACCCCCGGCATCGACTTCACTTCTTGGGCAATCCCCTCTCCGGGTACTGCAAATAAGGGATAGATCAGATCGCTGGTGGTGACGGCGTTTTCTTGCACCATGCGGCGCAATTGGGTGCTACTGCGAAGACGACGAGGACGATGTGCTGGAAACATAAGACGCGCTCGATTCTTAAAAGCTTTACGTTAAAAACCGGGTCGTTGCGACCCCAATCGGCAGCCAAATATTTAATTCATATGGCTTAATTGTGGCTCATTAGAGTGATTTGATTCGTCACTCTAACCATTCACACTAGAAAGTCTAAAACGTTGGCAGTCATCCGAGCATTGCCAGGTCGCACAAGCACTGTAAAACTTAACAAAAGGGATCGTTGAAGCCGACGTTGAGGCAACAGTCAAGCGGGTTTATGCATCTTAATGGGTGGGGGCTTGTGAAAGCCTAAGTGCGGCCCGTAAAAACTGCCACAAAAACTGCCGCAAAAACTGCCACTTGGGAAACTGGTAGGGCGATCGCCCAAATCTCCTTCAATTTGTTGATAGATTCATTCTCAGTCGTGTTCAGTCCTGGAAGTCATGAACCAAACCGATCTAGCATTTGCCCCAGCCCTCAAACAGGCAGAGATGATTCGCTCTGGGGATATCACACCTGTAGAACTGACAGAACTGTATCTGAAGCGCATTGAGCGAGCCAATCCTGTCTTGGGTAGCTACTTCACCGTGTTGGCAGAACAGGCGATCGCCGATGCCAAAAGCAAAACCGAAATGTTAGTGCAGCACTCAAAAGACGCGTCTCTGCCTGCGTTTTTTGGAGTACCGATCTCGGTTAAAGACCTCGACCCCATGAAAGATGTACGGTTTACCATTGGCAGTCAGGCTCTGAAAGACAATGTAGCCACCTTTGACAACGCCATCATCGGGCGGATCAAGCAGGCCGGGTTTGTGATTTTAGGCAAAACCGCCACGCCTGAGTTAGGCACAATGCCCTTTACCGAACCTCCAGGGTTTCCCCCTGCCCGCAACCCCTGGAATCCTGACTATACCCCTGGCGGGTCAAGTGGCGGAGCCGCTTCAGCTCTCGCCGCTGGGCTGTGTGCGATCGCCCAAGGATCAGACGGAGCTGGCTCCATTCGAGGCCCTGCCTTTTGCTGTGGGCTTGTGGGCATCAAGCCCGCCCGAGGCCGTATCTCCTATGCCCCCATTGGCGACACCCCTGGCGGCATCGCGACCGGGGGGCCTCTGGCTCACACCGTTGCAGACGCCGCCGCATTTCTTGATGTCACCGCAGGCTACGTGACCGGCGACCCCTACTGGCTGCCCGACCCGCCGGAGTCGTTTCTCTCCATCGTTCGCCGCAACCAAACCCAAGAGGTTCAGAAAAAGCTGCGGATTGGCTTCCTGACTCAGCTAGATCCGGTGGGAGAAGCCGACGCCGTCTGCACCCAGGCCGTGCTCGATACGGTCAAGCGACTAGAATCTCTAGGCCATACCGTTGAGCCGATTCAGCTTGATTTCTCTAAACTCATCGAGCCGTTTACCACCGTGTTTCGCTCAGGCGTGGGGTCTGCGGGCATTCCTGCCGAAGCCCTCAGCGACATCAACCAGTGGTTTATTAGCCATCAAGATTTAGCGGCAGGCTATTTCAGAAAACTCTGGGAAATGCAGGGCATGTCTCGCCAAATCGTCGGCGCAATGATGCCCTACGATGCGGTATTAACGCCGACCTACATGCACCACACCATCAAAATTGGAGAGTGGAGCCACCTGCCTCCGAAGGAGTTGCTCGAACAGGTGACACGCTGGATTTTGCCCTGTCCTCCCTTCAACGCCACCGGACAACCTGCGATCGCCCTTCCGACTCACCTTGCTGAGAATAATCTGCCCGTCGGCGTTCAGCTTGTGGGTCGTCCTGCCGATGAAGCGACTCTAATTGCGATCGCCACTCAGCTCGAAACCATTAATCCCTGGAACCATCGTCCGGCGATCGCTGAAATGAATTAAGTCCGCAGATTAAGTCCACGGGCTGCCCTTAGGCATGTTTGACTAAAAATCGGTCGAGCTGATTGGCAAAGGCTTCGCGATCGCGCTGGTTAAACGCCGGAGGGCCGCCCGTCTCAACCCCGCTGTTGCGCAACTGCTCCATAAAGTTGCGCAACGATAGCCGTTCTCGAATATTTGACTTGCTGTAAAACTCACCCCGAGGATTGAGCGCATAGCCGCCCTTCTCGATCACTTCTGCGGCTAAAGGAATATCCGCCGTGATCACCAGATCTTCGGCCTGGAGATGCTGCACGATATAGCCATCAGCAACGTCTAACCCCGATCGCACCTGAACAGCATCAATATACGGCGACGCCGGAATCTGAAGCTCTTGGTTCGCCACCAGCGTCGTCTTGATTTCGACCCGTTTGGCCGCTCGAAACAAAATTTCTTTAATGACGTTGGGGCAAGCATCCGCATCAACCCAAATTTGCATGGTTCAGCGCTTTCTTAAGGGACTCTACCTAGAGCATGTTATCAATTAGCCCTAGAAGCTTTGATCAGGATAGACGACAACAACGATAAGACAATCCGGAAATATTTTTACTAGAGTAAATTAAGAGTGCTAAATATAATCTAGCCTGGGAATTTTATATGCCAGGAGGTTAATCGGAGACTCAGTAGCTCCGAATTTAGCACTTATGGACAAACCTAAAATTCATCGGATTTCTTCCCCCAGTAATTCCTCACAAGCTCTGGTCATCATTCAGGGATCTTGGAGCCAAAACAACGACCCGACTGAAGTTTGGCTGTCAGGGTTGCGAAATTGTGGTTGGCGTGGAGAGGTTTATGAGCTGTCTTGGGATTCCTCTGAGGTGGTTATCAGTCACGAAGCTACAGCTCTCCTGACTTGGAAGAAGGTTAAAGACCGCGCCGATAAGGTAGGGAAGAAATACTTTAGTGAGCTAATCTGTAGCATTCCTCAGAGAGAAATTTCATTGATTGCTCATTCGGCAGGAGTTCGCATCATCCACTATGGACTGAAGAAATGGTCAGGATGTGGAAAGCATTTTCAGGACGCCATTCTTCTTGCTGGAGCAATGCGGCGGGATGAAGATTGGGATGATGTTGCCTTTCGGTTGGATGGTAATCTCATCAACATTCACAATAAAGAGGATCCGGCACTAAATCATTATCATGTAGGAGCATTTGGGAAAAGTCCTTGCGGACGCAAACCAATTAAAAAGCTGCATCGCCAAATCGTCAACCTTGATGCGACTAACGCACTCGGAAAAACCCATGAGGTAGATGATTACTTAGGGTTCCTCCCGTACGCTATTAGACAAGGGCACTGGCGACCTTGACAGCTCAAGAACAATAACGATGTAAGACTTCTGCTGTTTGAGTTCCGGTTTTTTCCCAACTGAACTGCTGAACTTGCCTTAGTCCTGCTTCTCGGAGGTGCGATCGCGCTTCGGCATCCACCAGCAGCAGTTTCATGGCGTGGGCAATCTCATCGACCCGATAGGGATCGACCAGCAATGCCGCATCCCCGGCGACTTCGGGCAGTGACGACAGGTTAGAGGTAATCACCGGAGTACCACAGGCCATCGCCTCTAGCACAGGCAGTCCAAACCCTTCCCATAAGCTTGGAAAGACAAGGGCGATCGCCTGATTCAGCAATTTTGGCAGGTCAGCATAGGGAACGTAATCGAGTTGCTTTACCCGATTTCCGACTCCGAGTGCTTCGGCTTGCTGGAGTAGCGCAGGGGTTGCGACTGGATCAGGAGTGCCCGCTAGCCACAGTTCGACCTCTGGGGAAATGGGCAGTTTTGCGAAGGCTTCGATGATGCGGGAGACATTTTTGTGGGGGTCGGGTCGCCCAAGGTAAAGGAAGTAGGGCTGAGTCGGCAGATCGAGGACTCGAAAGTGTTCTTGATCGTAGGCCAAAGGAATCGGCGTCATCTTTTGGGAAGAAATCCCGAAGAATTTCGTGACATCATCGGCGGTGGCCTTGGAGTTGGTCAAAATGTGGTCGGCTTGGTGCAGCACCTGAGGCACATAGTGCTGACTGTAGAGGGTCAGCGGCGAAAACCGCTTGGGAAACCTGAGGGGGATGAGGTCATGGACGGTCACGACTAGGCGATAGGGCTTGCGGCCAATGCCCAAGGGCGCTTCGGGAATGGGGGAAAACAGCAGCGAGGCGTCAAGCTGACGCACCAGTTGGGGCAGCTTGAACTGAGTCCACAGCAGTCGCCGCAGATGACCGCGACTGCCCTGATCCGCAGTCATGTTTTCAGGAATTCGGTAAATCTGGTCTGAGGGCTGGGATAGGTCGAGAGAGCCTAAGGTCTGGATCGATTCGGGCAGCAGTAAAGTTGCCGGGAGCGATCGCACATAGGGCGCAATCTGCACCCCATAGGTCATCAATCCCGTAGGCTGCTGATTGAGATAAGACAAATTGACCAGCACATGGCTCACGGCGATCGCCCCAGAACAGATAACGTTGGCTCAATCTGAGAATTCTAAGACCGCAGCGGCTTTAGCAGCGATTTTGCTGTTGTCACTAGCCGCTGGCGCAGTGCCGCAGAAAGCAGCCCTTTTTCTTCAAGCTGCAACAGGCGAATTCGAGCGGTCAGATTCAGCACATCCTTCGTCCACGGACTCAGCGACGGCACATCGTCTCGCCGGGTAAAGATGACAAAAACGGGATTGGCATACACAGGTTTGAACTGCTTCAAAATGCAGAACAGCGAGCCGCGATCGAGATCCTGATAATGGCCTTTGTGAATCACGACCCAGGAAATGTCGGGGCGATCGGGTAAAGATTCCAAAAAGGAGCAAAACTGTTTCGGAAATTTCTTACTAAACTCGCCCATGGCCATGAGCCGATCTTGGGGCTTGAGATGAGCCGCGAGAAAATCTGCCGTCTCCGTCCAGTGCCGATCTTTTTCGGGGAAGCGGTAGTAGACAAATTCGCTGCGATCGGCATCTGCCGACACCGGGAAAATCTGCACCCGATGCAAGGCGACGCCCACCTCCCGCATATCGCTGTTGCTGGGATCAAGGCTGTGGGGCGACATCGTTTGATCGACCGCAAAGACAAGGCGGCTAAAGGGGCCATACGGGCTACGCCCAGACAAGCCAACACCTTTCATCCAGTCGGCCTCAATCACCCCTTGCAAAATCGCAAAGCGCGATCGCCTTTCCAGTGGGGTCAGCGCCACCTCATGGCCATTCACCCGAACGCGAAAGCTATCGAGCACCTCCGGTGTGATGGCGTTAATGATGTAGACGCGAATGAAGCGATCTTCGCTGCTGTCCAGCGGCAAATCCATGGTGGACTCCGTTCCTGGCCCCGTCCAGCGGAAGGGCGTATCGGTGATGATGACGCCGTTTTTCTTGCCGTTGCGGCGATGCCAGCCTGTGCCCTGAAGGGGCTGAAGGCAATTGAAGTCGTAGCTTTCCAACGGCTCCATCTTCTGCTCAGGGTAACGCCGCTCATAGTGCTGTTCTAGGGCAGGCAACAAAAACTCGATGCGCTGTTGAGGCGTCGCCTGCTGAGTTTCGAGCAGTTCGGCCTGTTCTGCGGTGAGGCTGTTGGAGAACTGGGGCGATCGCAGCTCATGCAGCATCTGACGATAAAGCCCCTGAAACTTCTCCTGGGCATAGTCATAGAGGGCAATATCGAGCTGGTTTACTTCCTCAAGTCGCTGGAGCACCGCTGGCTCAACGCTATCTTTGCGCAGTTTGCGCTTGGCGACCCGCAGATTTTGCACATCCGCCACAGGATACCAGCCAAAAATATAGGCCATCAAGAAAATCGATTCTTGAAACCGCTCGGTCAGCCCCCAAAAGGCGCACTCATCCAAATGCTGTTTTGCCAGATCGAGCAGTTCATCATCAGGCATACCCTCCGACGGATTCGTCTTAATGCCCCCGACTCCTAGCGCAAGCTGCCGCGTCTGACGGTTGCAGGTGCGCAGCCTCACCCACGGGTCTTCATTGCAGACAAAGCCTTCCAGCCCTTCCATGCTGGCTCGGCGCAAATCGTCACTGCGCTCACGGCGATCGCCCACGCCACCGCCCCGCTCGACATCCCGCTTCCAAAACTCGTAGAGCGAAATCACCCGCTCAATCGGCTCCCGCAACATGGTGGTGTAGACCAGAGGCTTCGGGAAAAAGCGATTGACGTTGTAGTCGTAATGCCCGCGAAACAGACGATATTGTGACAATTCCTCAGCCGAACAGTCGCCAATGCTGGTGCCCGGAAAAATTTCGTGGACGTGGAAGTTGGTGTCCATCAGAGCGGTGAGGGTTGACCCCGCCGTTTTGGGAATGTGCAGCAGGCACAGTTGGTCATCCTGCTGCAGCCGATATTGAAGAGATTTTTCCTGGGTGGTTGTCATGGAGCCAAACTGATCGGTAAGCGTATCGCCTGGAACGGTTGCCAATTAGCAGTCACGATTCGGAAATTTTAAACCCGAGAGGCAAACCCAAACCGCGAATCCCGCAGCAGACCTTAGCCACATACTCTATCATTTCGCCCCACCTCTCGTGTTTTTCGATGACGGGTTAAGTCAACCTGTGAGCTATTACGATGCGACAGCAACATCTGTGCATTGCCTCACTTTAGGTTCATAGTGATGTCAGCAGACATGTAACACTGACCTAAAATGGATGGCTAATATCTGCTGTAGCAGGGAGGCAAGGCGTTGTAGCTCTGCATAAGCTTTAAGTCCCGGGAGGAGAAACTGCCCCGACCCGCAGATGAATCGGCCAGTGAATCGACTTCGGTTCATGAAAATCACCCCAGGCAGCAAGGAAGCGATCGCTCACTTCATTTAACGGATTTTGTCCAGTGGCTTCTAGATAATTTTGGCTGGCAGACCACGTGAACAGGTAACCGTAGAGCTGCTCCAGCGTCCAAGTTGTCTGCATCTGAAACGACGGGGCGGCAATTTCAGAAAAGGGAAACGGCAGGGTGCGATAGTGATTTTCCACCAAGGCTCGCTCCGGAGGCCAGTAGGGATCGACCACAGTTCGATAAAAATAATGAATCAACGGATCCATTGCTTCAGAAATAGTCATTAGTTCATAACACCAGAGGGCTACAATGCCTCCTGGTTTCACCACACGCTGGACTTCTGTGTAGAAATCACCCAAATCAAACCAGTGTGCGGCCTGGGCTACCGTGACCAAGTTCACAGAATGATCTGCGAGCCCACTCTGATCGGCCAAAGCAACCTGATAGGTGATGTTGGCATGGCTCTGAGCCTGACTAATTTGGGTGACACTACCATCTGTCGCGACCACCTGAGAGAAAAGTCGAGCGAGTTCCAACGCGGCCTGCCCATTGCCTGTTGCACAGTCCCAAGCGCGATCGCAGGTCTCACAAAGCGACGCCAAATACCCGAACAACTCACGCGGATAGCGAGGTCGATATTGAGCATAGTCAGACGACTGACGCGAAAAGTAATCTTTAAAGGTCATCAGCGTGATTGGGGTTACACACAATAGAAGGCCGGATCTCCATCAGCCCTACCAAACCAAAGTCCAAAATTAATATAAGGTGCCGTGAGACAACAAGCTTCTACGGCAATCATCTAAAGAGGGCGATCGTGTCAATGATGTAAGCCGGATAAGGTATCCTCAATGACATCTTAGAGCTGCTGTGCGGATTAGGGATATAGGGCTGTACCGCGCTTCTAGCACCCTGGCGATGATTGAATATGACTTCAAGCTGCCTCACGATGTGGGAGATCGCGACAGATGTGGTGACTCGCATAAGTTTCTCTGTTTGTTGGCTACCCCGGAAGGCATTGAGCACTTTCACGAGATGCATCCCGACATGCCTATCTATACCGTAGCCATAGATGAAACTGTAGCCATAGATGAAAAGCTCGATTCCCAAGGCTATATTTTCCCAGGGCTGGGAGATGTAGGCGATCGCCTCTTTGGCACAAAATAAGTTGGCCCAAAATAAATCTCTCCCCCGCGTAGGGTGAGAATCTTCAGGTTGAGGGTCATTAAGTTGAGACTCATAGTGAAATTTCTTCAATGGGTTCGATATCTAGCAATTCTGCGATGTCAAACCAGTTGCGATGGGATGGGTGAGGCGATCGCCCACATCGCAGGGCATAGGGGCAGGTCGGGCAAACCTCACCTTGCTCAGGAATTTGGGGGAAGAGATAGGGAGCCGCACCCGAGTTGGCTTGGCGTTGGCTTGCCTGGGCGTAGCCCGTATCGCCAAGGTCGAGATATTGGGTCAGTGCCGTCAGCAACGCCTGAAGCTCTTGGCGAGTCGCTTGGTGTTGAAAGGTGGAGTAGGGAAACGTGATGGATTCGGGGGCGATTAATTCGGCAGATTCGGATTGAGCCTCGTCGTTCTCGCCCAACTGCTGCGAGCGCTGGTGTTCGATCTGGCGAGGATTAATGAACCAGTAGGTCATGGAAATATCCTCTGGCTCGTAGTCCGTGGTTTCTGCCAACACAAAGGGATAGAGCCGTGTCTGCCAGCTTTCCTCTAGCCAGCCCCGCCGCTGGGGTTTGCGGTAGGTTTTCCAGTCAAAGATTTGTGCTTGCTGATCGCCTAGTACCACCAGGTCATACACCACCGTCAGCAGGTAGCCCTCAACACTGAGCGATCGCCGATGTTCAGAATGGCGCGGTTTCTGGGGGCGATCGCCATCCTGATCGCCTCCAAATATTTCGGGTAGAGCAGCAACGAGCGCTTCTGCTGCAATTTGAAAAACATCATCAGACTCTCGCTCGCTTCGATGCAACACGCCCAATTCATGCTGCTGCATTCTCAGGTGAAACTGGCTGCCCCACAGTTGCCGCTCGGTTTCCTCTGGAGATGCAGGAGCCAACACCTGCTCTAAATAGGTGTATTGAAACTTGCGCGGACACCGCTCCAGCAAATTTAACTGGGCTTGGGAGAGACGCAAAAGCGGGCGCGTCATGACATCGACCCCTCGGGCTGAGATTCGTCTCGGTGGGTCGATTGAGCACTTGGGCTAGAGGCTGAAGGCACTTTGGTTAGCACAAATACGCTGCCCTGGTTGCCACGACCGATGCGCATATCATGATCTAAATAGGTCACATCCAGCCATCCCTTTTGGTCGCGATTTTTGATCTCAAAGTCGATGGCGGTAAACTTTTTGCCCGTTTCCATCTGGTCGATGAAAGGACTGAGAGACTGGTACTGAATCAGTCGCTGGAGGCCAAACACCGCTCGCTCAAAACGAACATTGACCCGTTTTTCTGACACGGCTTCATAGCGAGCCGCGACGCTAATCAGTCCACCAAGGTAGGGAATGCCCTGCACTTCGGCCACGTTGTAGATAGCGGCGTCTTTGACCCGAATGCATTGGTAAACCTGACCCAGATCGTAAAACGGTAGGCGGTCGATGCCCAACAGTTCACTGCTGGTGGTGTAGAGCAGTCGCCAGTCACCATCGAGCTTATCTGCGGCTTGCAGCGGTTGCGGCGTTGGGTTTTCGTCTTCCACTCGCTTCACCGCATCCAAAATCTCTTGCTTCTCATCTTTCGCAACCAGCAATCCGCGATTGAGTCCGGCGATCGCCCCTAATAGTTCTGATTTAGCTGACATGACTGCGCTCCTGCGATGATGCCTTATCTACACAACTCAGCACACCTCAATGGTAAAGGGTGGCTCCGGAGGCGGAATCTGTCTGGAGAATTTATTCACGCTGCTGATCGAAAAACATCCAGCCCATCAACGGCTTCTATGCCGTCACAAAATCTGTAACAGCGACAGTGTCTAGCTGAGAACCCAGTAGCGTAAGACTAGAGCATTACGAGAGGCTTTAATGCTTGAGAATTTTTCAGGAGTTTCTGTTGTTATGACTACAAAGCGTCACTCATCGGTTTTGATTCGCGCGATCGCCATCACCCTCACCGCCGCTGCAACGGTGGGCTATTCCGCCCGATCCGATGCCTCATCTTTGGTTCCGTTAATCGATTCTGATTCACCGACTCAGCTCAAATCGGGAACGATCCCCAACTCTGCCCCCAATTCTGACCCCAATTCTGAAATATTGATGGCTGAAATCGAGTTCCATCTCCTACCCGATGAGGTACGGGCACAGGTGCTTCAGTTTGCGGCTGAAGATTTGGGTGTTCCGCTAGAGCAGCTCAATGTCGAGCGCCATAGCCGCGAAACCTGGACTGACGGGTGTTTGGGACTCGGTGGCCCCGCCGAATCGTGCATGATGATGCTCGTTGAGGGCTGGCAAATTGAGGTAGTTCACGAAAACAACCACTGGTTTTATCGCACTGACCTCACAGGAGACTCCATACGCCGCTCGACCTATGCTCAAAATCTGCCGCCGTCAGTGGGCGATCGCCTACTATCAATGGTCGCAACTGACCACAACATTCCCCTAGAACAGTTGCAGGTCGTCGAAGCAGAACCCCAAATCTGGAACGGTTGTCTGGGCATTACTCCAGCCAATGGAATTTGCACAAGGCAGGCCATTTGGGGATGGCGCGCAATCGTGCGGGCTGGGCAACCAGAACCATATGCGGCAGAACGCTCTGAACAAGAATCATCGAGACAATCCGCCGCTCAATATTGGATTTACCACACTGACAACAGCGGCCAGATGATTCGGCTGAATGCGATCGCTACTCCACCTGAGGGGATTCGACCAACGTTTATTTCTCGCGTCGATCCGTTTGAGTTGGACGACGAAACCATATTTGAAATGGTGATGACCGGGAGCGATCGCCAAGTTGTTCTGCTAGAAGCAGACGGCAAGCTCATCAAACCCTCACCCGAACCTGATACAGAAACGCCTGAGGTTTACAACGTCTCCGATCGCCAGTTTGAGCGCTTGACCCAACTGCTGAGCAACACGCCATTTCAAGACTTTGACGGCATCGCATACCAGCGCGATCGCCAAATGAATCATCAGATTCCAGATATATCTGAACCTGCGGCAGACGCACCCACCATCATCCTAAGAAATCGCCTCGGAGAAACCCAATTCACTCCAGAGGTGCAGGATGACTTGCCCCCCAAGCTCCAGCAAATCCTGCGCCGCTGGAACCGTCTTGCCAAAATGTAGGGCGATCGCCACTGAAATGATGAATTATGAAAAATTGAACCCAGATCCTTGCCCCGTAAGTCATGAGTAGCCGCCAGATTCAGGTTTAGAGCAGAAGACAGCAGCCTAAAATGGGAGGCGTCTGATGCAGTTTTAATGGTGCAGTGGAGAAAGATTCATATGCAATGCCTCAATCCACACATGCTCTTCATGTGCTTTGGTACCCGTCGTATTTAGAATAGATGAAGGGGAGTTTGTCTTTTCAAAAACAACCGCCACATATGTGACGGAGCTTGATCGGCACGGCCCATCCACGGAAGCCACCTTTCCAGCCTATCTTGAGCCTAGGAGATAACAGATAGATGGTTTTACCTAGTTATAATCCTATCGGGCACACCTTGATTATTGGTGTTGGCGAAGCTGAAACCAATAGCAGCGGCTTCGAAAACGACGGCAACCTCGACAACCTTGGCGACTTCATCAACAACAGCATCTTCGAGAATGATAGCGACTTCGATAACGACGGCACCTTTGACAACAACGGTGACTTCGATAATGATGGCATCTTCATCAACGACAACGAATTCGTCAACAATGGCACCTTCGAAAATGACTTCTACGGGGACTTCGTTAACAACGACGACTTCCTCAATAACAGCACCTTTATCAATAAACGCTTAGGTGACTTTTTCAACAACGGCACTTTTGAAAACGACGACTTCTTCGAAAACAAAGGTGATTTCGTCAACAGTAATACGTTCATCAACAGCAGCACGTTCATCAGCAGTCGTGACTTCATCAACGATGGCTCCTTCATCAACAATGGCTCCTTCGCCAACAGTGGCACGTTCACTAACAACGGCCTATTAGCTGGAAGCGGGAGCTATTCAGGAACGGCTCTAACTATTAATTCAGGTACGTTTCGCCCTGAAGGGTTTACAGTAGGTGCAAACTTCACCCTTAGCGGCAGCGGGACTTTAGCGTTTGTTGAACCTGGGTCGGGTACTCTCCTCACGGTCTCGGGCAATACCCAGCTTTCGGGGGGAGCGATTACCTTTGACGCAGGCCAACTGTCAGGTTTAGATGAAGGAAGCTTTACTCTGCTGGATGGCCAAGGTTCACTCACAGTTGCGGGCAGTTTACTAGACGATGTTGATAGCTTTGACACCGCAATACGAGACTATGAGCTAGTAGTCGATAGCAACGATCTCCTGCTCACTGTTGAGTTCTTAAATGTTGCGCCTACTGACCTCGACATCAGCTCTGCTGTAGTCGATGAAAACGCCGCTGTTGGAACGATTGTAGGCAGCTTCAGCAGTACTGATCTCAACGTTGACGACAGCTTCACCTATGAATTAGTCAGCGGTGATGGGAGTAGTGACAACAGCGCCTTCACCATCAATGGCGACCAGCTTCATCTCGCTGTTTCTCCTGACTTCGAGACTCAGTCTACTGAGACTATTCGCGTGCGCACCACCGACGCGGCTGGCGAGTCTTATGAGGAAGTTCTCACGATCGCCATCAATAACCTCAACGAAGTCCCGACTCTCGCCACAACAATTGCCGACCAGGCGATTTTTTCGGGCGATAGCTTTGTTCAAGATGTGAGCGACAGCTTTGTTGATGTGGATGCAGATGATGCTCTCAGCTATAGCGTGAGCGGTTTGCCTAGCGGCATTAACCTTGATAGCTCAACAGGTGAGTTTTCTGGCAGCACTTCGACTCTAGGCGTCTTTGATGTCACTGTCACCGCCACCGATATGGCGGGCGCATCTGTCAGCGACACCTTTGAACTCACCGTCAGCAGTAGCCAAGCCACAACCGATGACGACTTGTTACTTTTGGATGCGCTGGGGGTCAATACGGTTGATGGCGACAGTGGCAATGACACCATTATCGGCATAGACGGCGATGACATTCTCCACGGGAGCGCTGGCGATGACCTGCTCAATGGCGGTGCTGGGAGCGATGCCTACTTTGGTGATGGAGGTATCGATACCTTTGTGTTGCAAACGGGTGAAGGGTTTGATATCGTCGCAGACTTTGAGCAAGGCACGGATCAAATCGAGCTATTTGGCCTCAGTTTTGGACAGATCAGCACAGAGTTTTCTGAGGATAAGACGCACATTTTATTTGGAGATGATGTGCTCGCAGAATTGCAAGGAGCTGTGGCTCTCGTTGCATCAGACTTCGCTGCATAAAACTTCGCTGCATCAATCTTTGCTTAGAGCATCCCTTGGCTGAACAAAGCAGGATTTGAACCGAAGCGGATTTTTGATGGTGGAGAGGTGAGCCTCATGTTTAGTAGGGTCTGCAACATTAGAGGCGATCGCTCTCTTCCATTGCCTGCTACTACAATCGCTCAGTTGAAAACACGCCGTAGCTCTCGTCTCTATAAACGCGCTGAAGTTGCTTGCAGCGACGGCTGATGGTTTCTCGCGGCAGCACCACGTGGGTCACTCCCTCGGGCAGAAATTCTCGTCGCAACATTCGACAGCTCTTAATTCCCCTCGTAGCATAGAAAGCGTCTGCTCTCTCTAGCCGCTCGTTCCAGGCAATCACCTCAGTATCGAGGTAGGGGTGAGTCTTGCGGTTGATGTAAATGGGAGCCCCGGTGTAGAGCCGAAACTTGCGGAGAATTTTGGAATCGGCAGGAATCAGGTAAGTTTCGCCCGATTGCTTGCTGTCGCGGATGAAGTTCATCATGGCGAAGGTGTCGTCATCTTTGCGGAACTTATCGGACTGACTGAAGCCTCCAAACATCACTAAAGTCAGGATCAGCACCAGGCTAAAGCGAGTGATGAAGGGCGATCGCCGTCGCGTCACTGCCGGAAATCGCTGAAATAGAGCCGTCACGACCCAGCCCAGCACAATACAGGTTGCAATCGGCACCAGAAATACTGAAATTCGCCAAGGCGCAATAAACGCTACGAAGTCATTACTAACCTGCATCTGCACCAGCGTCAGAACAACGGCAGCCACAAACGGAAAAATCAGCACATAAAACAGCCGAGTTTGCCGAATTAAGTAGAGGGCGATCGCCACCACTACCGTTTGCACATAGGGCTGACCATCCTTCAACCACTTAGCGGGGATGGAGTGGTGAGGAATTCGCTGATTCACAATGATGTCGGTGGCTTGCTGAGCCAGTTCGGGGGTTGTGTCTGCAAAGGTGAAATACATGTAGCTGAACACAGGCAGGATCAGCAAAAAGGAAGCGATTCCAACACCTAGGGGCAGTTTCCAAGACCGCGTCTCCCAGGCCAGAATGCCCATGTATGACAGCGTCAAGACGAGAACACTGGGAAAATAGGCGGGATGAAACGTCGCGGCGATCGCCAAACAGACCACCGCCCAGTAGGGATGCCGTTTTAGAAATGCGTAGATCGACACCAGCAAAAACACCCCGAAGTTACAGGGCTGAAACACTGGCCCCAAAATGTATTGCTCGGCTACGCCATAGTGGAGATGTTCGCCTAAATCAAACTCAAAAATTTCGAGATGAACCGTGTGAAAAAACAGCATCAATCCCAAAAACGCCAGCAGCACTGCACCGCTAGAGCGAATCGGGAAGACCTGATTGACCAGGGCCACCATGCTGTAGACATACACCCCAAAAATCAGGAAATAGAAGAGATAAAAGCCATATTCAGGGTGAATAAACTGATAGGTAAACTGCACCAGCGCCGTAAATGCGGGCAGCGGATCGAGGGTATTTGCCGTCCAATCTTGGCTCAGGAAACCATAGCCCCCTCGCGCTAAGCCCTGAAGATACTTAGTGTTTTGGTTTTCGGGCGAGTAGTAGATGGGGTCTTGGGTGTAGGCTATGCCAAACAGCAGCGACACGATCACAAACTGGGCGATCGCCCTTAGCTTCTCTTCCCAACTATCCCCCGGCTTCATTTTGAATCGATTTAAGCTAAATCGACTCCCCATGCCCGATGATTCGGATGGCGTAGCGTTCACATCAGTATCCATACTGGTTCAATCGGTTCACTCTCCACAGACTGCATTCTTCTCATCCTACAGGTGGACTTCGACAAGAGTGACGTGCAGCCCAGACCATTTCATAATCTGCCACAAGTTGCTGTCGAGTTGCCGTGAACATTCATAGGCTAGACCTATGACCTGCTCGTCAGCATAAATGAGTTGATCAGGGACAGATGAGTTGATCAGGGGCAGATGAGTTGTTTAGGAATGGATGACCCATGAGTTTTACAAAACCTCCTGTACCCACTTTTCATCTCTTTACCCAGCACGGCTGGGCCGATGGCAATCGAGACATGGCCCTGCTAGCGCATCAGCTAGTAGGAGATGGCTATTCCTTTAGCTCCCCTGATCTCGGATACTTTTTAACGTGGTTGCGCATCGAACCGCTGATTCGACAAGTAGAGGCGATCGCCCGCCAAACCGCTGAAGCTCATCCTCAGATGCCTTGGAAAATCGTGGGTCACTCCATGGGGGGCTTAATTTGGCTAGAAGTGCTGCATCGCCATCCAGACTGGTGGAGCCGAGTCCATTCCCTGGTGTTAGTTGCCTCGCCCGTCGGAGGAGCTGATTTGGGGCGCATCTTTGACCCGTTGAAATTGGGCATCGGCATTGCAACTGATCTGGGTACTGACCGTCGGGCGATCGCCGAATCAGTGGCAGCGAAAATTCCCACGCTGGTCATCGCAGGCGATATTGATGGAGGCAGCGACGGAACAATTCCGGTCATGTCTACGCCTATCGCCCAGGCTCAGTTTATTTGCCTGCCTAATATTTCCCATGCCAAGCTCAAAACTCATCCTGACGTGGTGACTCTGATTCATGAATTTTGGCAGAACCAAACGGTCGGAGTGGTCACCGCTGCTGACCCCCTGATCCAAACCTTAAGAGCAATTCCAGGAATGACGGATGCCCATCAGCGCCATTTTAGTCAGGCCAAAGTCTGGCATACCTTTGCCGATGGAAGAACGCTACGGACTTGGAGCAATGCTTTCGGTGTTTCCCATGTGTATGTTGCGTCGCGACAAGCAGCGTGTGTCTACGCAGGCTTTGTCGGCTGGAACCACACACCCGAACTCTGGAATCAACTGAACCTACTGAAACAGGGCGATCGCTAACGTCTCACTCTGATCTTAAGCTGATCTGGATTTTTCAAGTCAAAAACACGACTATGTATAGTAACAGCGAAAAAGCTTTACAGGGCTATCATCTGTAGCCCGGTTTCAAGCTAAATCGCGCAGTCGGGAAGTTTCTTGGGCTTGTTCAACGTGGGGCTTTGTTGTCACATTAGGTTCAAGTGGGAGTGTCATCACCATGAGTTTACTAATGATTGGGTCTAACCGAGCTGTTGTCGATCAGGCGATCGGGCCTGACAACACGGGTCGAGTCAAGTTTCAAGCCACATGGTGGCCTGCACGGTGTGACCGTGGGGTGCTACTTAATCCGGGCGATGAGGTGTTAGTCATCGGTGTTAACAACATCACGCTTTTGGTTGAACCTATCCTAAACATGCTTTAGAAATTTACCGTTCGATGGTCTCGTCCGATGGTTTCGTCCGACTGTTTATCTTCTGTCCTGAAAGTCATCACCATTTGTCACTCAACGCTTGTCGATCAATGTGAAAAGCTCAAGGTTCACAACGCAATTTAGACCGAGCTGATGGAACCGTCGCATCACGTTTTGACAAGCACAAAAGTTGTCTAGATGTTCCTGATCTAGATGTTCTTAGACTGGATGTTTCTGAAAATCGTTACTCAACCCTCCTGAATCTTTGATTCAGCTAGATGTAGAAGTCTGGAGTTGTGAGGATAATCGTCATCATTGATAGGTGCCTGGGCTGTCTAGTCTTTTACGATTAGGGGTTCGGGCATTTGTCTTGTGAACACACTTGTGAACACATTTGATGTGGGTGAGGGGATATGGCGATCGCAGCCATGATGTTCTAGCGGCCATTGTAGCCATCGCCTCAACATTGGCAGAATCTTGGCGATCGCCAGAAAACCCGCCTCAAATGCAAGAGAAGTGTCATTCAAGCCAGGACTGACGTAGTTTGTTGAATTGTTCAGATTTACAATTGTTCAGGCTTACGCGAGTTGGGCATAAGTCCTGAAAATATTTTATTTGGCAAAAATTAAACATTTCTGGGTGCTCTATTTGCTATACCTGAGTTAGAAGAATCACTTTCGGTAGCCGATTGCGATTTTCATCACATCGCGGCTTTAGGGGTTATTCGACCTTAGCCATATGCTTGTTCAGCATTCCTGAAGCAGAAAGAGTTGCGTTGCTTATAACGCAGTCTTTTTCATATTCGTTGTAGAAAACAGGACTTATGCAGTTTGTTGAAATGGTGGGCGCGACGCGCCCACCATTTCAACGAGTTTATTCAGGCTTAGGCAGGTTGTGCGTAAGTCCTGGACGAGTAGTTCATAAGCATGAAGAACTACGACCGAGTCTTCATCCACAAGCGTGGATTGCAAAAGCTGCACTAAAAAATGGGGCTGCTGATCGAGCAATTCCTCTCAGTCACCTCTGCTTGAGGTGAGTTGGCTCCTCACACTTGGCATCGTTAGATGCCTTCATCGTTCTCGAAATTGCCATTCTGAGTCAACTCAATGATTCCAGCCATTCTTCGTCCTTCCTTTTTGAGGTCGCGTTTGACCTCAACTCAATCCCCATTTGCTCTCTCGCTGCTGCTGCTGACGACGATGGCGATCGCTGGCATTCAGGCTTCTAGTGTTGATCCTCCAAGTCTGGTCGATCCTGCTGCTGCTGACGAGTCGTCGGCTGAGTCGGCTGCACTTCTGACTTCGGTTCAAGATCCGCTCAACAGTCCTCATCCCATTCCGTGGCAGTGGATTGAGGAAACCCAGTCCATCACTAGCTCCGCAAGCGAGGCTCAGACGCGCTACTACCGCAGCCATGCGCTGATCTCTCCAGACGGTCAATATGCAGCCTATAGCCGCATTCAACTGGAGATGCTGCCAGGAACGGCTCAAGATCGCGTGACCAGCATGTTGTTTTTAGAACAAATGCAAACGGGTGACCTCCAGTTTGTAACGGCATCGTCTCCGCAGGTCAAAAACCCAAACATCACAGCGGCTGAATATGAGCAGCCTGGAATGATGGCTGTGCTCACCCCTGTCGCCTGGTCAGAATCGGGCGATCGCCTTTTAGTTCGTGGCTTTGAGTCGCGTTTTGGCACAGATCTCGCGTCTGACTATGCCGTCATCTGGGATCGCACGACAGGAGGCCAGCGGGCCATCGTTCCGACCAACATCAGCTATAGCAACGCCGTGCTGTTGGGGTGGAGTCAAACCCATGCCAATCAGGTGCTATTTAGAGCCGGGTCTCTCAGCGATGAGTCATGGCCGATGGTTGCCGTCAACTCCGATGGCATGGCGATCGCCGCTGAGTCAGATCAGCCTGTGGTGTATGGTCAAATCAGCCGCGATTTCTGGAATGGCCCCCAAGC
>JBARXP010000301.1:0-12788 GCA_049647405.1 Elainellaceae cyanobacterium | reverse complement strand
GGGGATCAAATCTGATCAATTTATTCGAGCACAACGACACACTTTGTTAAAATTATCTTATGAGACTGAATGGAAGCAGGAATAGCGAGGCATGTTATGACCCAGAACCAATCGACCAAAAAGACCGTAATCTCTCCATCAATTTTATCTGCCGACTTTAGCCGTTTGGGCGAAGAGATTCAGGCGGTCGATCGGGCAGGTGCAGACTGGATTCACGTTGATGTGATGGACGGTCGCTTTGTGCCCAACATCACCATTGGCCCTCTGATCGTCAGTGCCATTCGCCCCCTGACGAAAAAGCCTTTAGATGTCCACTTGATGATTGTGGAACCTGAAAAGTACGTCGCTGATTTTGCCAAAGCTGGTGCAGACATCATCTCTGTCCATGCTGAGCACAATGCGTCTCCTCACCTGCATCGCACCCTAAGCCAAATTAAAGAGTTGGGCAAGCAGGCTGGAGTTGTTCTCAATCCCTCTACTCCCCTAGAGCTGATCGACTACGTGCTCGACGTTTGCGACTTGGTGTTAATCATGAGCGTCAACCCCGGATTTGGCGGTCAGAGTTTTATCTCCAGCATGGTGCCCAAGATCCGCAAGCTTCGCGAGACCTGCAACGAGCGTGGCCTCGACCCCTGGATCGAAGTAGACGGCGGCCTCAAGACCAACAACACCTGGCAGGTGCTCGAAGCTGGAGCCAATGCAATCGTGGCAGGGTCTGCGGTCTTCAAAGCAGATGATTATGCAGAAGCCATCGAGGGCATTCGCAACAGCAAGCGCCCCGCGCCCGAGCTAGTCACGGCATAGGCAAAATTCGCCTAAGCGATTTCAATTCAAGCGACCTAACTTGATCAAAATGCAGCACGGGGGTTTCCTGTGCTGCATTTTGACTTTTGGCGATCGCCTTCTCGTTCATGAATCTGCGCTGTCTGCGCCATCTGTGGATAAATCGCTCTGCTCCATCAACCTACCAAGAGTCGCCGCCCTGTGCTTAACATCAATGACTACGGCTACCTCGAAACAATAAGCATGGAGTCTTGAGAGCCATTTTTCCAAAACTCATTATCCCAAAGCAGCTTTCACAAATTGAGGATCGATGAGTCCTGCGAAAGTCTCTGGAGTGGGTGCAGACTCGATTTGTCCTTGGCTGCTCAAAAAGTCACCCAGTGAACTCATGTGGTCTACCAAATAGATGTCGCTAGACTCATCTGACAGCATCTTGACGTTGTTTTCAGGGTTGGTCAGGTCTACACCTTGCAGCTCTGTTGCCACATCTTCAGGGCTTAGCTCTAACCATTTGCCCGCCAGTTCCAACGCCTCATCGGTATTGGTATCCAAGAAGTCAATCGCTTTGTAGATGCCGTCGATATGCGCTTGTATTGCCGCTGGATTGGCCTCCACGAATTCTGTATTGTACATATAGGCATCCACGATCGCCGTCGGCATTTTCGAGGTGTCATAGATCACACGTCCATCGGTTTGGGCATCGTTGGCCTGCTTCAAAAAGGGCGAGTAGGTCACTGCGATATCAACCCGATCTGCGGTGTAGGCCGATGCCGCCGCATCAGGAGTAAGGTTTGTGATGGTGACATCATCGGCAGTGAGTCCTGCTTCTTCAAGCACTTGCAGTAAGAAAAAGTGGCTGACCGCTCCGACTTCTACTGCAATTTCTCGTCCTTTGAAATCAGCGACATCGGCCACGCTGTTGCGCGCGAGGATGCCGTCTCCACCCAGCGATGTATCGGCAATTTGGACAATTCGATAGTCTACTCCTTTAGACGCGAGCGCGACCGCCTCTGAGGTGACAGAGCTTTGAGCGTCGATTCGTCCAGCGCTAAATGCAGCATCGGCTTCTCCGCTTGCTCCAAAAATGTTGTACTCCAGGTCAAAGCCCATTTCTTGGAAGAAGCCTTTTTCTATGGCAATGTACATGGGAGTGTAGCCGATCCAGAGCGTACTGCCTGACTGGCCGCTCACTAAATCTGAGGCAGCGTCGTCACCCGTTTCACTAGAGGTATCGGTGGAAGATGTGCTAGTGGAGGATGGAGAGGTACAGGCGTGAAGCATGAGACCTCCCGTAGCTCCTCCCATCATCCAGAGGGCACGACGACGGGTCATGATTGGTGGCTTAAAGGTCATGGTGGCTTACTCCTGACAGGGGTGTATCAAATTTGACATTTGCAGCTGCGTAGACACAGATGAAGTAGACGAAAACCTAAGAAGCTGAGTGTAAGCGATCGCTCGAAAATTATTCGACCATCTCGATAAGATGCACAGCACACCAGCAGTAAACATTGAAGATTCTTCAGCGATGTCTCAAGCAGCAGTCTCCAGAGAAAGTACCAGTAAAACTGTTGTTCAACTGTTCAGCAGATAACATCTGGCTGTTCTCCCATCCCATAAAGGAGACTCAGCGAGCTGACGCTGCGTTGGGCTCAAGCCGCAACACGCCCTCCGGCATCGGTTAATGACGGCTATCTATTTAGCTCTTGCGATCGCCCGCTCTTTCGCTGGCATCTGCTCGCAGTGCGTGAATGATGTCGCTCTTGATATTGATGAATTCTGGGGTCAGTTTGATATCTAGATCTCGATTGCCAGAAAAATGAACCGGCACTTCCATGCGAATGGTGCCGGGATGAGAGTTCATCACATAGACTCGCTGCGCCAGATAAATCGCTTCTTCAACGTCGTGGGTGATCATCAAGACGGTGGTGTGGGTTTTTTCCCACAGTTCTAAAAAGAAAAGCTGCATTTGCTCTTTGGTTTGGGCATCGAGTGCGCCAAACGGCTCATCCATCAGCAGCACTTCGGGGTCGTTTGCCAGAGCACGGGCGATCGCCACCCGCTGTTTCATGCCGCCCGACAGCTGATTGGGCATCGCCTGAGAAAAAGAGGTCAGCCCTACAACATCGAGAAAATAGGCCACCCGCTCTCGTCGTTCTGCCCGAGACACGCCTCGCAGCTTCAGCCCAAAGGCGATATTGTCAGCGACCGTCAGCCAAGGATAGAGCGTATAGTTTTGAAACACGACGCCTCGGTCTGATCCTGGCCCCTTGACGGGGTTGCCATCGACTAAAACTTGCCCCGCACTGGGGTTAACCAACCCCGCAGTGATGTTGAGCAAGGTTGATTTGCCACAGCCCGACGCCCCAACCAAGCAGACAAACTCACCGGGGGCCAGCTTCAGGTTAATGTTTTTCAAGACCATTAACTCTTTGCCCTGCACTGCATAGGATTTATACACGCCTGAAATCTCCATTTTTGGAGTCTCAGGCATCGTATGTTCCTGCTGGGTTGTTTCGGCAGAAGACTGTGGGGCAGACAGCTCGGCGTCGGGTGAGCCTGTGGGTGTTGGGCCTGTGGATACTGCATCGAGTCGTGTTTGAGAAGTCATCATGCTACCTTTCGCGTCACAGTACCTTTAGCATCTGATAAAAGCGTGATTTGGGTGCGTTAGGTGCGATCGCCATCACCGATCGAAGCCATCACCGATCAAAGACAGACGCCTCCAAAATAGACGCCTCTTACTCACGCTCCCTGCTATTTAGTTAACAGGAAGCTTCAGCTTAGAACTGTTTATGTCGAACGGCTACCCCCCGATTTGAGCGACTTTAGCCGACCTGTTTAGGAGTCATTTTGTGATCATGGTGTGAACTCCATCCCAATCAGCCGGAGGCGGATTTAGCTTGTAGGCGTGCGATCGCTCTAAATGAGTCAGCGTCGCCCGATCGTTAGCCTTCAGCTGGTGTGCCCGCTCAAAATATTGCACCGCTCGCTCAAAATCACAGTCTTGATAGGCACTGCGCGCCGTTTTGTAAATGTGCAAAAACTCTTGAGTATGGTCGTCTAGAGTGGTTTGGCGATCGCCAATCAGTTCATAAATGCTGATCGGGCAGTTTTTGCCTTTGACCCGAATGCGATCGAGTTCCCGCGCCCAAATTTGGTCTTTGCAAAACTGGTACGTAAACTCACTCAAAATAATGTCGCAGCCTTGGGTATTGGTTGTGCCATACTGCTTCGTCAACCCCTCCAGCCGAGAGCTAATATCAACCCCATCGCCAATGACGGTGTAGTCCATCCGTTTTTTGGAGCCAATGCTGCCTGAAACCACCTCACCAGAACTAATGCCGATACCGATCTTGATTTTCTTGTCATCGCTCCGTTTTTGGTTAAACTCTGCCAATCGACGACGCATCTCTAACGCTGACTGCACCGACATTGAGGCATGTTTTTCGAGGGGAAGAGGCGCACCAAAGACGGCCATCAAAGCATCGCCGATAAACTTATCGAGGGTGCCCTCGTAATTAAACACCGCCTCCACCATGGTCTCAAAATAGGCGTTGAGGAGCGACACCACTTCTGATGCTTCTAGCTTTTCAGTCAGTGAGGTGTAGCCTCGAATATCAGAAAACAGAATCGTGACTTCTTTGCGCTCACCTCCCATCAGAGCATCGTCACCCAAGGCCAACACCCGCTCAGCCACCCCAGGTGTCATATAGCGGTACATGGTGGTCTTCATCCGCTTTTCTTGGCTAATGTCTTCGAGCACCACGAGGCCACCTCTGACACCGCCTTCAGGGTCGCTGAGAGGGTTGACGGTCAAATTAACGCTGCGCTCCAGCTCATTTACCTGACTGGTCGGAACTTCAGGGTTATGCTCAGCAATGGGATGGTTCCAGAGGCGATATTGGTTGGTTTGGCGATCGCACACCGCCAACATCCACAGATCGGCAGAGCTAGAAGCAACTAGCGATGACGTTATCGACTGCCCATTGCCGTTGCGGGAGGCACGACCGTTGCCATTGTTTTGACCCAAACCATTGAGGCTCTGCACCCGCCTTACATGGCGAGAGTCACTCCCAAAACCATCACTCCCAAAACTATCACTCCCAAAACTATCAGTAGATTGCTGCTGCTGGACAGAGCTTCCTTTCACAACACCCACCGTCAGCAATTGCTCAGGCACATAGTGACGGGCTCCTGTTTTGAGGCTATCTTGCAGCCGCATTCTCAAGTTTTCAATGGGGATGACCTCCCAAACCTGCCGACCAATCATCATTTGTTGCCAATACCGCTGATTTGATCGAATGGCGTCATCTTTTGCAGGGCAGCCCAACAAAAATAGAGCCGCGTCGTTGATCGTAACGATGCGACCTTCATGATCAGTCGAAATGACTGCATCCGATAGGCTCTCTAAAATATCTTTCTGATACTGCTTTTCCTGTAAGACGCTTTCAAAAAGCTGGGCGTTTTCTAGAGCAATGCCAGCCTGGGTATTAAACGCCCGCATAAACTCCTCATCTGACGGAGTAAACAGCCCCTTCTTCTTGTTGATCAGCTGGGTGACACCGATGAGCTGATTTTTGGAGTTAAACACAGGCATGCAGAGAACGGTGCGAGTGCGGTAGCCCGTGCGTTTGTCGGTAGAGGGGTCAAACCGAGGATCGGTGTAAACATCGGCAATGTTGAGGGTTGTTTTGGTCGAAGCGACATAGCCTGCAATCCCTTTATTGGCAGGAATGCGAATATCGAGCATGGTTTTTCCGTCTGCCGCTGGAATGCGCGTCCAGAGTTCTTTGCCATTTTGATCCAGTAGAAATAACGTGCTTCGATCGGCATCCATGAGCTTTCGAGCTTCGTCCATGACAGCCTGGAGGGTCTTTTCGAGATCCAAGCTTTGAGCGAGGCAGGCCGCTGCCCGCAACAGGGCATGAACGCCCTTCTGATTGCGGGCGGCAGTGTAGAAGGAGTTGCAGCTTTCGAGGATGATGCCGATAGACCCTGCAAATTGTCGAAACAGGTGTTCATCGTCAGCGCTAAACGACAGCCCTCCTTTTTTATTGAGCAACTGCACCACAGCAATGACCTGGCCGCGATCGCCACTCACAATGGGCAGGCAGAGAATATTGCGAGTTCGATACCCGGTTTGTTTATCGATTTCTCTGTTGAAAAGAGGATGGCGGTAAGCATCGGGAATGTTGAGACACTCCGCATGGCTCGCCACATATCCGGCAATACCAGCCGTAATAGGAATCCGAATTTCGAGCAGCTCTTCCCCTGCTCCTTGGGCGACTTTTGACCACAGCTCTCCTTTTTCTTCGTCTACAAGAAAAATGGTCGTCCGGTCGGCCTGAAGAATCTGACCGATCTTCAGCGTAAACGCCTCCAAAATTTGCTCCAGCATCGTCTCCAGGGCGTCGTTGTTGATCATGTCGATCGCCTGGAGAAAATGCTCGAACTCTTTGGTGATCTGGTCGAGCAGCGTTGTGAATTGAGGAACGGGAAGGTCTTTGACCTGGCGAGTCAGACTGCCCTTTTGGTCAATCTGAGAGAGCGTCGCCAACATATTGGAAGAAAGAGTGGAGGATGTCATGACCGCTGACTGTAATGGCACAGCCCAAGTGTTTCTGCAAGTCATTCGATGTGCCGTGGTAGATGAACCTAGGAGATGACCCTAGGTTTAGTTATTCCAGAGAAGCAAAGGCGATCGCTTATCGCGTCTTTCCACTTCATGTAACGGCACATCACACCCTGATGTTTCTAGACTATAACGTGTTTGAAAAATTTGATGAACCAGGGGTGAAGCTTTTAGAAAAACTGGGGGATGTACGGATTTTTGGAGCGAAAATTTCGGATTGAAAGAGGATGAATTTCTGCTAGCGGTGACGGTATTCTTCGCCGCAGTCTCCCAATTGCTCAAAGAGGTCGTGCGATCGCCCAAGCACGACTTCGAGCTGATCATAATCATCGGCATCTAGCTCAAAGCCAAACACCTTAGAATTTTGATCGATGTGTTGAGATACGCCCAGACGGGCTCCGACAATGGCTCCTGCCACGGCAGGCTGTTCGAGCACATAGCGCACCGCTACATTGGCAATGCTCACCTCGTGCTTGGTGGCGATCGCCTTCAGGTTTTTCAGCAAGTCTTGAAATAGCGGCCAGCCCCCCCAGGCATCCACCATGTTTTTGTATTTGCGAAGCGACGCGGTATTGAGATCCCAGGTGTTGGGTTCAGATTGTCCTAGATATTTCTCAGAAATTAACCCCCCGCAAAGGGTTCCGTAAGCCAGAAGATGCACTTCGCACTCCTGACAGCGCTGTGCCAGTTTTACAAGTGGACGCCGATCAATGAGAGAGAATTGCACCTGGTTTGAAACGATGGGAATCCCGTGGTCTAAGATCAGCGTCAAATGGTCGGTATCAAAGTTGGTCAAGCCCAAATGCCGGATGGCTCCTTCGGTTTTGAGGTCAACCAGGTGCTTGAGCGCATCGATGTAGTGGCGATCGCGATAGTCCCACCAGTGAAGTTGCATCAGGTCGATGGGGTCTCCGCCCATGCGCAGACGGGCTGTATTAACGTTAGTCTCTACGATTTCTCGCGTCATTACTCCTGGTCGAGGCACCCACTTCGTCAAAGCTTGAATAATCGTCAGAGCTGCTGGGCTATGGCGATCGGCCAACTTTTTCCGAAACTCGCCCACAAAATCTTCGGCAGGGCCGTAGTGATCGGCCAGATCCCAGGTTGTGAATCCGGCCTCCACATAGTCAAACATCGACGCGATCGCACGAGATGTAGGAATGCGTCCGTGGTTTCCGGAGACCTGCCACATGCCGTTGAGCAATCGACAAATCTTTAGATCAGGTGTGAATTGAACGTAGCTCGACGCAGGCAAATTCATAGGTCGAAGTTCGGGATAAGACAAGAGGGGACATTCTAGTCTTCAAGAGTTTTTGCCTATGACCGGGTAAAGAAGTTTTAATCGTCAAAACGATTCAAGAGTTCCATAGTGGGCACAAACCTCCTTATGCCCTTGCTGCTGCATCAGCCACACCCAATATTGATCGCCGTAGGAAAAGTGCCACCACTCATTGGGATGCCGCTGAAACCCGGCAGCGCTCATTACCTGAAGCAGCAGTTGTCGATGAGAATGAAAGCGATCGCACTCTGACTCAGGCGTCTGATCCGTCGCAAGACGCAGAGGAGACTGCGGCGCGAAATAATCGGGATAAGAACGGAGCGACAGCTCATCAATGGGTGAGCCCATATCCACTGCCTGCCCTTGCTCGTCCACAAACGTCACATCCAGAGCCGCCCCAGTACTGTGGGGCGGCGGCGTGGCAGGATTGTCGCTGGGCAACGCCCAAAATTGATAGACCTCTTGCAGCAACGACTCTTGCTGGTCTGGAGTCAGGGGGCGATCGCCCAATCCCTTCGCTCGCCTCACGTCTTCGTAGGCATGGCTCACCATAAACCGCTGCACCGCAATCGGACGATAGGCATCAAAAATCTGGATTTTCCAGCCGGGATGCAGGCGCTGGAGATGAATCTGTGCCTTCAGCAACCGATCGAGCACCCCCTGGCGCAGAAAATAAGGAGACTTATCGCCATAGGGCGCACCTAGTTGGACATAGGGATGGGGATCAACAAAGGCAACAGCGTCGGCAGGTATCGGGACTAGGCGATCGCCACAGTCTGCAATCGGAATCTGCTGATAGGGTTTCATGGGGAGTTTTAAACGTAAGAGATGAGAACAGGGATCTATGCAGCTTGAATTTTATCAGCGGGTAACCGAAGCCCTTCAGCATGGAGCCGTGGCGATCGCCACCATCATCAGCGTCAACGGGTCTGTGCCTCGTGAAACCGGGGCAAAAATGATGATCGACGTCACAGGCCATACCATCGGCACCATCGGCGGTGGGGCTGGGGAAGCAAAAGTGATCGAAGCGGCGATCGCCTTACTCAAGACCCTGAATTCACCTGCCGCTGATTCACCCCATCTCCTCCACGAAGAAGCCTGGGCGACCTCAGTTACTATTGACCTGACCGGAGCCAAACAGCGCCAGACTGAAGGCGTCTGCGGGGGCACCATGCAGGTTTGGATTGGCTGCTGGCTGCCCACCTGGGCAAAAGAACTGGTCGAGGCTCTCTGTCAGCGACTGCTCAACCGACAGACGACTCAGCTGATCACGCCGCTCAGCCCGACCCAAACTCCTTACTGGCGATCGCCCCTCCGGCTTTCTGAGCAAGATGCGTCCTCACAAGAACAAGCTCCTGCCCAATCGAGTGCTGCATCGGGTTCCGACACTTGCCGCTCCCTTTCCCAATCTCACTCTACGGCTGAGTTTTTAGAACTTATTCGTCCTGATCCAACACTTCTCATCGTTGGGGCGGGGCATGTGGGCATTGCGCTAGCCGAAGCCGCCACATTTGCAGGCTTTCGGGTCATGGTGCAAGACGATCGCCCAGATTTTGCAGAGACCCATCGGTTTCACGCCATCTCCCCCGACATTGAGGTGCTACATGGGGCGATCGCCCCTGTTCTCAACACCTTGCCTGAGTTAGATGAGTTTTACATTGCCCTTGTGACACGCGGAGTCACTCACGATCTAGATGCGCTGGAATGCCTGTTTTCTGCGGCGATGGCTCCCCTTCAATCTCGAATTCGATACATTGGCATGATTGGCAGCCGCAAACGAGTTCGCCACGTTTTCCAGCAACTTCAACAAAAAGGATTGACGGGCGATCGGCTCGACCCGATTCACGCTCCCATCGGCATTGAGATTGGCGCACTAACCCCAGCCGAAATCGCCATCAGCATCTGTGCTGAGCTGATTCAAACGCGGCACAAGTCCGCGAAGGGGTGACTGATTTGAATAGGTTTTCAACAAAACTCCCCAGGTAGGATTCGAACCTACGACCAATCGGTTAACAGCCGACCGCTCTACCACTGAGCTACTGAGGATCGCGTTTATAATCCTATCTACAAATGACAGACTTTGGCAAGCTTCTGCCCATATTTTTTTGATGGATTAGCATTGTGTCCTGTTTTAACCTGACAAAATCTTGCCGTAGTAATGTCAGGGTTGGCGAGGCTTCATGCCAAACCGCATCTGTGAAAGCCGTTGTCGAGCAACGGGATCAATCGAGTTAGACAACAGCCCCCGTGAGGGCTTTCGTTGGCTGCTCAGCTTACTGCGAACTCGCTGCCGAGCAGATTCTATTTCTGAAAGCAGTTGCAGCGCAGACATGCATTCTGCGCCATACCCCACGACTGTTAGCTGCTGGGCACGGTCAGACGTCGCGACCATAAGCCGACGATTGAGCTTTCGGACATCGTTGCGAAACTGGGCGCAAACTTTTTCGATATAGGTATCAGCCGTCTGGTTGAAGTCGGTGTAGTAAATTCTAAACTTCTTTGAGAGACGCTCCTGCGTTCCGTTGGCATCGCTGTACTGCGCATCAAAGACCACTTCAGTCTCGTAGCCTTGATAGGCGCTGTATTCAATCAGAGAATTAACCAGATCTCGGCGGGCGGTTTCGAGGCCATGGCGATCGCGCGCCATCTTAAGTGACGGACAAGCGCCAATGACGTTGTATCCGTCAACCATAAGAATCACTGCAGCAGATTTGGAACGTGCCATCTCTAGATCCTGCGATCGCCCATTTTTAGTGGAGGCTTTTTAGTGGAGGTTTTTTATTGAAAGTATTTAGAAAAACTAATTCTTAACTAATTCTTATATATTTTTAAGGGTTTAACAACTGCTCATATTGAACAAGCGGGTATGAGCAAAGACTCATACCCGCCCTGAAAGAGGTTCGTCGAGGCGATCGTCAGACTTTCATAAACTTCTTTTTGAGCCGCGCAGGATCACCCTTATCGATCACTTTTCCCTTGTCTAAAATGAGCGCGCCGTCGCAGTAATCTAGCTCATTGAGACGATGGGTAACCCAAAGCGCCGTCAGGCCACGGGTTTTGACCAGACTGCGCACCTGATCCACTAAATCAATTTGGCTCTCTGGATCAAGCAACGCCGTGGGCTCATCAAACAGCAGCACCTGGCAGTGACGGGCGATCGCTCCTGCAATAGCAATCCGTTGCTTTTGACCACCGCTGAGGGCGTAGATCGGGCGTCGCTTCATCTCCAAAAGCCGCACTGCCGATAGGGCTTCACTCACTCGATGGTGAATTTCCAGCATCGACAACCTTTCTTCAACTAAGCCAAAGGCCACATCAGCCCCAACCGTAGGCATCACCAATTGATGGTCAGGGTTTTGAAACACAAACCCCACAGGCTGCACGACCTTCACCTCTCCAGATTGCGGCTGGAGTAAACCGCTCAGAAGTCTGAGCAAGGTTGACTTGCCGCTGCCATTTGTGCCTAAGAGCATCCAAAACTCCCCTGCTGGCACTTCCAAAGAACAGGAGTTGAGCAGAGGTTTTTCTGGAGACCAATGAAATGACACATCTCGGATGGCGATCGCAGGCTCAGACATAGGCAACACAAGAGACGCGCAACGCAATCCTTCCTAACATAAAGCCTTACTCAGCAGCGCCAACGGCAAAAAAGCCAGGTTGTCTACCCATCGAAGAGTTAGGGCCAGACTTATCTGATAGCTGAACTGCTGCAATTTCGCTCGTCAACACGCACAAGGTTTTGCCTTGTTGATGCTCGCAGGTTAGCTCAACTGTTGTTGCACTGCCTGATTTGAGAGCTTCCATCAGTTGGCTGTAAGCAGATTTTGCATCAGCTTCTTCTTTTTTCTGAATCGTCAAGGCTATGGGAGAACCTTTCAAAATAATTTCAATGATGTGCATAGCTACCGTGCGCCAACAACTGAGAAGGTGTGTTCGTTTGAGAGTCTAGCCGTGAGCAGTCTGTTAGGTAAGACCTGAGATTTCTTTAGAAATTACTTAGGAATTACCGACGCTCACATGACCCAGAGCACCTGTTTCTCACCCAACATTCGCCCTAAGTTGAGTACCGATTCCTAAATCAGGGCTCAATCGAACGACTTAAGGTTAAGAAATTGCTCAACCATTATCTTAAACCCTTGACATGGCGTTTGTGGAATGGTTTTTGGGAATCGAGCAAGGATTGAGCTGATGACGGGATCTGTCTATGACGTGGGCACATCCTGCCGTGGGACGGGGGCATATCCTGCCATGGAACGGGGGCATATCCTGCCATGGAACGGGGGCACATCCTGTCATGGTTAGTCCGACATTTGCGTCAAGGCATTTCGTCAAAATGCAACAATTCCAAAAGAAATCTAAAGGTTGTATGAGAGAAATTCTAGGCTTTAGCGCTGGAATAAAGACCTGATAAAACACGCTAAAAGCCGACTCACTCGCTCATTCACACTACTGTGGAGTCTGACCTCACAAATCAGATGCCTCATGATTGCGGCTATGGTTTTATGAGTTAGTCTGATAAGATAGTAAAGAAAAGTTACATTGCGACATGTTCCGAGACGCAGTTGTACCCGGAAGCGATCGCCCATTCATTATCATCTGGCGCTCGTAGCTCTGGTCACTCAAAACTGTGGCTCACTCATAAAAGGCATGTTCGACGCATTTATTTCAACGTAGTCACACTGGAGATCTACGCTATGACCGTAGCAATGGGGCGCGCACAAGCCTCGCGAGGATGGTTTGACGTCCTCGACGACTGGCTCAAGCGCGACAGATTCGTCTTTGTTGGTTGGTCTGGTCTGCTGCTGTTTCCCTGCGCCTACATGGCCGTTGGGGGATGGCTGACTGGCACCACCTTCGTTACTTCCTGGTACACCCACGGGCTAGCCTCGTCTTACCTGGAAGGCTGCAACTTCTTGACCGTGGCCGTATCGAGTCCTGCTGACAGCATGGGGCACTCCCTGCTGTTCTTGTGGGGCCCTGAAGCCAATTGGGATCTCGTTCGCTGGTTCCAAATTGGTGGCCTGTGGAGCTTCACTGCTCTACACGGCGCTTTCGGACTGATTGGCTTCATGCTGAGACAGTTTGAGATCGCTC
>JBARXP010000300.1:0-2819 GCA_049647405.1 Elainellaceae cyanobacterium | reverse complement strand
TGTATCTCATCAGGAATCGCGAATGCTGGCACGAACATGGAGCGCGGCGCTGGTCGGTATTGATGCCGTCAAGGTCGGAGTCGAGGTCGATATTGCTGGGGGACTCCCCGGCATTGTGGTGGTGGGATTGCCTGACATGGCTGTTCAGGAATCACGGGAGCGGGTCAAAGCGGCGCTGAAAAACGCAGGCTATGCCTTTCCCATGCGGAAAATCGTGATTAACCTCAGCCCTGCGGATTTGCGAAAAGAAGGCCCCAGCTTTGATTTGCCCATCAGCATGGGAATTTTGGCTGCCTCGGAACAAGTCAATCCTCAGCTTTTAGACAGTCACCTATTTCTTGGGGAGGTTTCTCTAGATGGTAGTTTGCGTCCCGTAACTGGGGTGTTGGCGATCGCCGCTGCTGCCCAAAAGCTTGGCCTACCGGGAATTGTCGTACCAGAAGCAAACGTTCGGGAGGCGGCAGTGGTGAAGGGGCTAAAAGTTTATGGGTTCAACCACCTTGCCCATGTCGCTGATTTTCTCAACAATCCGGCAAATTACTCCCCGGTGGAGCTAGATGGAGAAACGGAACTGGCGCGATCGCCCTACACCGGGCTTGACCTCAAAGACGTAAAAGGACAGGCTCAGGCGCGGCGGGCTTTGGAAATTGCCGCAGCGGGCGGGCATAACGTGATATTCGTCGGCCCTCCTGGCAGCGGGAAAACGATGCTGGCTCGACGACTGCCCAGCATCTTGCCGCCCCTTTCTTTTGAAGAAGCGCTGGAAGTGACTCAGATTCACTCCGTCGCGGGGATGCTGCGCGAAAAAGGCGCACTGGTGAATGAACGCCCCTTTCGCAGTCCTCACCACTCGGCTTCGGGGCCATCGTTGGTTGGAGGCGGCAGCTTTCCAAAGCCGGGGGAGATCTCTCTGGCTCACCGGGGGGTGTTGTTTCTGGACGAACTGACCGAATTCAAGCGCGATGTTTTGGAGTTCCTACGCCAGCCGTTGGAAGATGGTTCGGTCACCATTTCCCGCACCCGGCAATCGGTGTCCTTCCCGGCTCAGTTCACCCTCGTCGCCAGCACGAACCCCTGTCCTTGCGGCTACTTTGGCGACACCATTCAGCCCTGCACCTGCACCCCGCGTCAGCGAGAAAGCTACTGGGCTAAGCTTTCTGGCCCCCTAATGGATCGCATCGATCTGCAAGTGGCGGTCAATCGCCTGAAGCCAGAGGAAATCACGCGGCAATTTTCTGGAGAGGGATCAGCGCCCATTCGAGAACGAGTGCAAATCGCGAGCGATCGCATCCAAGCCCGATTTAAGCACGACAGCCCCCGGTCAAATGCCGAAATGCAGAGTCGTCATCTGCGTCAGTGGTGTGCTCTCGATGAAACCTCGACCCAGCTTTTGGAAGGGGCGATTCGCAAGCTAGGACTGTCTGCGCGGGCAACCGATCGCATCCTCAAAGTATCGCGAACGATCGCTGACCTCGCAGAAGACGACACCATTCAATCTCATCATGTAGCAGAAGCCGTTCAATATCGCACCATTGACCGAATGCAATAAGTTCGGATGCAATAAGTTCGAATGCAATAAACGCAAACAGATTTAGATGGCGATCGCCCGTTCAAAATCTTGGCGATCGGCATAGGTCGGAAAGAAATCTCCTAGCTCGCAGACCTCAATCATCATCGAAACTTGGCTTTGCAACGATGCAAGTGCAAGAACTCCACCCTGTCGTCGGACATCCTCAAAGGTAGAGACCAATATACCCAATCCGCTGCTGTCGATGAATGCAACGTTTTGTAGATCAATTAATAGATAATTGCATCCAGCATCTAAACGTTCTCGTACCCAGCGCCGGATCTCTATGGCATTATGATAGAGCACACTATGGCGTGCTTGAAACACTTCTATAGTCAGCATTATATGTGCATTAAACATGAGGAACACACGAAAATAAATGATTAAAAAAACAGTTTTTTAGCATCTAGGCGCGACTAAGAGATGCAGTCTTACTAGGAAAACTTCATCATCTAACTTTCATTTTTTTCTAGAAGCTTCTTCTAAGTAAGTAAACACAATTAAATATAAGACTCTTGAGTCCTGTACCGTTAGCTGCGCGCAGGTCAGAATTCAGAACTTAGTTTTTAATGATGCCGAGTTACTTGTGAATGAGAAGGAAAAGCCTTAGAAAACGAGCCCCCTGAGATCTAGGGGATGATGATAAACTTGCAAAACTGCGATGCACCCGACCATAGTCTATATGGCTAATGACGAACCTTCGGAAGTAGATTAAGAGTAAATAGCCAGTTTCTCTTATCTAAATCACTATTCATTGTCACTATTTATTAAACAGATCTAATTTTAAAGATTCACCACGATTTGATACCCATTGTTTCAACATCAGGTATCAACAAAAATTGGTAAATTCCCTGCGGGTTATTCAAAAGTTTCCTATGAACTTAATCTAACACTCTAAGGGAATCAACATATGTGTAGAAACTGCAAACAACGATGAAAGCTACGTGTTTTTCCCATAGAACCGCGAGGCTATGACTGACAACGTCGTGAGGTTTATCGAGAACTCTGAGTTAAAACTGGAACGTCGTGCGGAATGTACTGACGATCGTGTCAGGGTTACTACGGTCTTGATTGGGAGCCGTAATCCAGATGACACCTGGAGTAAGGGAAATAAACTCTGAGAGTTGGAGACGATAAAAGATTTCTACATGCAGCGAGGTATCGTTGGAGAGAGACTGGGACAACTCAGACGACAACCCCTCCATGCCTCCCAGATAGGGCTCTGCACCGATCGCCACTCCAGCTAAACTGT
>JBARXP010000299.1:0-39230 GCA_049647405.1 Elainellaceae cyanobacterium | reverse complement strand
ACCGCAGCCACAGGAGATGACACAATCCACCCGATTCCCCATAGAACAATCAGAGGCTTGAGATAGGCCCACAACCCCAACGTAGCCCAACGAAAGAACCAAGAGTCTCGTAAGGCTTGATATTCTTGCAAAGGCTGCTGCTCGGTTGGAACTGGACAGACTGACGCAGACGGATTCATGGTGGGGTGCAACGTTATACCAACAAGTCCTAACGACGGTAATGCTCGCTCTTCAACTTTACCGTATGGAATTTACAGACATCGAGTTTAGAGGCACTAAATCGAGTTTAGAGACGTTAAAACCAAACAGACATTAAACAAGCGTTGAATAAACAGGCGTTGAATAAACAGGCGCTGAATTAATCGGCTGAGTCTGGCAGTATCTGAGGGGCGACAAACGGAATCTGCTTAGCATGGCCCCAGAATGCTTCTAAGTTATAGTATTCGCGCTCTTGAGGGGTAAAAATATGAGCGATCGCATCGCCGTAGTCTAGCAAGACCCAGGTACCGTCTGTCATGCCTTCCACATGGACTGGCAATCGCCCACAGTATTCCTCCACGTTGTCTTGAACGACTCTGGCGATCGCCCGCACCTGTACCTTAGAGAACCCCGTCATCACAACGAAATAATCGGCAAGGTACGATACATCCGCAACGTTCAGTAAAACAATATCTTCAGCTTTGCGATCGTCTCCTCCAGCCGCGATAACGTTGGCGAGGCGCAGGCTGGAGTCGTCTATATCAGCGATTTCCGCCGGAATAGCGTCAGCAACGATAGGGTCTGGGGATGAAGGATCTGGGGACAAACTCTGGGAATCAGACGCGGAGTGAAAGTTAGCTCGATCAAGCATTCAGTTGAATCACCTCTATTGTAAGCACCGTAAGTATGTTGTAAGCACCGTGAGTAGTTTGAGCCGTAGTTTGAGTCTAAGGGCTGTAATCTCAAGGCAGCATCTCTATTTATCTTCTCTAGATTCACTGGTCTAGATTCACTTATCTTCTCTAGATTTACTATAGAACGGACAAACTCCATGAGCTATTGATCAGGATCTTTTATTCAGGATCTTTTATTCAGGATGTATATGTAAGCTTAGCCATAAAGTCTCAGCAATTCTCAGTTTGGAGACTTGGCTATCTGACTACGCTGCCGACTCGCCCGCGAATAAATTGCCGGCTAATGAGTGAAAGCCCCGTTGGGGCTAAGATCTGTCGGCTATTAGTCCCGCAGGGACTTGTTCGTCTGTAGCCCGCAATTTATTTGCGGGTGTTGGGGCGTAACCATCATGAGAATTGCTGATAAAGCCTAGAATCTAGCCCGAACAGAACCCTCTCTCGCGACTAAACCTACTATGAACCCTATTTAGCCATTGCAAGCTCTCCGATAAAATTTTAAGCTTCTTAGCATGTTGATGGGTATTTTAACGGGTCTTTTCAAGTCTCGTGTTTTTGCTTAGCGCTTTGTAAAAACCAATTGCGCGTCAACAGTGCCCGTGGATGAATCAGACGCTGATTGCCGATCAGCTTCTCGAAGGTATAGTCACACGTCTTCCAAACCGCCTTTTCAAGGTCACGGTAGCTGATTTCTCTTAACTCTTCTAAGGATTTCTTCATACCTCGACCGGGCTCAAGGCTGTCGGCTAAAAACACAACGCAGCTCAGCTCATCCATCGATGGGCGACCCAGGGTATGGTTGGCGATCGCCTCCAACACTGCCGGAGCACGAATGCCAAACTCATCTCTCGCAACAATGGCGCTGACATCAGCATGAAGCAAATGAGGATTAGCCTGAAACACCGAATCGATTTCGATGCCGTTTGAAGTGGCGATCGCGATCAATTGCTCTGGGGAAAAATATTTAGCTAAATCATGCATCAAGCCAGCCTGAGCCGCATGGGATACCGATAAACCATGCTGTTGAGCCAAGTCAACGGCCATTTCTTCTACTCGCAGCACATGCTTAATCCGAGACTTTGGCACGTGGTCAGATAACCAGTCCAAAACGTCTGTGCGCTGTTGTTGAGATAAGCCACTCACCATTTTTTCTGAACTACGATCTCCAATGTCAATCCTTCAATCCTACTTGCAGGATAACGCTAGAGCGGTTGATCGCCATGCAGTAGATCGTCATACAAATGTGACAAAGATACTTCGGTGGCGATCGGCTGCTGTTGATGCGGATCGATTAAATGGGGCAGTCACATTGAGTCAAGCAAAGTGGTTATTGCCGAGAATTCTACACATTGATCCACATTGGTCGTTGCTGAGAACCCTAGTTCTATTCAGACCGATGACTCACTGATGCAGGAACTTCGATGGTTTCTTGAGCGATTCCCGTTTGGGGCAGCGGACGATGAATGCCCTGTTCCATCCACTTCAGTGGAACGAGTTGAGACAATAGGGCTTCGTAGCGAGCGAGCGAGCTATCGAAGGAATAGTGCTGAACGGCGTAGGCGCGCCCTCGGTGCCCCAGATGTTCGGCTTGCCCAGGCGAATGGTAAAGATCGAGAATGGCTGCCGCCAGTTCATCAGGACACTCTGGAGGAACAATGATGCCCCCTCCGCTTTGCCGCACAGCCGAAGCTGCCGTCCCGGTGAGAGGCACCGATGCAATGATTGGGCGTCCGCTGGCCAACAGGAGTTGCGTCTTAGAGGGCATATTAAACGACACCACGTTTGACTTTTGCACAATCAACCCGACATTGGCGGCGGCCAGCATTTCAGACAAATTCTCACGAGATTGGAAGTGGAGCCGCTTGACGTTGGTCGCTCCATACTTCGAGCAATCGCTCTCTAAATCGGCGATCGCCCTTTCTTCTCCCACCACCACAAAAATAATCTTCGGCATGTGGGTGAGCTGGGCAGCCGCCTCTACCACCGTCTTAATACTTTGGGTCAAAGCAATATTGCCAGAGTACATAACGACAAACTGGTCATCATCAATGCCTTGTTCCTTCCGAAAACCATTGCCCTTCAAGGGGGTAGGATACACTTCATTGACATCAACCCAGTTGGGAATGCAGGCAATTTTGCAGGCAGGAACGTTTTTCCCTAAAAGATTGCTCGTAAAGTCTTCTGCAATGACGCTGATCTGATCGGCCTGCTGATACGCAAACCGTTCCAATGCTTCCAAGATGCGGATAGCTATTTTGTTGCGCAGCAGCCCCACTTTCACCGCCGCCTCAGGCAAAATATCTTGCACATTTAGCACAATGGGGCATTTGTAAAGCCATTTCAGCAAGGCCGCAGGCAATGCAACCGGGAGAGGAGGAACCGTCAGCAGAATGACATCGGGTCTCCAACCTCGTAGAGCTTGAAAAAAGCTAGTCACCACAAAACTGACATCGAGCAACGCTCTCGCGATGAGTCCTGGTTTTGGGCGAACCCAGACATAGCATCGCTGAATCATCACTCCATTGACGCGTTCTGTGGAGTAAAACTGACCTCGATAATCTGGATAAATACATCGCTGAGGATAGTTTGGCATCCCGGTGACGACTCTGACATCGTGTCCCCGATTGGCAAACCCCTCAGCCAGTTGAGTCATCAACGGAGCGATTCCAATGGGTTCAGGGTGGTAGTTATAAGAATAAATAAGAATACGCATGCGCTAGGGTGGCAGTAAAGCGAAGTGATTTAGCAACAGCAAACTCCAGAACCCTGATGGAGAGCATCCTAAGCTCAATGCTCGATTGAAAGCGCTGAGCGAGTCGTTGAATTTATGTTCTCTTTATACCCAATCATTATTATCTTTGGCCATCGCTCATTGTTTCTAAGGTGAATGGCTGTAGCTATAGCTATCCGAAATGATTTGTGAATGGTGGGCGGGCTGGGCCCGCCCACCATTCACGGTTCAAGTTCACGAATCATTTGAGATCGCTATATATCTAATAATTCCTCTAAAAAGAGGCTCTATGGCAGGATTTTCGTCACAGATTTTTCGCCTATTTTAGGTTGCATAAAAAAATATTCTCTGCAATTCTAATGCTCAAATCTATGAAATATTTGTCAGCCCACTAACGAGATAAGCGAACGGACACATCACTCAGTACCGTCACAATTCTGTTCTTAGGATTATGAACTTATGTGCTGATAATGGTTGCTTCTAATGCCGATGATCTGAATAAACAAACGGCTGTGCGCCCGTACCGGAAATTTTAAAAAAACAAAACCCCTGTTTTCTATAGTCTCTAGATCAAGCTATAAAGTTCCGTTTTAAGACTTAGAAATCAAGGTCTTGAGCTGCTGGTAAATCAATCGACTCGATCGAAAGAGAGTATCGCGCCATTGAACAGGCAACAGCTTTCGCGATTCTAACTGAAATAATAAGAGTTGCGATCGCAAAATCAGCAAATCTTGAAGCCGCCACGCCTGTTTAGGAATATCGTCTCGATTGCACAGCACAATGAATACATCATTCTGAAAAACGGGCTGCATCTGCTTAATCGCCCAATATATTGATGGTCGATCTACCACTTGAAGTTTACCTTTGTGCAAAATCACCCAGTGCAGTTGAGGCTTGTCGGCAAAGGGCAAGTTTTGTGATCGAAAATGTTTTGGAAATGGCTTGAAAAATTCACCCGGAGCTGCAATTTTGTCGTCGTCATTGAGATAGCTTTCAAGAACATTGGCAACTTGCATCCAGTTCTTATCATCAGTCGGAAAAACGTAGTGGGTAAAGTCTTCGTCATCATCGAGGTGGACATGCTCTGGAAACAGCTGCAGCCGATGAAAGGCCAATCCAACGGGGCGGTTGTCGCTGCTATCAGGATTGATGATGGTAGTACGATTGACCGTAAAGGTGAAGCGCGTGAAGTTGCGATCGCTCTTCAACACTTTTTGGGGAATCAGGGCTTCTAACACGGCGAGACTGCCCTGCCGCAAAATAGCTTCTAGTTCAACCGGATGGCCGTTCACTGACAACGACAGGCTCTCCAAAATATCGAGGGCTGCCGCATTGATAATCCGCAATTTTAGCGTCAGATCCGCAGTCGTGGCTACGGGAAAATCTAAGGTTGAGACGACTTCTGGGCCTGTCCAGCGGAAGGGAGTGCCGCCTTCAGTTAGGCCACCCGGTAAGTGCCAGCCTGAGCCTGAGCCTTCTCGCAAATGCCAGCCACTGCCAGAAATAGCTTTGCTAAACGGAAAATCGATCACCTGATGTCGCTGCAAGTTACGGCGGCTGTTGCGGTCTTCGTAGTGCTGAACCAACCAAGAAAACAGCGTATCGTCATCGACTTGCTCAGGCACAGGCTCAGAGGGGCGATCGCCATAGGCACTCCACAGCGCTTTGACCATGAGCGTAAACTGTTCGTCAAATTTGGCCTTGGCGTAATCGTATAGCTCTAAATCCAACCGATTGCAGTCATACAGCAGATCGAGTACTTCGGGGGACAGATCGCTTTTCTGGGTTTTCTTAGGAGCCGTATTGAGGGCTCGCGATTGCCGAATCGGGTACCAGCCAAAAATATAAGACAGCAAAAATAGCGAATCTTGAAAGCGCTCCACCATTCCCACAAAGGGAAACTCATCAACGCGAGATTTGGCGATCGCCAACATTTCTTCATCGCTGCGATCGTCGATCACCGTTCCGAGCACGCCCTTTGCTGCAAAGCCGCGAATTTTGCGAATCTGCTTCATCCCCAAGTCAAAACCAATGCTGCGGGTTTGGAGATTGAGAATGGCTAGCCGGGTTTCGGGATGTTGGGCAAAGGCCATCAAGTCCATGTTTTCGCTGGTGACGAGCTTATGGCGACGATCTTTTGGCTCGCGGCGGATGTGTTCGTAATGGGAAATAGAGCGCTTGATCGGATCACGCAACACCGTCAGACAAACGGGTGGCTTTCTCAAAAATTGAGGAATCGCATCGCCAAAATGTCCCCGAAATAGCCGATAACTACGCAACTGCTTCAGGTCACCCTTAGCCAGCTTAAGGAACTGCCGCCAAAACCGCGCGGGGCAAATCTCTTCCGGATCAAATTTTTCGTCTAGGCTGAAATAGAAAGTCGTCCCGGCTGTTTTCTGAATGTGGAGAAAATAGAGCTTCTCGCTGGGCTTCAGGTCATATTCGATCGAGTTTATTCGCATGGATAATCGGAAACGCGGTAGGGACTAGGGGCTCTCCTCGATCGAAGAGGGGGAATGGCCACGGGAGGTAAGCGGAGATATGACCTGCTGCCAGCGCCGATTATAGTAGGTTTTCCAGAAAGATCGGGTATGGCTTGCCCAAATCGGAACGGCTTGAAATTCTGGACGGCTTGAAAAAATCACAAATACTAGATTAGCAAAGACAGGTCGAAAATCCGTGGTGACTCGCTGTAATAGCGAAATCTCCATGTCATCGAGCCGCCCCTTGTGAACCACGACCCAGGTCGCCTGATCAAGAGCAACCGAAAGCTTGGGGTTAAGGTCTAGCTGCTCAGAGAACTGATAGATAAATTCTTCTGGCGCAATCAAAGACTCTTGAGGCTTGAGATGGGCACGCAAGAACTCTGCGGCCTCTGACCAAGGCGGATCGGCAAAATCGGAGACGGTCGGTAAATCGGAGCGTTTCGTTAATACGAAGAACACCGGATTGGCGAACACAGGGCGCAGATTCCCCGCCATGATCTTTAGAACAGACTCATCAATCGTGCGGGTGAGGTGCTTGGCTACCACCACCCAGTCGGGCAGCTTTGACGGGGTCAGATCTTGATAATCGCAGAACCGACTCGGAAACGGCTGGATGAATTCCTTCGGTGCAGCGATCGCCTCCGCAGACCCCAAGTGCGATCGCACGAAATCCAGTACCTCAACCCAATGCTGATCATCGGTCGGAAACAGATTGAGATCCCCATTTTCGGGGGCGATCGCCCCATCAGGAAACACATACACCTGGCTCACGGCGACACCGACCTGCCGTTGATCTGCCGTGTGGGGCGCGAGGGTTTGCATGGAATCTGTGTGGCTAACCGTGAGGCTGAGCTGAGTCAGGGCAGGCGGGGTGGAAATGGCCGCAGCAGGCAGCACTGCCTCGAAGATGGCGTTGCCGTCCCACTGAGTTAATGATTTTAGCGGTACGGCCTCACCGTTGACCTGCAAGCTGAGGCTGTCGAGCACGTTTGGGGCGATCGCCCGCACAATCCGCAAATGCAGCCGCAGATCACCCTCAGCTTTAAGCGGCAGATAGAGAGTAGAAGTCGTCCCTGGCCCCGTCCAGCGAAACGGGGTGCAGTTGGGTTCGAGTCCTTCTCGGCTATACCAGTTAGCTCCGGCGACGGGACGACGCACCGAGAAGTTGAGCGTCGAGCTGAAGGTTGCCTGTTGGGAGTGGCGATCGCCATAGTGCCGAATCAGGGCTGCCGTTAAATCCAGGGCTTCCTCAGAAGAACGGTTTGGAGAAGCATGTCCTAACCCGCGCTGCTCCAGATCCGCCACCATCGCCCCAAACTGGGCTTCAAACAGTCGAGTTGCCTCGGCATAGAGCGCCAAATCGACCTGATTCAGCTCCTCTAGAAGACCCGTCGTTTCCTCATCCAAATCATCGCGCCGCATCCGCTTTGCTGACTGATTCAGCCGTCGCGGCGGGCGAATCGGATACCAGCCAAATCGATAAGACAGCAGAGCGACAACCTCTTCAAAGCGCTCCACCACACCCACAACCGCGCAGGCTCGCAGTCGCTCTAAGGCAATATCGAGCAGCTCATCGTCGGGAATGCCCAGGGGAGTGCCAGCGATGCCTCGCTTAATCAGCGGAATGTTGCCGTGCATTCGGTCAGCTTTCCAGTCAAAGGCCAGATTCCGCGCTTGGAGATTGTTCAACGTCACATTCGCGACTTCGTCTCGCGCAAAGTCGGCAAAGGTCATCTGATTGTCGTTGACCCGATGGTGCAAAAAGTTGTTGGGCACGCGCCGCACGTCTTCATAGTGGGAGATGCAGCGCTCGATCGGGTCGCGCAACACCGTCACATATCGGAGGGGGCGATCGACAAAATGCTGCAAGCTATAGCCCAAATGTCCTCGAAAGCAGCGATAGGTCTGAAACGCTTCTCTCGGCAGCTGGATCAGCTCTGAAATAAACCGCACGGGGCAAATGTCCTCGACCTCGAAGCGATCGTCCATGTTGACGTAGAGCGTTGTTCCCGCTGTTTTGGGGATGTGGAGAAAATACAGCGGAGACTCAAGATCCCGATCGAAATCTGGATCGAACCCGGTCGAGGCGATCGCCGAAGCTGAGGGTGAAGACTGGGAAAATGGCTGCTGAGATGAGGCTGTCATGGTCGATGGAACACCACGGTTTTGCAGGATCTGTTATGGGGCATGGCTATGCCGATTGAATCACCAATGACTTTAATGATCAATCGTATCAGGCAAGCTGAAACATTCTTGAATCAAGGATTAAAACGAGGGGGCGATCTCCTCTACTGAATTCGCATGAAGGCTATCTTGGTTAGCCCAGTTTGCCGATGGGATAACACCTCAAGCGACGGGAATATCAGCGGAGATCCATCAACCTGGTTAGCTCTGCAATCGTCTCAGTCCTGTACGGCTCAACCTTGACCCTCAGTCCAAAATCCAAACTCTAAATCCAAAATTCTATGAGCAACGGTCAAAGACCTATGGTGGGGGCACGAGTGCCTCATAGCTGGAAAGAGCAGATTCAGAGCATTTGTCGTGAGTCGGGTAAGAGTGAGAGCGAAGTGGTGCAAGAGGCGATCGCTCAATATCTGGGCGTTACAGATGCGAGTTCGGTGGTGTCGCTGTCGAAGCGAGTGGCAGCGCTGGAGCGGCAATATCAGAAGCTGGTGAAGCTGATGTGATGTATTAGAATCGCCTAGTTTTTTAGGAGAGGCCAAACTGTTGCATTGCAACCTTCGCAAGTAGCGCCTTGAGTACAGCGAGTGAAACATCGCCTCCTTTTTCCTGAATCAACGTTCTTGCCTGTTTCCATACTGATTCATTCTTAGCGTTGGCTAGAAAGTCATGACCATCGTTTAATAGGCGATTTATTGAATAGACCTTAACTTGCTTTACTCCCCGGCTACTCATTCCCTCAATGATACGTGCATCGATGTAATTAGCTTCCTTTAGAAGACGCACATGCTCAGCAATTACGTCTTCATCCTCGTCGCCATCCCATTTGATTGATGCAAGCGAATGTCCGATCGGTAATGCTTCAACCTGAAGCAAGATAGCCCTGACAATTTCTGGATTTCTTTTCATAATACGAACTACCTATACACCGCATTTAGAGCCTAAATTACTCGTAAGTTGTCATATTACGCTAGAAATAGGGCAGTAGTTTTATTGCCTGAGCTAGAACAAATATCAAATCCTGAAATTAGGTTACTATCATGTCTAAAGAAAATGACCGGATTGTTTATCGTCGTTCTTCAGATGATAAGTGGGTGAATAAGAAAAATTCAGCTTCTAAGAGCTGATTTCTAAACAAAACCTTAAGCCGCCATTCGCCGCAGCATCAGTCGGATCAAAGCGCCATAAATCATCCCTTCGCTCAAGTCAGTGTAGACTTCATAGTCCTTGCTCAAGCGTCGATACCGATTCAACCAACCAAAAGTTCGCTCCACAATCCAGCGTTTGGGTAAGACCTCGAACGTTTTGGACGTACGCTCAACCACTTCAACGCGCACTGACTCCCCACAAATCTGCTGAATCGCTCGGGCAAAGTTTTCGCCCGAATACCCTTGATCGACATAAACCACTTGCAGCTCGGAGAGCCGCTCGCGTGCTTCGTGAAAGGTGACAACCGCTCCGAGTCGTTCTGAGCCATTCGCTTCGGTGACCAACACTCCCAACAGCAAGCCCTGAGAATCGACTACGATATGACGCTTACGGCCTTTAACCTTCTTGCCGCCATCAAAACCGTAGACCGCCCCCTTTTTTCGGTCGTTTTGACCGACTGAGAATCCGCTATCGCGACGCTGCTATCGGCTTTTCGGCCTGTCATTTCACGCAGTTCACCGCGCAATTCATCGTGAATCGCTTGCCAGATTCCTTTCCTCTGCCATTTGCGAAAGTATTTATAGACCGTCGTGTACGGCGGAAAGTCATGAGGCAGCATTTCCCATTGGCAGCCACTGCGTTGGACATAGAAAATCGCGTTGAGAACCTCGCGAACGTCTACAGTGCGAGGATGACCAAATCCTTTAGGCGCTGGAATTTTGGGCTCAATGACAACCCACTCAGCATCACTCATGTCACTGGCATACAGCTTACGCGTGGGATTGGCGACCTTGGGAAGACGACTCATTGGAAACGAGAGAATGCGACATCTCTAGAATAAAAATAGAGGCATCACACCTCGCACTACTTTAGATTCTCTTTAGAAATCAGCTCTAATGCTTCCAGTATTCATGACACTCAAAAGGATGCTAATGCAGCCGCTAGGGAAATGCTAAAGAACTCTGGTGGAGGAGAGCTAATAACTAAAGGGCTTGACGGCAAGATTCGAAGCAAGGACACAATTGCACCGGGGAATGACCCTAAGAGCATTAAAGATACAGAACACTAGATTTCAATCAATGTGTTCCCCTTAATAAGGGAGCAATCGCTCCATCATTGAATTGATAGAAGCGATCGCCTCCTCTCACTAATTCTTCTTCCTCCACTCCCAAGGCGTCTCACTCTCCGGCTCAGCCCACACTCCCACCCGTGACACCTGGGCGATCGCTCAACGTTAGCGATCCTTTCTTGGGATCAGGCGACAAGCGAATAGAGTTCGCCCAGGCTCTTGAGATAGTTTTCCATGCTGAATTTTTGAGCCTGCTTAAGCCCCTTTTGGCTCAGGGTTTGGCGCAGCTCTGCATCAGACAACAGCTTGCTCAACTGCTCGCGAATACTCTGAACATCGTAGGGGTCGGCATAGAGCACCGCATCGCCGCCCAGCTCTGGCAACGACGAGGTATTGGAAGTCAGCACCGGACAGCCAAAGCTCATGGCCTCTAGCACGGGCAACCCTGCCCCTTCGTAGAGCGAGGGGAAGGTAAAACAGGTGGCTCCTGAGAACAGATAGCGCAGGTCATTGCTCGACACATACTGGAGCAGCCGCACGTTGCACTTGTCTTTTCCGGCTCCGTCTACGACAGACCCCACTTCTTCGGCCCAGAGCCAGCCCAGCTTGCCGACGATGACTAGGGGAATGTCGGTATCGAGTCCTAGATAGGCATCGATCAGGCGACCGACGTTTTTCTTGGGCTCGATCGCACCGACAAAGAGGATGTAGTTTTTGTAGTCCAGCCCGTACTTTCGCAGAAACCGCTGCACCGTCGCTTCATCATCGTCCATCTGGCGCAGGGCGATGGGCTGGTAGGTGACTTTCACCTTGTCAGGATCGACATCATACAGCTCTAGAATGTCGCGACGAGAGTTTTCAGAAACGGTGGCGATCGCCGCTGATTCTTTGAGGCTACGACGCACCAGTTCATAGTGAAACGGCTTTTTGTCGAGGGTGGTGTAGGGCAACCGTAGGGGAATCAGGTCGTGGATGGTAGTGATTTTCTTTGCGCCTTTGACCTGCACAGGCAAGGGATAGGTGGAGTGGAACACGTCGATCTTGTCAGCACTTGAACCCGATTGCCCCAAATCAATATAGGTCTCCTGACTGAGATATTTGAATAGGGTGTTGGCCTGCTTGTAGCAGTTTCGCAGGTTGTAAATATCAACCTTGTCAATCACATCCGCAAGAGAACTGACGAAACTCCCCTGCACGGGCTTTTTAACGACGCGATCGCTCTTCGCCAGATGCTGAGCCTGATAGGGACGTTTTGCCGCTGCTTTGTAGAGAATTTTGGAGAGGTCGCGATATTTTCGCATACGACCAACGGGGCCTGCGTAGGAATCTTCTGGCTCGGTATCAAAAAACAGCACCTCGTCGAGCAGCGGATCACGAGTCTGATTCACATCTCGGCTAAATAAGACGCTGACATCAGCCCCCAACTTATCGAGAGCCTGCACCAAGCTGACCCCATAGGTCTTGATGCCTGTGCCCTTTGCTAACTCCAGGTTGAACCCGTCAACCAGAACATTCATCCCTGATAAATCCCTGTCTGACACATTCATGGTTGATGCCCTTTTGCCCTTGCTAGTTGCCAATCCTCTCCACACCAGTCATTCAGCCTTGTCTGCATGGGCTTATCCTCCTGTGCGATCGCCCATAGAACTCATCGGCTGCACCGAGGGATGCGCTGAATCACCCTCGGCCAAGTCACTCAACTCACTCGTTTCTGATTCCTGGCTCAAGCTATCGATCAGAGGAGCCGAACTCGCCCCAGAACCGCCCATCTCCCACGTCACAGGCATGTACACCATACCGGGAGACTTTTTGGATCGGCTATCAATAGCGGCATTACGCTCGACCGCCAATCGAACCAAATCAGAAGCTTTGAAGATCGTGCTGCGCTGGTCTTCATCGGCATCCGCAATGGTTACCGACACGCGATATTTGCCCTCACGCAGCTGAACTTGAGGAATGCGGCAGTCGATGGTCACCTTATCCTCTGATGGCATTTGCACCTCGGCAGGAAAATCATACTCAAAGCCTGCAATGGTGATTTCATCACCCAGAGTCATCAGTTGAACGGTGATTTTGAGCTGGTCGAGGGGCTGCTCAGACGTAAACAAAACGCGCACGGTGAGAGCGTCGAGGGTCTTGATTTTAGGCGTTTCGACATGATCGTCATCCAACAGCTGAATGCTGTAAATCTCGATCGGGTCTGTCTCGTCTTCAAATGTTCCATCGGGGTCTTCCGAATTGAACTCATCGGCATCGAGCATTGCTCCTTCGCCATTTCCTGGCGCTCGCTTGGCCGCACTGATAAACTGCCGTCGCCGCTGCCGTGCGCCCCGTCCATCAAAAGAGTCAGGCTGAGAATAGTACTCCTCGCACACATCCGACGCAGAACCGATAGTTTTCACGACCCCCTTGTGCAGCAGCATGGCCCGATTGCATAAGCGCTCCACCTTGGGCACGAGGTGAGAGACAAAAACGATTGTGGCTCCTGAGTTAACAATTTCTTCCATGCGCTGGAAGCAGCGCTCTTTAAACTTCCAGTCACCCGTGGCCATGACTTCATCGAGCAGCAGCACATCGGGCACGATCAGATTTGTCGCGATAGAAAACCCGAGTCGCCCTTTCATGCCTGAGCTGTAGTTTTTGACCGGAGTATCGATAAAGTCTCCCAAGTCGGCAAAGGCCAGAATATCTTCGAGTTTGTCTTGCACCTCAGCACGGGGAATGCCCAAAATAGCCGCATTGATATAGATATTTTCTCGCCCCGACAACAGAGGCTGAAACCCCTGGCCCAAGGTGATCAGCGCTCCCACTTGACCTCGCACCATAATGCGGCCTGTGGTGGGCTTGAGTAACCCTTGCAAAATCTTGAGCAGAGTCGTTTTGCCAGAGCCGTTGACCCCGATGATGCCAAAAGACTCGCCTCGTTTTAGCTCAAAATTGACATCTTGAAGTGCCCAAAACTCGTGGCGGCGCAGTTCGGCACTCGGTTCTTTGTGGAGTAGCATTTCGCTGGCCACATCCTGTAAGCCATAGCGAAGCGATCGCCGCAGTTCCTTACAAAACTTTTTGGAAACTCCTTCTACCTTGACCAAGAAATCGTCAGAGGACATTCACCTTCACCCTTAACGTTCAACCAGGATTGGAATGGCAACTCGATAAAACACCCATCCCACCAGCAGGAGTACGATGGCGATCGCCGACATAATCCAAAATCCTACAAGATTACCTGCCGTTCCTTCTAGAGATAAATCCAGCGCCGTTGTCAGCAATGGTGTGACTGGGTTGAGGTCAACCAGCAGCGAGTAAGGCCATTTTTCTGGAGGAGTGTAAATCACAGGGGTGAGGAAAAACCAGAACCGTGTGATAAACGGCAGCGCAGACGACACATCTGTATAGAGGCTGCCCAACGGAACCAAAAACAGCCCGATGCCGATTCCCAAACACATTAACATCGCCATCGCCCCAAAACCTAGGAACACCCCCCAGCTGAGGGGCACCCTAAACAAAGCAAAAACCCCGACCAACACCCCAAACTGAATGCTGAGATCAAATATCATCTCGGCAATAGAGGCCAAGAGTAACCCTTCGACGGGCAGCCGAATCGTTCTCAACAGCTGAATGCCCGACCGCATGGCTTTAAGGGGCAACTCCAAGCTATTGGCAAACAACTGCCACAGCACGGTGCCAAACATGACGTAGAGCGGGTAAGGAATGCCCGTATCTTCGACCGCGATGATGCCGCTGCGGCGCAGCACGGTCGAAGTCAGCGCCACCAAAACGGGCGGAATCAGCGCCCAAAATGGCCCGAGTGCCGATTGACGATAACGAGAGGTGATTTGGCGATAGAAAAACTGCCATGCCAGCTCACGAGAAGACAGGAGATCGGTCACCATTTCGCTCAATAGAGCCACAGGTCGTCTAAGGCGACTCTCGGGCGTGTAGATCTTGACAGGCAAATCAGCCTTCGCGTTCCTGGCTTCCAAGGGATGCCTCCTCAGTCGTTATCGTAGGTGTTGATAATACTTCATATTGGCGGTAAGCAGAACAGTACCGGAATACACCCGAATATGAAAAAAACTGCCCCTACGAGGTCATCAATTGTTTGAAGACGTGCGTTAATGGGGAGTCGAGTGCGAGAGAGCAGCCCAGATAGGAGCGAAGTATGGGAAACGGCCCAGAGCGAATGGCGATCGCCCACGAGTGGCTTGTCAAGCACGCAGGCTCAGAGCGGGTGGTCGAGCAGATGTTGCAAGTGTATCCCCAGGCCGATTTGTTTAGCCTAGTAGACTTTTTGGCAGACGACCTGCGCTATTTCATTCAGCACAAGCCTGTTACGACCTCGTTTATTCAGCATTTACCCTTGGCGCGCAAGCATTTCCGCCAATATTTGCCCTTAATGCCCCTGGCGATTGAGCAATTTGATCTGAATGATTATGATGTCGTGATTTCTAGCAATCACGCCGTCGCCAAAGGCATTTTGACCCGAGCCGATCAGCTCCATATCAGCTATGTTCACACGCCTGTGCGCTATGCCTGGGACTTGCAGCAGCAATATCTCAGCGGTGCCGGGTTGAGAAAAGGGGTGAAAGGGGCGATCGCCCGCCTCATGCTGCACTATCTGCGCTTGTGGGATGTCGTCACCGCCAATCGAGTCGATGCTTTTCTAGCCAATTCGCACTATGTCGCCCGCCGCATCTGGAAAACCTACCGCCGTCAAGCCCAGGTGATTTATCCTCCGGTCAGCGTCGATCGGTTTCAGCCCCAGCGCCAGCGCGACGACTTCTACTTTGTCTTATCCCGATTTGTGCCTTATAAGCGCGTAGATCTGATCGTCGAAGCTTTTGCCCAGCTCCGCTATCCGCTGATTATTGTGGGAGACGGGCCAGATAAAGCCAGATTGCAACACCTGGCAACGCCCAACATTACGCTGCTGCCGCCCCAGCCCGATGCCGTCATCGCAGACTATATGAATCGCTGTAAAGCCTTTGTCTATATGGCAGACGAAGACTTTGGCATTGCAGCCGTAGAAGCCCAGGCCGCAGGCGCACCCGTGATTGCTTATGGCAAAGGGGGCATCACTGAAACGGTGATTCATGAAAAAACGGGAATCTTGTTTCCTCAACAAACCCTGGAAAGCCTAGTCAATGCGGTGAAGTCATTTGAGGCTAGAACCGACCCATTTGACATTGAGATCTTGAGGCAGCAGGCTGAGAGATTTGCGCCTGAGCGGTTTCAACGAGAGTTTTCTGAATGTGTCGAAACAACCTGGACAAAGTTTTGTGTCGAGAATGGCATACAGTATTAAACAGTGTTAGCAGCCCTCCCCTTGCGATACTCTTTTTCCACTTCTCAATTTTTCCGTTCCTCAATCAAGAGGCGGCAGATGCTGTGTAGTAGTAGATGATGACGTGAACGGATGCAGCTAAACCGAGCGCTCAAACCCGCCCTCTCGGCTCTCACAGTCTCAACGCGATCGTGGCCGACTATCATGTGCATGATCGGAGCTGACTTGTTGGGGTTGGCGATCGCCGGACTGTTGGCCTCTCATCTAGGGCTGTGGGTAGACGGAGATTTGAACGCTTCATCGGGGTTGTACTGGCAGTTTTGGCCGCTTTTGGGATTATTTATCATTGCCTATGCCACGGTGGGGCTTTATCCCGGCGTTGCCATCAGCCCAGTCGATGAATTGCGTTGGATCAGCGTCGCTACCACGCTCATCTATCTCGTCTTGGGGTCAGCGATCTTCTTATTTCAGGAAGCCACTCTCTTTTCTCGCAGCGTATTTCTGATTGCTTGGCTGCTGTCGCTGCTGCTGGTGCATGTCAGCCGAGCCATCTGTCGGGCTCTCTTTGCTCCCCGTCACTGGTGGGGCTATCCGGTGATTATTTTAGGGGCGGGCCAAACTGGAGAAATGGTCATTCGTACATTACAGCGTCGTCCCCGCATTGGCCTGAAGCCCGTGCTGGTGTTAGATGATGACCCAGAGAAGCGCGGTAGTTTGCATGGTGTGCCTGTCGTCGGCGGTTTGGGCATGGCTCCCCGCTTGGCTCGGCTGCGTCGCATTCCCTACGCCATTGTGGCGATGCCCGGAGTGCCGCGATCGCGCCTTTTAGACCTGCTAGAGCGCTATGGTCAGACCTTCGCCCATCTGCTGATCATTCCTGATTTGTTTGGATTTGCCAGCCTCTGGGTCGCCGCCAAAGATCTGGGCGGAATTTTGGGTCTAGAGGTGCGTCAGCAGCTTCTGTTGCCGGGGCCTCGCTTCGCCAAATTTATGATTGATTTGCTCTGCACGCTGATTGGCGGAACGCTGCTGCTGCCCGTCTTGATGCTCACGGCGATGATGATTCGCATTGATTCTCCGGGGCCAATTTTTTATCGCCAGGTGCGCATTGGTCAGGGCGGACGCCGATTTAGGGCATGGAAATTTCGCTCGATGGTGCAAAATGCCGATCAGGTTTTAGAAGACTATCTGCGTCTCCATCCCGAACTGCGCGACAGCTGGGACAAGGATCATAAGCTAAAGATCGATCCTCGGGTGACCCGGATCGGTCGTTTTTTGCGGCGAACCAGCTTAGACGAGCTGCCCCAGCTTTGGAATATTTTGCGGGGAGAAATGAGCCTCGTCGGGCCGCGCCCCATTGTCGATGAGGAAATCTGGCGCTATGGCGATAAGCTGGCTCTCTACAGTAAGGTGACACCCGGATTGACGGGCATGTGGCAGGTGTCTGGCCGCAACGATATTTCCTACGAAGAGCGAGTCAATTTAGACGCTTACTACGTCCGCAACTGGTCTGTCTGGCTCGATATCTACATTTTGCTGCGCACTGTTTGGGTGGTTGTGGTCGGTGAAGGCGCTTATTAAGGTTCCACGGCGCAACATGAAAGAAGCGGAGTTGGCTCCGTTTAACGATCCGCTATTTCTGATCAGTCTGGCGCTGCTGCCCTACCTGTTTTATGTCAGCATGGTGGGCATTTTGGTCGTGCTGATTAACTTAATTCGCGCGTTTCGAAGGCCGTGCCTCGATCCGCTAACCGTTGGCTGTTTGGTCACCACGAGCAGTTTGATGATGGTCAGTGCTGGGCGATCGCCCTATCCCGGCGAAGCCTTTCTTCAGCTCTCAAATTTTTTGCCCTACATGCTGATGTTTGCCTACCTGCCAGGACTGTTTCGCACGGCAGCGCTGTTTGAACGGCTGGCGATCGCCCTCGTTCTCACGGCTATTCCCATCAACCTAATTGCGGTGGGCGAATATTTGCTCAAGTCGCCCCGATTGCCTAAGTCGTGGCAGGCCATCAATTGGGTTGATGCCATTCACTCCGCTCCCCATGCCGGACGCGCTATGACCGTGTTTGATCATCCCAATGTCATGGCGAGCTATCTGGTGGTCGTGCTGGGCTTAGGTTTAGGCATGGTGGCCTTACAGTGCATTCGGCCCCTTGTTGTTCCCATCCGCCCGCCGATGTTTGTGGGCATGACGCTGCTGAATCTGGTCGGCATTTTCTGCACCGGGTCGCGCAACGGTTTGGCGATCGCCCTCATTCAGCTATTAATCTTTGTTTCAGTCGCTCGGTTAAGCCGTCGGATGATCGCAATTTTGACAGGCGTGGTCGGGGCGATCGCCACTGGAGCCATAACTTTTGGCCTTGGAGTCCGGCAGATTTCGATTTTGAACGTCACCGACGACCCCCGTGTGGGCTTGTGGAAAATTGCCCTTGACCTGATTCAGCAGCGCCCCTGGCTGGGCTGGGGCTTGGGCAGCTTCAAGTTTCTCTATCCGTCTCGCCTCATCGATCCGGAATACCAAGATATTTTTCATCCCCACAATATTTGGCTGCTACTTGGAGCCGAGTCAGGGCTTATGGTGATGATAATTTTGACGGTAATGGTGGCGTTTGTCTGCTATCGAGCCGTGCGGTATAGCTTCCGCCCCAATCATCAAGTTAGCTCGCAGGAGAATCGGGCGATCGCCATAGCCTATCTGCTTGCATTTTTTGGTTGCGTTGGGTTTGCGCTATTTGACATCACCTTCTACGATGTCCGCACCAATGCCCTGAATTGGACAATTTTGGCCGCTCTCTACACCGTGTCATATCGTTTTCAAGAGCAAACTCAAGGGCAGTTCAACACCCAAACACAATCGGCTACCCCAGCAAATGAAGAGTTGAATCAGCGTATGACTGATTCAGCGGAAGAGACTAATGACTGAAGCCAGCAATCAACTTCAGATGCTGTCATCGGTTTTCCCTCTGGGAAAAAGAAGCCTTGAGCAAACTGTACCCCATACGACCGAAGCTGTTCTGCCTGCTCTTGAGTTTCAATGCCCTCGGCGATCGTCGTTAGATTAAAATGCTCGGCGATCGCACAAATACTCTTACAAAGTTGAAGATCAGCATGATTTCCTGAAATAAACGTGCGATCGATTTTGAGAGCATTGACAGGCATAAGCAGCAAATTTTCAAGGCTGCTGTAGGCGGTGCCAAAGTCGTCAATGGCTAGTTTCGCCGCAGTTTTCTGAATTTCCTGAAAAATGCGCTGAGCCTGCATACTCCCCACATCGGCAAACGCACTTTCAGTCACTTCAAACATGATCAGGTCTGACCTCATCAGATCTTGGTCTAAAGTTTTAGCAATGACATCTACCAACCCGTTGCGGCGCAGGTCAACTCCAGAAAGGTTAATACCCATTTTGAAGGAGTGCAGGGGGCTATTCCAAATGGCGGCTTGTCGATAAGCCTCAATCACGACATAGTCAGTAATCAGATGAATCAAACCAGACCGCTCAGCCGCTGGAATAAAATCGTTGGGCAAGACGACGCCCCGAGTCGGATGATGCCATCGCAGCAGCGCTTCAAAGCCAACGGTGGGATAGTCTGGCTTCTGTAAGTCAACCACTCGCTGATAATACACAACCATTTGTCTCTGGGCGATCGCCGTCTTCAGTTCTTGTTCTAAGGTGTGACGTTCTTGGGCGAGTGTTTCTATTTCTGAGCTGTAGGCAACCACCGACGATAGCGCACGATTTTCTTTTCGCAGACGTAGAGCCATGTCAGATTTGCGCATCGCTTCCGTAATCGTATAGGCCCCGCAACAATATCCTACCGATACGCCTAATTGATAAAGTGAATCGTTGAGTTTAAATGGTTGTTCAATGGCTGAGACAACACGCTCGGCAGCCCGCTGTGTCACCTCCTCAAGAGAGTCGGCTTTATGCGTTTGGATCAGCACTGCAAACTCGTCGCCACCCAAACGCACTAATACATCTTCTGGACGGATGGTACGCTGCAAGCGGTGAGCGACCTCGACTAACAGCGCATCACCGACGTCATGCCCTGCCGTGTCATTCACGAGCTTGAAATAATCTAAATCGATATACAGAAAAGCGCGGACATCGTCCTCATACCACTTGAGAATGCTGCGATTGTAGAGCCCCGTCAGCGGGTCATGTAACGCAGCCTCCTGCAATTGAGTCACGTCTCTAAAAACGACAACCACTCGATCAGAGCCAGCATAGTTTGCGGTGAACTGCATCCATTTGGAGTCAATGCCAGGGAGAGAGATTTCATCGGTGTAGTTCTCCTCGGTCTGATTGACCAAATTACAATAGTGGCGAAAAATTCTTTGAGTCACTGGGTCTGGATATTCTTGGTTGAGATACAGCCCCAACAAGTCTTCTCGCCCCAAAATCCGTCGTGCTGCGGGGGAGACTAAAACCCAAGTGAAGTCTAAAATGTCACCTTGGCGATCGCGCACAGCCTGCAAAACACAGATGCCATCATAAGAACGGCTAATGATAAGCTGCTGTAGGGTGGCGCTCTGCAACAGCTTGGGAAATAAAACCACCAACGGCGGAATGACCGCCCAAGAAATCCCTGCGGTCAGCCAATGTCCATACATCCATCGACTATCGTGGGTAAACACCCCAATGGCGTGCATCGTGCCACAGGAACCCACAAACCCGGCTGCCAAGAGGAGCAATCCACCTGCATTTAGGTTTGGCGCATAGCGCCGCCAACAATACAATAAAATCGCAGGAATACACCAATAAGCTGCAGCAATGGCAAGATTGGCAGCTTGATAACTAGGCTCTTGCATATCTGGTATCGTCTGCAATATAAGATAATCTACTGTTGCAAAGTAGCTCAGATAAAACCCGAGTCTCGTCTAAGTTATTTCACAAATAGTGAGAATATATTTTTGATTCTCTGACTTTGACTCTACGACTAAATACGTATGAGTACGTGACTTAGATGATGCTTGAGCAAGATATTATCCCGTGCCATGCGCGCTTCACAAAGAATATGCAAGCACTGGGTATGTTATTCGTGAGAAATCGCCTTAGCCCGTTCTGTTTCCATATCTCTCTGGTTCTGCACTTCAGCACGTCACCTTTCACAAAGAACTAAACATAAATTTCTACGGCTGTGATCTAACACCGCAACCGTTATTTTAGCTTCTATATATATTATGGCAATAGCTAGAGAATATTCGATGATATTCTTCACATGACCAAACATGTTAAAGGCGGCGTCTTGGGCTCAGGGTAAAACTCTTGGCTGCTCTCTTCAACTCTGAGCAGACCCATACAGCAATTCTCAATATGGTCAAATCGGCTCTGGCTACGCTTCCAGATTGCCCTCGACTAAACGTGTAGGCGAATCAGCAAAAGCTTTGCTGATTCTTAGCCCCATCGACTGGCAGTCCCGGCGGAACTTTATGTTTTGCACCTCGCACTTCAGTTGCAAGCGTTGTGGCACAGCCATACCGAGAATTGCTGACTTTCAGATTTGTGTCGTGACTGTCAGCTCGCAATGAGATATGATAGTGAACTGTGCCGTCTTACGTCAAAAACGGAAATCATTATGTCTCGCAAATGTGCTTTAACAGGCAAAAAAGCTAATAATGCTTATGCCGTCTCTCACTCCCATCGCCGTACCAAAAAGCTTCAGGGAGCAAATCTGCAGTCAAAGCGGATATGGTGGCCTCAAGGCAATCGTTGGGTTAAGCTAAACCTCTCAACTAAAGCGATTAAGACCCTTAAAACTCGGGGTATCGCGATAATGGCTAAAGAAGCTGGTATTGATCTCAACAAGTTCTAAATCAAGGCGGCTTTCGAAGGGCGTAGAGTTTAGAAAGCACACAGGCTGACGAGTCAGAGCTTTATCCCATTGAAAATGGCACAAGGCAAAGCGTGCGAGACCAGGCATAGAAGAAGCCTATCTCGCACGCTTTTGCAGTATCTATTCATATGTATTGCGAAGTTTTACACAAAGAGAATAAGGCTAGAGAAGGTCGGTTCAGATTAAGCGATACTGGTTATCGCTCTTTTTAACAACGATCCAACGCCCTGTGACTGGATCGCGATAGCTTTTGAAGGGGTTTACGCGGAGCTTTTTCTGAGTACTGTTAGCCATGGCATTTTCTCCTAACAATCTTGACCGATTTGGCTACTAGTCTACAACCCGCAGCAGCCCCTGTCGGAGTGCATCAAAGACTGAGTTAATCAACTTAAGCGCCTTTTGATCTTGAATCGCCTGTGCCCCGAGATGCATGAGTAGCTGCTGATCTTGGCGAGTAATGCGGCGAGACAAGAAGATGCGAGCAATGATGTCTTCCAGGGAGTTTAGAGATAGGGCAGCGTCGAGTTGCATGGCAGTTTGGGTGGAATCAGCTTGTATCATCAATATCCCTGATTTTTGGGGATGATGCGATGACGACTGTCGGCAAAATCAGTGATTTTTCGTAGACTTCCGAATGATACAGATCACAATAGTTGCGTCCTGACGGTTGCGTTCTGACGGTTGCGCCCTAGCTACGGTCAGAATGCACAAGTTGCAGTTGCGAGGAATTCTTTCCAATCTACTCAAAGCCATTTAAGACAATACCTTCTGCTTTTAGGGAGATAGATAAAAGCTCCCAAGCAGAAGGTATTAATCAATAGATGTAGGTCAGATGTAGGTCGCCCTAATTCAACTTGCTCTCCAAGGAGCGGACTAACTTTTCAATAGCCGCTGGAGTCTTCAGTTAAGGTACTCCGCACGATTTTCCTACTGATGGTTCTTCCCTACAGCCCGTTTTCTTTTGGGGTTCTATTGGCGACCCACTTCGATCACGCCACCAGAACTTGATTCGAGATTCGACTTTATGATTCCCTTTTCAGCAAAGTAGTTGCTCAAGAAAGTACTCACAACTGAGAGCACAATGGGGCCGAATATAAAGGCCAGTAGGCCATGAACAGTGAAGCCCGGAACTAGGGCTGATGCCATCCAGAAGCACAACCCATTGACGACAAGGGCGAATAGTCCTAACGTCACAATCGTGACGGGCAAAGACAAGAGCGATAAAACAGGCTTGATAAAGCCGTTTACAACTCCTAACGATACGCCTGCCAAAAGCGCAGCTGCAAAACTTGAAATTCCCACTCCTGGAACGATCAAGTCGGCAACTAATAGGCTTAATGCTGTGATGAGTGTTGTTAAAAGAAATCCTGTCATGATGCTTGCTCCGTCTCTCGTTTTCAATGACTGTTGCTCAATAACTGTTGCTGTTTGTGATTCTCTGAATCTGGCCTTACACAGCTTCTTCTTGCTGTCGGGCTAGTTCATCGTGTTTGGCGATCGCCCACACTGCGTGAATAATCCCAGGAAACCAAGCTAGGCAGCATAAAAGAACATTGATTAGCAACGTCGTACTGAATCCGTAGGTGAGCAGTACTCCAAGTGGAGGGAGCAAAATTCCTAGTACATAGCGCAAAATTTTCATGGTCGTAGTCTCCTTGTGAGCATTGTGAGTAACTATCTAATCGATACTGAGAGACTCACCTGACAAGACTTACGGTGCTGAGTGTAGTGACGTCATTGAGTCTATGAAGTAGCTTTAGGCTATGTTCAATATCTGATAAAGATTATCTCAATATCTTTAAGACACCTAAAGTGAAGATATCTCACATTACAGAGCCGGAAAACCCTCCAGCGGCATACTCCTCTGGAGCATCTGCTCAGGAGTGGCTCTGAGAAGACCACGGTTGAGGGGCTTGACCTGAAAACTGGCAGACTGTTAAGTTTCCAGACTGTTATTTGAATGGGTAAGTTTTTGAGTCTCAGTCGTGAAAGCGTTTGAACTTTAGCGTTTCAGGCGTTTAGGATCAAAGAGAGCAGTGCTCAAATCTGTTCCGGTTATTTTTGCCCCCCTCAGATCGGCACTGTTTAGATTAGCGCGAAAGACATCGACATTTTCGAAGATCGCTTCCCGCAGAGAACTGCCCTGTAAAACTGCTCGCTCGATATAGGCAAAACTCAAATTAGCTCGGGCAAGATTTGTCCCGCCCATCGAGGCTCTTGACAAGTCGGTCGATCGTAAATCCGCTCCTTTGAGATTAGCGCCCCGCAGCTCTGCGTGCTGTAAATCGGCAAGGGTCAATATCGCATATTTCAGATTAGAACGACTGAGATTAGCGTGGGATAAGTCGCACACTCGAAGATCTGCATGTTGTAAATCTGCTCGGCTTAAATTTGCCCCTGACAATTGTGCTCGATAGAGATTGACTTGAGTGAGTTTTGCCCTCTCCAAGTTGGCATTTTCAAGGTTGGCATTCATCATCTCTGATTTGCTCAAATCTGTTTCTGACAAATCGCTATTTTTCAAAGATGCTTGATTGAGATTCACTTCTCTCATTTCTGCATTAGTCAAAATCGCATTATTGAGCTGAGAGCCGCTCAGATCTGCTCCCGATAAAACCGCTCGTCGCAAATCAGCACGACTGAGATCTAATTGTTGAAGATTGGCACCGCTGAAGTCAGGGCGTAACCCTGGACGTAGGTGAGTCTGTCGCCATTCGTTCCAGGCATCGACGCTACGCTTGAGAATACTCAATAGTTCTAAATCAGCCATGGGATCTTGGGTTAAAGGAGATAATCAAGTGACAGTGAGAAAACCTGCTATACAAAGTACCCGGTAAGTATCTCACCGGGCAGATGCACCAACTATTGCATTCAGTCTTCCCACGACAGCATCCTGACGAAACAGGGCATCTCTGGACTTTGCGCTACTTGTTTTCAATCGTTTTATTGGTTGCGACGCGATCGCCCAGATTGCAGTAATTGTCGAATGCTCTGTTCATTCGCTAAAAATTAAGATAGGTTCAAGACGTGGATGATGTGGTTGTTGGCTACATGCTGCTGGCGACTGTTGAGATTAGCAGCTCTTCGACAACATTCTCCCTCCCGTCACTTTATTTGTCACACTCTTCAACATCACTTTTGTGAGTTATTCATCAACTTCTTCACCTATACCTAAACAGCGACGGTGCGTCATGGTGTGCGATCACCGATCCTGTCTGAGAAACGGATCTGAAGCCGTTTATGATGCGTTTCAAAGCGCCAAATCTTCAGAACACAATTTTTTTGTTATGAAGAGCGGATGCACAGGTCAATGTAGCTCTGGGCCTACGGTTCGTGTGATGCCTGACGAAACGTGGTATTGCCAGCTTAAGCCTGAAGATGTGCATCAGATCGTGACCCAACATTTTCAGCACAATACTCCGGTAGAATCGCTCCTGCATCCTCGATTTCATCCTCAGGCTACCCCAAGACCTCGCACGTCTGAGTCGCAGCCTGATATAAATCAGCCAGAAGAATCATCAGAGAATGAAGCAGTGTCGTTGGAAGAGCCACTGCCTCTTGAAGCAGATCCGTTGGAAGATCCACGGCCTCCTGAAGCTGATTGATTGTATCGTTCAGACTCTGAGTTTAGGGCCGCGAACGAAACGGCTATTCTGAAGACCATCTTTTCCCAGGAAAGGACGGATGATCAGCATTGAGACAGCATAAGCCAGGAGACAGGGAAAGAATGAACGTTTGCCATTTGCAGGTGTTTCTCTCCGTGATTGAGCATGGGAGTTTTTCAGAGGCTGCTCACAATCTTGATGTGTCTCAATCGGCGGTGAGTCGGGCGATCGCCTCATTGGAGGAAGAAGTTGGAGTTTCGCTCCTGTTGCGTGGGCGTTTTGGCGCACGTCCAACTCGGTTTGGTGAGCGCATTATGAATCATGCGAAGCAAATACTTCAATTGAGAAACGACATTGTGTATGAGGCTTATCTAGAGAAAGGACTACAGCGAGGCCGCGTCAGAATTGCATCGTTTCGGAGCGCAGCAACACATCTGTTGCCCCCTCTGATTGCCCGATATTCTCAACAGCATCCTGATGTTGAAGTGCTCTTGGATGAAAATGACCCCAACAGCGTGGAACAGGCGCTACGAGACGGACGAGCAGACATTGGGCTCATGCCTCTACCCCGTGCTGGGGAAGATCTCGATACCTGGGAGATTGTCCAAGACGAATTTGTGGTGCTTTTGCCCCCTTCTACCCGTTTGGCTCCCAAGCAGTTAGCCTGGAGTGATTTAGAATGCTATTCGTTTATTCTCTACAACTATGCAGAATGCACAACGGTGGTCAGAACCCACTGGGAAAATTGGCATCAATCTTTCCGTGTTGCCTATGAAGTCAAAGAAGACTCCACCATTGTCAGTATGGTGTCTCAAGGGTTAGGGGCTGCTATCTTACCGCGATTAGCCGCTATGCCCATTCCCGCTGATGTGCAGGTGCGATCGCTCCCCATTCCCCTAATGCGAAGTATTGGAGCAGCCATTCTTGCTGATGCGCTTCACTCCCCAGCGGTATTCCGATTTCTCGATTTGCTACGAGCAATGCCAGCCAGTCACTAGCGTTAGTTAAAGGGTCTTGTGTAGCGATCCCCAGCGTCTTAGCTATCGGTATCCGAGATGAACGACGTGCGATTTCTGATGTCCCGTTCTCGCTTTAGTCTGGGATCTCGCAATCGTCATTAGATTCTGATCGAATTGATCCTAGGATCGTATCGATGATGACACACTGCTTTCTCCCCGAGTTAGGAGGGGCTTCGACCGTAATCATGACGGGAAGCTCGGGTGCAGCGCCTCCAAAATCAGCGTAGTCATTGCCGTCAATTGACACGGTGCCGTCTTCTCGGAACACTAAAGCATTAAAGTTGTTGCCCTGATTATCTTCAGTCGTTAGCTGAATATTGCCAGGGACGATCTCGCCTTGCCCCAGTACCTCAACCCTTCCATTCATATTGAGTTCAGGAAGGTCATTTTCAGTCGCGGCAGGCAATAACTCAATGGGCTGCCGTCGTCGTCTCCGCTTTGCTTCAGCTTGACTGCTTCGAACCGACTGAAGAACCTGATCTTTGGCTGAGATGGCTCGTTGACGGTTCATAAACGAAACCCAGCCGGGAGCGGCGATCGCCGTCAAAATGCCGATGATGACCACGACAACTAAGACTTCCAGTATCGTAAAGCCTGCTGTTGATTGTTGAGGGAAATGTCGCTTTTTCATATCTTGTACGGCGCAGCTTCACTGCCAGTGAGACGATAAAATCAGGGTATTGGACTCAATCTTCTAGTTAACAGGCTGTTTCTCCAGCACGGGACGACTCAATACTTGAGTTTCTAACGTAGGTAAAAAATTAGTCCTGCCCACATTGGTACCCATACCCGGTCGCCCGCTGGGGTTTCCTCGTAGAAACAAAAGCGTGTCGCGATTTTGGCCACCTTCAATGGTGCCTTCCATGTCTCTGACACAACCATAAAAACTGTTTGCAAAGTCTGCAGGAACAGTCTCATCAGATGTGAGAGTGTACCCACCCGGACATTGAGTAGCGTCCATATCACCCCTGACTCGATCGTCTACAAAATCGACCAAGACTTGTGCTGTTCCACCAGGATTTCCATTCTGCTGATTACTTCGAGTGTCTTCACCTTCTTCGGTATAAAAAGGCCACGATCGAAAGTCTCGATTGAAGCTGCCTGGATTCACATATCCCGCAGTCTCATCGCCATTTGCTTGAAATTGAGTGAGGGCATAGCGGCGAATTCGAGCCCCTCCACTCCAGGTAGGACTGTCAGAGGTGTCTAACGTATATACAATAAGAGCGTAGGAATGACCCGTAATGCAAGGTGCGGTGTTGGGATTACATGCGTTGCGCACTGAAAGTGGTAGCTGCTGCTGTTTCCAGAAAGCAAGAATCGGATTTTCATCTGCATCTGTCAAATCGGCTGGAATGTGATTGTATAAGCCTGGGCAATAGTTCGAGTCTTCATCAGCAACACTCCCGAAGGCAGTATCGCTCATACACTCTTCGTTGTAGACATACACGGCTTGACGCAGCTCTGTGCTGATGTAGTCGAGAGCCATCTGCATCTCCTGTTGCGTTTGGGTGCGAGACGCTTCGACTCGGTCGGCAGTGAGCAGCTCAACAACCAAATACATGAGGCCAGAGATAATGCCTCCAGCAATGAGCACCACGACTAACAGTTCAATCAGGGTAAACCCTCTCTCTTTTCCTTCTACAGGAGAAGGTTGACGCAACCCCATTAGAGACCGAACTAAGAATTTAAAGGTGGAAGGTTTTTGTAGCATGGGTGATTAGCTCTATCTATGTAGATGGTTGTCGACCAGGATAATTTGACAAAATTCTATTTCTAATTATCGCAGTCGCCGTGATAGCAGAAAAGCGAGCCATCAGAATCGCTCCAGCTCATTTCAGATTTCACAACGGCTAAAGGTCTTTGACTTTGATTACCTCGTCCTGACGTAAATCTCAGAGAGGCTAGCTCCGTCTCAAGATCTCCGAAATTTTCTCCAGCACTTGCTGCGTAAACCCTAACCATCATGCTAAATCTGCTGGGGCGTCCCTCATCTACTCGATCATCCTCGGATTCAGAGATGGCGGTTTCGTCTCGGAACACCTGCATCAAGAAGTCTTCTTCGCAATCACCGTCAATATCAATCGGAAGTGCTTGTCCTAGAGGCAGTGGATCACCATCGTAAGGAGTTACTCCGAGGCAATTGCTGTCTATCGATTGCATCTGGTCAATGGCACCACCAGGTGCTGCTTCGGCGTCGAGATTTGCTTCGCCTGTCACTTCTGGCAAGACTTGACGCTCATGTTGGTTGAGTGTGACTAGAGTACGAATTCGATCAACTTCACCTTGTGCAATCTGGGAAGCTTGTTCAGCCCGACGATTTTGCAGACGTGTCGCTGCGGCCAGCACTAAAGGTGGCCCAATCATGGCACTGGTGAGTGCAATGACTGCGATCGCCACGATGCACTCCATTAATGTGAGTCCCTGCTCAGTTTTCTTCGGCTTTGACAAACTCGAAGCGTTGCTCACCTGATTGGATATTTCTGAGAACCGATCACATGAAGATATGCGACTAGACAAGTGCTTAAGTTGAGAAAACATGGTGCTCATAGTCCCGACAATCCAAAATGGAGAATGAAGATGCGAGGAGAGTAGATCCTTTGTTGCAGGCTACACAGCGTCACAGGCTGCACAGCAGGTTAAAGATTTAGACTGAAATAATATTCTAAACGGCGCGTCTTTCGACTAGCTTCAATATGAATGTGCGATCGCCCCTAATATAAGAATGTGCATTTCTAAGACAAGAGCTTTCAGAAGAATTGTGGAAGTTACCCTGAAGCATCTACACCGTGATTGGTTAGATTTACGGAAGTCTAAATCAGGTTTATCCTCTTCAAAATGGCTTTTTCAGAAAAATCTCTGAGGCTGAAAGACAACCCTGCCTATCTGTTATCTTATCAATTTTAAGAGACTGAAACCTTTGAAGGTGCACTCTAACTTGTTTTGAAATTTATTTTTTCGAGAAGTCTGAGTTAATATCTCACGATCGCTGAACTCAGGCAGTCTGCTAGCGGGCTTGCAAAGTACGGGTTAAAAAAGTACTGGTTAAGCACGATAACTTTTGCTGCGAAGTTGGTCATGCTCACCCTGCAATAACTCTGAACTACTTCCAGCAAGGTACTATCGGCAAAGCACAATGATCATGGTTCTAGTTTTAAGGGACTGAAACCTCGATATGAGCTGATGCGATATGGACTTATGCAGATAGCGAACACCTCCTTACATTTCTAGCAATTTTATGGGCTCTTAGTAAAGAATTTGGAATAAGCTTCAAGAGATTCTTAACAAGAGTTTGAATCCTATGAAATTTTCAATAAGAAATCTTCGATCAGTTAAATCACATCGCCTCAATTCAATTGACGAGTTCTCAACTTTGCAAATTTCAACAAATTTGAAGTTACTCTCTCTACTTTGCCTACCCCCCCTCTCTTTTGTAAAGGCGACTCATATTCTCTGCAAGATCATCCACGGATCACCCCTAGGATCATCCATCTTACAATCTGCCTTCTACAAAAACCGTGGCGATCGCAATAGCTACTCGTCATCTTCGTGGTGACGAGGTTTGATTGCGAAGGTCAGCACCGTCTCATCGACTCCCTTGAGTTTAAGAGGACTGTATTTTTGAATGACAGTATCGTCTAAATAATCGGCAACGGCAGCAGATACGAGAATGCTGCCCGGATCAGCGGCTTCCTGAATGCGAGCGGCGATATTGACGCTTGGGCCAATGGCTGTGTAGTCCGAGCGTTCAATGCTGCCAAACATGCCTACGACTGCGGTGCCCTGATGGATGCCGCAGCGAAACTGGACTTCCGGAATCCCTTGGTGATGCCAGTTTGCATTCAACTTTTCGAGAGTCCGATGCATTTGCCGTGCAGATGCGATCGCCTGCCTCACCTGTTCGTTGGGGCTCGTTTCTTCTGGGGCTCCAAAAATAGCCAAAATGGCATCGCCCATAAACTTATCAACAGTGCCACCATGTTCAAAAATGGCGTGGGTCATTTCAGTCAGATATTCGTTTAGCAACTCGGCAACTCGGCGCGATCGCAGCGTATTTGATAACTGCGTAAACCCGACAATGTCGCTAAACAAGATAGTCACGAGCCTAGGCTCTGGGCGCAAATCTAGACTCAACTCACCACGGGCGGCTTTAGTGACCAACGATGGAGGCAAAAATCGTTTGAGAATAGACTCAGTCAGATAAGTGTTGAGTTGAATAATTCTACGCTCGCCTTCTTTGAGCGCAACTAAGTTGCGCACCTCAGCCAAAAGCTCTCGATGATTAAACGGCTTAGAGAGATAAGCATCTGCTCCGCTCTCAGTCCCTTCAATGCGAGTTTCTTCATCGGCTTTTGCAGTCAGCAACACAATGGGAATGCTGCGTAAATCTGCCTCTTTACGAATGGCCTGAATCATCTCTAGCCCCGACATTTTGGGCATCATCAGGTCAGTCAAAATCACGTCAGGGTGCTCGCGCCGAGCTGTTTGTAGTCCTTCAAGCCCGTGACGAGCAACAGAGACTCGATAACCTCCTGTCTCTAAGATGCCTTTGACGTAGCGCCGCAGGTCGGGGTTATCGTCAACCACTAGAATGTGAAACTTCTTGGCCGATGACGGTGTCATGGCGCTAGAACCTTCGCCCACGGTAATGGCGATCGCCTCTGAGATATTCTCCGTAGACAACGTGACCGGAACGGGCAAGGCCGACCCCGGAATCGCTGTTCCAGACTGTTCTAACGCGGCAAGCTCTTCTAACTCGCCACTGTCGTCTTCATCATCGTCTTCATCGTCGGCTTCATTGTCAAGGTCAGCAAATTCAATCAGCGCGTGGCTATATTCAATTTCTGCTGGCACATCGGAGACTTGCTCAGGCGGCAGATGCTGGGTGCCTTGCAGCAACGAGACGGTGAGTGTTGTGCCTTCGCCGTAGACTGATTCAACCGCAACTTCGCCGCCGTGTAGCTCCACCATTTCGCGCACCATCGCCAGACCTAACCCACTCCCTTCATAGGTGCGATTGGCCGAACCATCTGCCTGCCTAAACCGCTCAAAAAGGTAAGGAATTTGGTCTTCTCGAATGCCGATACCAGTATCTTGCACTTGCAGCAAGCAGCGATCGCCCTGCGTCCATAGAGATAGATAGATGCATCCACCTGCCGGAGTAAACTTCATCGCATTTGACAGCAGGTTGTAAACGACCTTGTCAAATTTTTCTACATCGAGATAAAGAAGCGGACATTCGCCAAATCGAGTGACTAAATCAATATTCCTTTTTTCGCAGTAAGGGCGAAATGATTCGACAACTTGACTGACAAAGTCTACTAAATCACAGGGGCAAAATCTAGACTGCATTCGACCTGCATCAATGCGTTGTAGGTCTAGCAGTTGATTGACCAGACGCAGCAGCCGTCGAGAATTTCGCAATGCAATGACAGATTGATCATAATCAAGCCCAGCTCCCTCGGTTACAGCCGATTCTAGGGGGCCAATGTTTAGGGTGAGGGGTGTTCTAAACTCATGGGAGATATTTTGAAAGAACTCTGTTTTTTGGCGATCGAGTTCGATCAATTTTTCAGCTTGTTGGCGAGTCGTTTGGTAGAGGCGCGATTGTTGAACGGCGATCGCTGCTTGAGACGCTACTGCTTGCGCCAGCTCAACTTCTTCAGCTCGCCAATTTCGAGGCTGATTGACCTGCCGCAGAGAAATGCTGCCAATGATTTGACCATCCGTAATTAACGGAACGACCAATAGAGCAGAGGCGGGCGATCGCAGCGGCACATCCATTGGATTCATCTCAGGATGCTGCCTGAGATCATTAATCACAACAGACTCTTGGGTGTGCATTAACTGCTGCAACACCGGATTGCCCTCAATTGGAGCAACAGATCGGGGCAAGTGGTTCATATTGTGGTGGATGAGAGACACATCTCCTGACTCAGAACCGGAGTCATTGCTGGAAAGAGATGGTTGGCCTCCCTGAAGAACCATCGGGCTAATCCACGTCTCTCCTGGAGGGTCGGGCTCTGAACTCGAATAAGACGTTGACGTATCAGGGGCTAAATCTAGGTCAGAATCAGCCAAAGAGCGAGCATTTTGTGCATCAGAGGAGTTAGCCTCGCCACCCATGACTGGACGAGTCGCGTCATAGAGCCCCACACAATGGACGAACGTGTCTTGGGCTGACCACAAGGAAAGTGCGCAACCATCGGCATGCAGCGCTTGCCCAAGCTGCTGAGTAATGGCGGCAAAGATATCTTCTGGATCGAGACTCGAACGGATCACCGTTGTGATCATATTTATCAGAGATTCTCGTTTAGCCAGCGCTTTGACGCGCTCATAGGTACGCGCTTGGGAAAGCGCTAGAGCCACCTGATCGGCAACCAGAGTGATGAGATGAATGTCATCGGGGTTCCAGGTGTGGGTGGCTTGAAGATGATGTAGCGCAAGCACGGCCATCAATTCGCTTTGATAGCTTAGCGGTACGATAAGACTCGACTGAATCCCCAACTCACGATAGACCTCATTCAGCTCTGGAGATAAGTCAGCTTCGCTGAGGCTGGCAATATCAGGGTGTTGAGTCTCTGCAAAAGGAGCGGCAGGTTTCGCAAGATCGTTTGAATCGGAGGAATTTTCTCCATCTTGAGGGGTGTGTTGAAAACTTTGGAGCGAGGTGGCTTCCCATACAGTTTGATTGAGCAGATCAGGATTAAGGTAATCACTGACAGAGCGATCAACATATAAATAGGTATCGAGGGCGATCGCACCATATTGAATAGGCCGCAGAACACAACTATCGGCTCCAATGACCAAGCCAATTGTTTCGACAATGGTCTGCAAAATTTGATGGGAACTGAGCGCCCCTCGAATGGCTCCTGTAACAGTGTTGACCAGAGATTCTTGACGAAGGGTACGCCGTAGCTCTTGGGTGCGGGTTTTGAGGACGTTGTGCGTATCAACCGCTTGCCGCACGACCGCCTTGAGTTCTTCATCGTCCCAGGGCTTGGTGACAAACTTAAATACCTTGCCTGAATTGATCGCTTCGACCAGGTCATCAACGTCGGTATAGCCCGTCAAAATGATGCGGATAATATCAGGATACTGAGTTGCCGTGAGGCTGAGAAATTCAGTTCCGCTCATGGAGGGCATGCGCTGATCTGAAATGATGACTGCGACCTCTCCCTCCCGATCTAAAATTTGCAGCGCTTCGGGGCCGCTCTCTGCCCGTAAGACATTAAACTCCCGATGAAATGTTCGATATAGCAAATCTAGGTTGTCGGGCTCGTCGTCAACAACCAGCAACTTAGGCTTATGAATTGGTTTGGTTTGACCTGTCAGAAATGTCATCAAGTAATCTCCAAGTATGGAGATGAACCGGAGAGTAGAAAATTTATCGAAATGAACCTGGAGTCGTGCTGCACAGAATTGCGATCGCCCACGGGACACCTAGACTTAATGAATACCCGTAAGCTCTTCGACCCTGATCGCGTGGTGAAATCGCTGACCTCACGTCTTCTATTCTGATGCTGTAGTCGCTAATCCTAATGCAGATAAGCTTTTCAAGACATGGGGCGACCTACGCTGAAGCATCAATCCTTCTATGAGCGTTCTCTAAAGTTTACATAATTCAATAGCCTGCTGTAACTCAATGTTCCCTGTTCTCTTGCGTTCGTTCCATTTCAACCTAATTCCTTAGGTTTGTCGTGATAGTTAGGTTTGTCGTGATAGTTAGTCTGTTGAGAGCATGAGGGCAGCCCCCCCAACATAGGGGAAGAATCGGCGGTAAGGCATCGGCATTCAGAAGTATCGCCCCCCGCATCATCACGCCATAGTCGCGAGATGAAACCGCCACCCTTGCACCTGCTGTTGCCCTTACTTCAAAGTACCCTCTGCCTAAGAAGCGATTTCAGTCAGCGGCAGTTCCCATGTCAAACTTGATAAAGACCCTTTCGATAGTGGTGGTTCACTCCAGTAGTTCACTCCACCAGTTGCCGCTACTCGCACCCGTAACTTTTGAGTAAAAATTTTTGAGTAAAGACTGTAGACAATTGAATCAACCCTGAACCTGTATTTTTTCCCAGGCTCCGCTATATTAGCGAATATATGCTGTCTAACGCGAAATTCAATCGTATTAAGCACTAGATGATGCCCTGAGTTGAGTCCATTTCTCCAAAATTCTTGATTTGAACCGACATGCCGCTTTTTCGTCTTGATATTAGTGCAACTGTGTTGAAGCTCCTTGCAAAGGCTCCAGAGTCTCATCCTGAGATTATTCTAGAGGCACCGCAAGCCCTGATTAAAACGGCTCAACTCGTTGATCTGCATGAGCTATCTGATATCTTAACCCTCAGTTTTCATCGTCCTGAAGGGCTCATGAAGTGGTTGATCCCAATCTTGCGCTTGGGCATCTATGAAGATCTGCGGCAGCGTCTCACCAATCAGGCCGCTCACTACACCTGTTTGGTTGCTACTCAGCCACAACAGCATTGCCGGGAGAATACTGGCTCAGACTCTGCGGAGTTCCGATCTGAGATGTCACCCTCAAATATGTCACCCTCCAATGTAGTGGGAGAACGTACGTTTGGAGAACCTGTGGGCACGGTTGAAGTGTCGGTTCGTCAGCGTAACTTGTGGCAGTCTGGCTCGAAGTATGTGTATCTCTCAAACTTGGCTGTGCGAGAAGATTGCCGACGCCAAGGCGTTGGCAACCAGCTTCTTCTGGGCTGTGAGCAGGTTGCTCGCCAGTGGGGGTTTCGCGACATTTATCTACATGTTCTAGACAGCAACGCGCAGGCGAATTGCCTTTACCAAAAACTGAACTATCAAGTCGAACAGGTAGAAGCAGATCTATTCGCCATGTTGCTTAATCGACCTCGTCAGGTGTTGTTGCATAAGAAAATCGATCGTTAGCTAGGCATCAACAGGGGGCATTGAAACTGATGAATTCTTGATGAATGAATTCCTGAGAAGGCTCTGAATGCTGAGTTCAACACTATGACACGCAATTCTCACTCCTCCAATGGCTCTGCTGCTGACGCATCTGATTCTGATGCGGTAATCGTTGAAAAATCTAAAGACGAGACCGCTGTAAAAAACTCAACCCAGCCAGTCTTTACAGATTTGCCGAAGCGATTTTGGCGGCATGGCAGAACGTTTCTCCTTCGTGGACAAACCTGGTTAGCTCCGGTGGGGTTTGGGCATCTCCTGATGGGAACGTGGGCTGCGGTAGGTGCGATCGCCACGGTCACAAGTGTTGGTCTAGTCGAGATTCTCGAACGGCAAAGTCAGGCGATGTTTTTCCAGATTCGAGGGGCCGAATCTCCCCCCGAAGAGATCGTCATTTTAGCCATTGATGAACCGTCTCTCGACCAGGGAGAATTTTATAGTGACGAACCTGAAATCTACGGTGAGATGGCTCCTCTCGCGTCATGGCCCTGGCAACGCAGAGCCTACGCGACAGCGATTCAACGATTGATCGATGCTGGAGCCAAGAGCGTTGCTCTAGACTTGGTCTTTGATGCCCCGAGCAACGCTATAGACGACCAGCAACTTTTGGAAGCCTTTCAAATGGCCGACGGGCGCGTCACCATTGCGGCTAGTTATGAAGATCAAGTTCTTGCGGGGGGGCAAGGCACGTCAACCCAGCTTATTGAGCCTGATCCCATTTTTCGCACGGGTGATGTTGAGATTGGATACATTAATTTTTGGCGAGATCTGAACGGCAAAATTCACCGACTATCGGGTGACTTTCCGCTGATGTTTGCCCAGCTCTATCCTGAACAGGCCGAATATTTTCGACGCCTAAGCCAGGAGGTACCCTCATTTGATGAAGCCAGTTTAGCGAGTGCCCAAATCGAGGTTGCTTCTCCCAAGGGGCACAACATCTACTACTACGGCGGCAGCGGCACGTTTCCCCGAATTTCATTCTGGACGGTGATTGATTCTGAGGCTTGGGATCAATATCTCAACGACCAGTTTTTTCAAGACAAGATTGTGCTGATTGGGCCAACGGCCACTCTATTTCAAGATATGCACGACACTCCCATGGGCATGATGCCGGGGGTCGAGGTTCATGCGAATGCGGTGGCCACTCTGCTGAGCGATCGCGCGATCGCCGAAGTGTTTCCCAATCTCTATGTGCGGGGGCTGTTTGTGTTTGGGGTAACCGTAGTTGCAGGCGTTCTCATCAGCCGCCCTAGCCACACGACACATCGCGTTTTGCATGGCTTAGCCGCCTGTGCCGTTTGGTTTGGCGTGGGTTACGCTGTTTTTGTAGGGACAAAGCAAATTCTTCCGACGGCGGTTCCGATCAGTTTGATAGGACTGTGTACAGCCTCCTATGTCGTCACAGGACTGGCTCGCGAAAAGCTTCACAAAATCCAGCTCCGAAGCGCCCTCAAACAATACGCCAGCTCTCCAATCATCCAAGAGATTATCAGTCAGCAAGACGATCTGCGAGATTTGCTCCAAGAGCGAGACCAAGAGATTTTGGGCAAGCTTTTGGTCGGGCGCTATCAGTTGGTTGAGGTTTTGGGTTCGGGGGGGTTTGGCGAAACCTATATTGCCACCGACCTGCAACGTCCGGGGAATCCGCTCTGTGTTGTCAAACAACTGCGGCCCATCACAAATGACTTAAAACTCCTCAAACTCTCCAAGCGGTTGTTTCAAAAAGAAGCCGAAACGCTAGAGCGCTTGGGGAGACACAATCAAATTCCTCAACTATTGGCCTATTTTGAAGAAGGCCATGAGTTTTACTTGGTGCAGGAGTTTATTGACGGCCACCCTTTACGGCAGGAGTTGCTTTTGGGCAAAGCCTTGCCTGAGCGAAAAGTCCTCGAAATGCTGACCGAGCTGCTGCGAATTCTAGAATTTATCCACGGCTATGGTGTGATTCATCGAGATATTAAGCCGGGGAATGTGATTCGCCGTCGCAGTGATGACAAACTGGTGCTGATTGATTTTGGCGCGGTCAAAGAAATTCAGTCTCAGCTCCTTGACGATCAAGATGTAGAGGCTCACACCGTCGGCATAGGTACGCGGGGCTACATGCCGAGTGAGCAAGCGGCGGGCACTCCTCGGCTGAGCAGCGATATTTATGCGGTTGGGGTGTTGGGTATTCAAGCCGTCACCGGACAGCCCCCTGATCGCCTGCCCGAAGACCCAAAAACAGGAGAGTTTATCTGGCAAGGGAAGGCATCGATTAGCCCAGAATTGGAGACGGTTTTGTCGATGATGACCTGCTATTCATTTCGCGATCGCTATCAGTCGGCCAATGATGTGTTGGAAGATTTGGCGGTCTTGCTAGAGCGACATGGAATACAGGAAAGCTATACGCCTCAGGATCTGGAATTTGATGACTTTGGCGATCGCCCCATCACCCTAGTCGATCGTCTCTCGATGGATCAATGGAAAGATGCTGACGTGGACGAAGAAGATGACTGCGACTTTGACGCAGAGACTATGCCTTGGCAGGGAGAAATCGAGGCTGAGATTGACATCGGCCCAGCAACTGTATCTGACACGTTAAACTCTGAGCCTAAGGACAGCGATATTTCCACTGGTCAATGAAGCGTCCCCAGTGCTGGTAGACCCGGTCGGCATCTTCTGGTGAAAAGACATATCGGTTTTTTTGATAGCGCTGGTTGGCGCTCAAGTAATCTTGAAACTTGGGCTGTGCAGCATCAAATCCGTCAAGCTCCAATCTTTCATATAGGGTTTGGATATGACCGATCGGGTCTTGCTCAAAGGCTTCGAACTGGATCTCAAAAAACTGGTTTGAGGCCAACTGACGACTGTCGTGCTGCACGGCATCCATCATGCGAGGGTAACTTTCGAGAATCAAATCTTCTACGACAGCCAGATCAAACGGCTGGAGCGCGAGTTCACGAAACAGTTTGCGATAGAAATTGCGGGTCGATTGATACACCACATAAGGATTGCGGTAAATGTGAACGAACTTGGCGTCGGGAAACATGTGCCGCAGCATCGCCACCCGTGCCGTGTAAACAGGATTTTTGATCAGCAGCGTCTTGCCGGGATGCTGGAGCTGAACTTTCTCAAAAAAATATTGGGTGACTCGCTGCCACGTATCGACTTGAGCCGGAGTACAGTGGTCGAAAAAGATGCCTGCATCAAAGTTGGACTTCAGATGCTTGGGAAAATAAAGGCCGTGATAGAAGGAAACAGACTGCATACTCGCAAGGCCGATTTCGTCTTCTTGGGGCGAATCAGGGTTGACCTGCATGGAGTCGATGAACCGATCGGCAGGCAGCGATCGCTCTAGCCAATGGCCAAACCATTGTGTCAGGGTCAAAAAATCCCACGGTAGACCCACCGCAAAGGGCGACACATAGGAAAACTGAGACGAACGACAGAGAATTTCGTATAAAAAGGTGGTGCCGCTGCGCCAGTGGCCGACGATGAAGATCGGCGGACGGGCGGCATGAGTTAACTGTTCTTGAGCTAACTGTTCCTGATATTGGCGACGCAATTGGTCGAGGCGGAATTGTTCTATGGCGGTGAAGGGCAGGCGTGCCAGAGCCGTGGCGATCGCCACAGCCGCATGGGGCAGACACCGGGGCGCGACTCCTCCATTGGCGACTAAAACTCGTGCCAACGTCACCAGATCCGCACCCATCAGCGGGTGCAGCAATCGAGGATTCCAATCAGATTTGGCCGGAGCAAGAGGAGAAGACATAGGGAATAGCGAATACGAAATTCAGAACATCAACTCATGAGACAACACTCATTACCGCAACGTACCAACCGCAACGTCTGCGAATCAATGCTTGGAAAGCATAACATCTGAACCACTGCACCTGAGCCACTCCAGAAGACGACAGCAATTCTCATTATGGTTGCGCCCCAACACCCGCAAATAAATTGCGGGCTACAAATGATCAAGTCCCTTCGGGACTGGTAGCCGACGGATCTTAGCCCCAACAGGGCTTTCACTGATTAGCCCGCAATTTATTCGCGGGCG